>NZ_JAFENV010000011.1:156601-308387 GCF_016892225.1 Staphylococcus sp. GDY8P47P | reverse complement strand
GTGATTTTTTGTGTTGGGGCCCCGCCCACCCCCGCAAGGATGACTAGAACTGAGAAAAGCTTGATTTAAGCGCCTTTTCAGTTCAGTCAGCTACTGCGACTTTGCTAAATAGCATTATTATATTATTTTTGTCCCAGACTGTTTTTATACAATAAATAAGCCAGTAAATGAATTTATAAAAAAACTCATTTACTGGCTATTTTTCTAGGAATTATGTGCCGCTCTCATCTTCATAAGAACTATATTTATAAGCACTCATTTATATTGATTACAGAATTAGAGATAAGATAAATGTCCAAATACAGATGAAGATTAATAATCCAACACTGTAACGTAATGTCATTTTAAGTAATTCTGATTCTTTACCTACTTCTTTAACAGCAGCAGTCGCGATTGCTATTGATTGAGGTGAAATTAATTTCGCTGCTACACCACCCACTGTATTTGAAGCTACGAGTAATGAACCGCTTGTACCAATTTGTTGTGCAACTGATGCTTGAATTGGTGCGAATAATGAGTTGTTATTAACCACTGATCCAGTCATAAATACACCAATCCATCCTAAGATAGGAGATAATACTGGGAAGACATTTCCAGTTTTAGCAATACCTTGACCCATTGCTGCACTTAAACCACCATATGTAGTGATTTTAGAGATAGCAAGAATGAAACAAATTGTTAATACTGGCAACCATAATTCTTTAAATGTGACACCAAATAAACGTCCTGCATCTCCGAAACTTACTTTCTTAGCCATTAATACTGTGATAATGATTGTGATTAAAATCGCTGTACCTGTTTGTCCAATGAAATTGAAACTTAACATGATTGATTTATTAGCCACTTCACTGAATGTACCTGGTAAAGTGAAGTTAAGCACTAATGCCGATAATTTACCGTTTGGTAAGAATAAGTTTTTAAAGAATGGTGCACTCCAAATCATAACTACAATTGTTAAGATAACGAATGGACTCCATGCATACATAATTTCTTTTGCATTATGGTGTTTCGCCGGCTCAGGTTCCACATCTTTTTGCACTCTGAAAATATGTTTTGGTTGGAATTTTCTTGAGAATAAAGCTAAAGCACCCATTGTTACTAATGGTGGGATGATATCAGCTAATTCAGGTCCGTTGAACACTGTTAATAATCCTTGCAATAATGTATAAGTTACTGATACAACTAAGATAGCTGGTAATGTTTCTTTAACACCTTTTAAACCATCAATGATAAAGATAAGTAAGAATGGTATAAAGAAGTTAATAATTGCTAATGTTAATGTAGATGTTTGTGATACACCCATTGCATGAACGCCACCTGGTAAGTGAAGTGTATCTACCACACCGACTGGAATTCCGATGGCACCAAAAGCACCTGAAGCAGCATTCGCTACTAAACATAACATTGCAGCTTGTAATGGTCTAAATCCTAGTTGAGCAAGTAATAACGCACAAATTGCGATTGGTACACCAAATCCAGCTGCACCTTCTAAAAACGCATTGAACGCAAAACCGATTAATAATAATTGGATACGTTGGTCTTGTGAAATACTTGTAATACTATCTTGAATCGTATTAAATTGTCCAGATTCTTGAGTGATTTTGTATAGTAATACTGCCATCATGACAATATAACCAATAGGTATAATACCTTGATAGAAACCTTCGACAACGCCACCTGTTGCAATACCAAGTGGTAATTTAAAGAACGGGATGGCAATAAGCAATGTAACAACCAAAGTTGTGATTGCAGCGTAAATACCTTTCATTTTAAATACAGTTAAGCATAATAAGAATAGAATAATAGGTACTGCTGCGATTAAGCTAGATAATACCAAATTATCAAATGGATCAAATGTTTGAACTAACATAATTTTGACTCTTCTTTCCTTTAGTTTGTATTAATGAACATTCTAGCGATTTAACAATTGAAATGTGAGCATATTTCTAACTGTTATAAGGTTAATTAGTTTGTCGACAAGTTAATCATGCTAGATTTCACAAATTTAAGTCTTGTGAACTTTTTCACAATAAAAATATACCATCTTTCCACTTAAATGACAATACTATATAGTACTTTTTATAAAATTTTTGTTAAATTTTTAACAAATTAAAAATCCTCTTTTTTCAACAAAATTTCCCAAACTTTTTAATTTATCAATGATGCCATTTTTGTAAATATGAATTTTTCTTAGTCACATGGTAAAATATATTTAAGAAATTTAAGAGTTAAAGGACAATGTATGATGATTAAACAAATAAATATTTCAAATATGCGCCATCTTGCATTACAACTAAACAAAGCGAAATCAGCTGGTTATTCACATTTCATTCCTTATTCAAATGATATTAAAATCAATCATGATATGTTGGAAGCTGTCGCTGCAACACATAATTCAATCGCAGTAGACTATACGTTAAATGACTTATATTTAAATGACTGTCGCTATTTTGGCGATGATACATTAACTTTTTTATCATGGATGAAAAATATCAATCATTATCCTAATATCATTTTCAATATTGAACGTGCTTTATTCCATTTATCTAAATATGATATCCATTCTATTATGGATTTAGCCGTCGTTACTGTTTTGAAAGATGAAATCGATATTGATAATCATGTCGTTTTTAATTTTATTCATGAATGTCCGACAAGCAATGCATTTTGGAACTCCTTAGATACATTTGATATTAAAAAAATTAATCACTTTGATTTAAATAAATTAGCTTATATTCATGGACATCCTATTCCATATTCTAAGTTTAAATATCCGGGTAAAGAAGATGAAATGCGCTTTGTAGATAGTTGGCTTATCACTACTAAATTTAAATTACCCAAATGGATTTATAGAAAGATGCAAAATCATACCTTAAAAAAGCATCGTAATCTAAGCTATGTATATGATAAAGATCCCTCAAAAGTTAAAAATCATGTTGTATTTTTAGGATTTGATTATGGTTATAGAGGTAACTCTAAATATTTATTCAATTATTTTGTGAAGAGAAACCCTACTACTGAAGCTTATTTCATCACAAATGATCGACGTGGACCATACTTTTTACCTACTGATGCAGAAAATAATAAAGAATTAATAGAAACTGCCAAAATTGTCGTTATTGAAAGTTATATGCCCGATGAATTTAAACCAAATGGCACTGTGATTCAATTATGGCATGGAACACCAATCAAAAAGCTCTTCCTAGATAGCAAAGAACCAGACCAAAATAAAAATATCTACAATTATAAGGCACGTAAATATAATAAATGGCTAAAACAAGACTACCTTTTAACAGATTCCGAGGCTGCTACAGGCTTATTTGAAACAGCATTTCCAAATCAACATACGGAACTGATTTCATATGGTTATCCAAGAATAAGTTATTTATGCCACTATCAAAATGATAAAAATCATCAGAAAAAAATTAAAGATGCCTTAAATGTGGATCGAACAAAGCCAATTTTATTATATGCACCTACGTGGCATGCGGATAAAGATGCTACAGAATTAATGACCATCTCTCCAGAATTATTGGAAGCATACCACGTTATTTTCAAAGGTCATGTTGAAGATGATATGACCCTTCCTGAAGGTGCAATTGAAGCAACAAGTCATATTGAAACTCAAGATTTAATATTAATATCGGATGTTGTAATTACCGATTATTCTTCAATTATCTTTGATGCTTTAACGATTGGCAAAAAGGTATGTCTTTACACACCAAATCATGTGGCTTATCAACAAGAACGTGGTGTATATGATGATGTTATGAATAGTTTAGCTAAAGTTTGGTATACGGATGAGGCATTATTGCACAATAATTTAATACATCATTCATTAACTGATATTTCTAACCATCCACTCGTAAACGATAATAATATGTCGTTAAAAAAATTAACGCAATTGATGCGAGATATCATTAATCATAAATAAGTATGAAAAGAGTCCGGGACAAAAATAATATAATGAAGCTATTTTGCAAATTCGCAGTAGCTGACTGAACTGAGAAGGCGCATAAATCAAGCTTTTCTCAGTTCTAGTCATCCTTGCGGGGGTGGGACGACGAATTCAAAAGAATTCTGTCCCACTCCCTTATCTAGTTTCAACATATTCTATGCTAAACCTGTCTTTCCATGATTAAATCTATATCAACGACATCACCAGTTATAAATTCATGTTGCCCAGTCACTTTGAATCCATGTTTCTTATAAAATGACAATGCTTGTTGATTGTGTTCCCACACACCTAACCAAACTTTACTTTTCCCCAGTTCTCGAGCTTTATCGAGTGCCAGTTGGATAAATGTGTGCCCTCTTCCTCCACCTTGATAGTTTTTATAGAAGTAAATCCTTTGAATTTCTAAATAGTCCTCACCCATTGTTTCTGTTTGCGCGTCACCAATATTAAGCTTCAAATATCCGGCAATGTGATTATCTACTTTATAAAAATAATGAAACGAATTAGGATTATTCAATTCATTTAATAATACAGTTTCGTTATAACTTTTCTTAAAAAATTGTTCGAAATCATCCTCAGTGTATTCACCCTCAAATGTATCGTAAAACGTAGTTTCTGCAATTTGTCTTAAATCACTAACATCTGTACCTTGAATCATCGTTATTTGTTCTGTCATCATTCAATCCCCCTCATTCATCATGAATTACGTATTTTTATTGTATAATTTATTCCCTATAATCGTCTCGCTATTCAATAAATTCGTTTAATTTGTGAACGGCGAAAATTCCTATTGATAATATTTATCAATGAGTATAAAGTAAAGATGATATTATTATATATGATGAGTGAGGTTATAAACATGTTTGTATTAGGAATTACAGGACCAACCAGTTTAGTTGTGATTAGCATCATTGCTTTGATTATATTTGGGCCTAAAAAGTTACCACAATTTGGCCGAGCAATTGGTAGTACTTTGAAAGAATTTAAGTCCGCTGCAGAAAATATAGATACAGATGAAAGTCACGATACGCCCAGTAAAGAATCTAAACAACAACGAGAACATACTAAATAGCAATACGCTTTTAGGACACTTTGATGAATTACGATCTCGTCTCGTCAAAGTGTTTATCGCCTTTATTGTTGCAACAATCATTGTATATATTTCATCACATTGGTGGATGAAACCATTTATACATTATATTAAACGCGCACACGTAACATTACATGCCTTTTCTTTTACAGAAATGATTCAAATTTACATTATGATTATCTTTTTTGTGGCGTTATGTTTAATCATACCCATTGTGTTTTACCAATTGTGGGCGTTTATTGCACCAGGACTTCATGCGTATGAACGTGGCTTTATCATTAAATACAGTTTATGGTGTGCGTTATTATTTATCATTGGCGTTGCGTTTGCGTTTTTTATAGGCTTTCCATTGATTATTAATTTCTCTTTGACATTATCTGCCATTTTAAGCATTGAACCAGTCATTGGATTTAAGGCTTACTTACATGAATTAATACGATGGCTACTCATTTTTGGCATTTTATTTCAACTTCCTACGTTATTTATGGGACTTGCTAAATTTGATTTAATAGATGTTAAAACGCTTAAGCACTATCGTAAGTATATTTATTTTGGTTGCTTTGTAATAGCGAGTATTATCGCACCACCAGACATCACTTTAAATTTACTCTTAACACTACCACTAATCATCCTGTTTGAGTTTAGTATGCTTATTGCCAGACTATCACATCGCGCCTAAACACAAATAAACCTCAAGCCCTTGATACATACAAGACTTGAGGTTTTTATTTGATTATTAATATGTCTTAATGATGCTCAGAATTATTTTGTTTGTGCTGACGATTTTTGAAAATGAAAAACACAATCAATATAATGTAGATTAATTGCGCTACAATTGACTCAACATTAGGATAAAATCCTATAAAACCAATTGTAGGTAAGCCTTCAATGCCATGTTGTGGTAATGTTCCTAACAATTGAAGTTTCTGAATACTTACACCAAGCATTTTGAATGCCATTACAAAAATTAAAATCGAAAGCACTCTAAAGATGTAATAAATAGGTATAAGTTTGACTATGAATCTAAATAGTAATGCAAAGACGATCAATATAACAATCGCTAATGCAATACCAATCACGAAATCCATCGTCGTAATGCTACCTATCATACCCATATAGAAAATGATAACTTCTACACCTTCACGCAGAACAGAAATCAAGCCAATTGTACCTAACAATACTAGGTTGCCATTACTTATCGCATTTTGGTACATATTTTGAATCATGTCATTCCAACGTTTAGCACTTGAACGTCTATGCATCCAAATACCAACCACATACATTAAAATAACTGCGATAATGCCAAGTGTAGCTTCCATGCCTTCACGTAATAAGCCATTATTTCCAAGCGTTTGAATGAAGACTACGGCTAAGGTAATACTTAGAATTAATCCCAATATTGCGCCACCAATAACACTAGCCGTACCTTTATTGTCCTTAACATTGCGTGTCATTGTCGTTAATGTCATAATGACTAACAATACTTCTAACCCTTCACGTAAGAAGATGATCATGACATCTACAAATGTATAGCCTTCTTGACCTACAGTGTCTTTAATATCTTTATTAATATCTTGTAAGCCTTCTTTAACGCGATCTTTATTGCTTTGATCTAAAATACTTTGGTAATAAGGTATTTTATCTTCAATTGTCGTATATAATGTGCCATTTTTAGTTTGAATTTTACCCTCTACATACGGCCAAATTTGAACAAATTTAGATAATGCTGCATCAGTTTGATCTAAGTGATTATCTTCTATCCCTTTAATCGCTTTGTCTAACTCATCATTAAGTTGTGTTACTTTATATTTTCCATTATCTGCGCTAGATTGTTTTTGATCCACTGTATCAATACTTGTTTTGAATGTTGTCCAAGCATTGTCTACTTTTTTAGTATCTAATGGTTCTTTTTGAATGGCAACACGTAACTGCATTAAGTTAACTTCAATTTGACCGTATTTACCTTCGTCATAATTTCTGATGGCAGTTTCATGCGTTGTCCAAATTTGATTCAAACTATTATTAATTGATTGTAATTCGGCATCATTTTTATGTTTAATGGCCTTCTTGATTGGTTCATCTTTAGCATCAACTTGTTGCTTTAGTGTTTTAATTTCACCGCTAATATCTTTCGTAGAGACTGCTTCTTCATAAGCGATTAATGATTTTGTTAAATCAGAAAGTTTGTCAGCTTTCGCTTCAGTTGAAGACGCTTTATCTACCGCTTCTAATTTTGACTTTACGTCTTTACCCTCTTTGTTATCTTTAATATTTAAAGATTTCACTTTTTCTTTAATATCAGCGAGTGCATTTTGTTTTTCTTGATTGCTTTTAGCTTTATCTTCTATCGTTGATTTTGCATCAGTTATCGCCACATACACATCACTGATTTTACTATCATCTGCAGCACTAACTTGATGTGGTGGAACCGTTCTAATAACGGTGAAAATAAGGATTAACACAGCGATTAATTTAATTAAATAAGGTTTCACCGATGTAACCTCCCTTTTTGACACCTGGCAATACAAGGAAGGATGCAGAACCTCGATGTGTAATATATTCATTAAGCTTATCACTATGCCCTAAATTATTTTGAATATCTATAAACTGTTGTGTTGATTTTTGGAAACAAATGAACATTAAGCCTGTTTCTAACGCGCCAGTTTTCGCATTTGTTCCATCATTATAATTATAGGCACGACGTTTAATTGAAGTTTTAACTTCACGTGCTAGACGCGCGTGCGCATTAGGATCGATAACATATTGGCCACTGCTATCTTTCGCATCTAAATCAATATTGTCGAATTCTTTTTTTCCAGTTAATGGTGCACCTGATGCACGTTTACGACCAAATGTTGCTTCTTGTTCTTCTAATGACGTTCGGTCCCAAGTTTCAATATGAATTTGAATACGACGAATAATACAATATGTACCATTTTTAGCCCATCCATCATCGATAAACACATACTTTTTAAGTTCATCATTTTTGCGTGGATTCACTGTACCATCTTTAAATGCCATTAAATTCCTTGGTGTTTCTTCAAGCTTTCCAGATACAAAGCCATTCTGAGACCACTTCATTTTAACTACATCTCTAAATGGTCGAATCAAGTTGTGAATTGCATGAAAAGTAACTTGTGGATCGTTTGAACATGCTTGAATCATAATATCGCCATCACTGTACTCATCATCTAACTGATCATTTGGAAAATGTGGTAAGTCCTTAAATCCTGCTGGGATTTTAGATGACATACCGATTTTCTTTAGAAATGATTTACTAATACCAAACGTTAATGTTAATTTACTAGCCCCTAATCCTATTGATTCGCCAGTATCTGCGGGTGGTAATAATTCATTCTGACTATCTTTAGCAGCTGGCGCACCATCTGTCATGTTTACTGACATTTGCGTCCATTTTTTAAACATATCTTTAATTGCATTTTTATCTTTGGTTTTTAAATCTAGTGCGACAAAGTTACAATTTTTTTGTGTTGGCGTTGTGATACCTGCTTGTACACGACCATAAAATTCGAAAGCATCTTTGTCTTCATTCTCAGGTGTATCGAACATCGATTTAAATGAAAGGATACTACCTGCGCCACTAGCACCGATCACAACACCGGCGCCACCTATACCAAGCATTTTTAAGAATGAACGGCGGGAAACTTGGTCATTTTGTTTATCATCTACATTACTCATTCGGTAACCACAGCCATTTTACTTAGTGGTTCACCAAGTGAATTGACAGCATCTGATAATGCTTTTCTATCTTCTTTGGTTACTGCACTATAGTCTTTATAACCGTCGCCATCTTTATACTTATCTAGCAGTTGATTAACTTTATCGAAATTCTTTTGAATGTCTGAACTTAATTTTTTATCTTTTTTATCCAATTCTGGTTTGAATAATTCATAGATCTTTTGTGCACCTTCAATATTTGCTTTGAAATCATATAAATCGGTATGAGAATAAATTTCTTCTTCTCCAGTTATTTTAGAAGTTGAAACTTCATTTAATAAATCAACTGAACCTTGTAGCATTAATTTAGGTGTAATATCTAAAGTATCTGCTTTCGCATCTAATTCTTTCGCATCTTTTAATAATTGATCAGCATCTTTTTTAGTTGTTTCATCTATTTTATTGTCTTGATAAAGTGACTTTTCAATTTTATGATAGCCTGTCCATTGATCTTCTTTTTTCTCTTCTTTCATATCTGCTAAACGCGCATCAATCTTAGGATCTAAATCACCAAAAGCTTCTGCGACAGGTTCTGATCTTTCATAATACATACGCACTTTAGGATATAATGCTTTAGCTTTATCCATATCATCTGCTTTAATTGCCGCAACAAATTTTTCTGTGCCTTCTAAGAATTTATCAAGTTGGCCATCCGTATATTTTTCATATTCTTTGGTAGCCTTTTGTAAAGCAGCTTTGTTCTCACCTTTACTGCTTTGTGACTGCTTGTCTTTGCTACTGTCGTCACTGTGACCATTATTGCCACAAGCTGCTAAAAGTAACGATGATGCGAGTAAAATAGTTGGTAATTTTTTCATTATGTATTCACCTCAATATAGTTTAGGCGATTATCATTTGAAGATGATTCGTGTTGGTAACCTTACGCTATATTTAACACCAACTCACAATCATGGTTATAACGTCTTTTATATTCATATAAACACTTATAATTTTCAATTGATAATCATTATCAAATTTATTATAGATTTACCCCTTTGATGTGTCAACAACAATTCAAATACAATTTTAACTTAAAATTTTTTTATTTTTTAAAGTTATTAATCTTTACTCATTTGACTAAGAGAAAGTATAGATCAATTGAGATGCGGGTATTATATACTTATAAAGTTTAATATAAAGGAGTCACATAATATGAAAGAACAATTTAAAGCTTTTATAGTTGATAAAAATGAAGATGGAAGTGTGAAACCTAACTTTACTCAAATAACTATGGATGATTTACCAGAAGGTGACGTCTTAATCAAAGTTCATTATTCTGGAATTAATTATAAGGATGCCTTAGCTACAACAGATAATAATCACATTCTAAAATCATACCCGATGGTACCTGGTATCGATTTAGCAGGCGTTGTAGTAAAATCAGAGGATCCAACGATTGATGAAGGCGAAGAAGTGATTGTTACAAGCTATGATTTAGGTGTCGATCATTATGGTGGTTTCAGTGAATATGCACGTGTAAAATCGGATTGGGTCGTTCAATTACCTGACAATCTGTCGTTAGAAGAGGCTATGATTTATGGTACAGCAGGTTATACAGCTGGATTAGCAATAGAGAAATTAGAAAAAGCTGGTTTTATGACATTAGAAGGCGGTAAAGTCCTTGTACGTGGGGCATCTGGTGGTGTTGGTGCATTAGCTGTTCTGATGTTATCTAATTTAGGATATCACGTTGTTGCTAGTACTGGTAATAAACATGCTGTAGATAAATTAGAAACCTTGGGGGCAAATGAGATTATTGATCGTATTACACAAAACGATGATAAGCCACTTGGTTCTAGAACTTGGCAAGCTGCCATTGATCCAATCGGTGGAAATGGTACACCTTATGTCACAAAACGTATCAATAATAATGGTGGTGTCGCATTGATTGGGTTAACCGGTGGTGTGTCATTTGATGCAACTGTTTATCCATTTATTTTGAGAGGTGTCAGCCTTGTCGGAATTGATTCTGTATTTACACCTATGAAACTCCGTGAGCGTGTTTGGAGACGTTTAGCGACGGACTTAAAATCTAATCAACTACATGATATTAAGCAAACCATCACATTTTCAGAATTACCAGAAGCGATTGAAACCGTATTAAATCATGACAATTTTGGTCGTATTATCATCGATTTTAATGCATAAAAAACAAACACTAGGACAATCAAGTATGATTTGATTCGTCCTAGTGATTTTTATAGTTAAAATACGATATACATACCACCTGATTTTGGCTCTGTTGATGTAAACCCGAATTTTTTATAGAGTTGATCGGCTGGGTAATCCGCAATCAAACTAACGTAAGTCCCCTTTTCAGCGACGGAATGTAAATATGACATAATTTGCTCTAATATGATTCTGCCACAGCCTTGGCCTTGATAGTCTGGATCGACGGCTATATCTACAATTTGAAATGCCGTTCCACCATCACCAATGACTCTGCCCATGCCTATCAGTTGTTGGTCATCATAAATGGTAATGTTAAAACAACTATTAGGTAATCCTTTTTGCGCTGCAGCTATTGACTTTGGGCTCATGCCTGCCTTAACTCTTAAATGACAATACGCCTCAGCTTCTGGAGCTTCATGAGAATATCTAATCATCGTCTTCCCCCTTGGTTAATTTTATAAATATTGTTTAATAACAGCCTTATTGGATTCTTTAAATACGTCATTATGACTTGAAACATATCCTTCTTTGTATGCATCAGGGTCAATATACGTTTTAGCTAGATTCGCTGCATTTCCAGCATCACTAAAAGCACTTGCAATAAGATGCACTTTAGCATCATGGTGTACGATATCGCCACAAGCAAAGATGCCAGGAATACTCGTTGTTGTATTACCAAACCCTTTAACACGATAGTCATCATATAAATCAAGTTTAGATGTACAATCTGTTAATAGTGGATTCTCATGATCAAAGCCATGACTAATAATAACGTCGTCAAACGCTCGAGTGATTACTTCACCAGTCTCACTATTCTCAAGTGTCACTTCTTTGATACATTCACATTGATTGTCACCAATTAACGCTTTAATTTGTGTTTTAGGCATTAAAGTCACATTTAATGATTCAAGGACTTGAATCATCGCTTCGTACCCTTTAATATCTGACTTTCTATAAACTAATGTAATTGAATTGGCGATATTCGCTAAATCTCTTGCCCAGTCTAAAGCCGTGTTACCACCACCAGAAATCAATATATCTTTACCTTTAAATTTAGAAAATGATTGAACAACATAATGTAAATTCGTTAAACGGTACCGTTCTGCATCTTTAATTTGAAGTGGTTTCGGATTAATTATGCCACCACCAACTGCAAATATGACAGATTTTGATTCATAGATGTGTCCACGATCTGTTTCAACTTCAAAATGTCTTTCGGCTATTTTACGTATATCTGTAACACGTTCATTTAAATTCACTTTAGGGTTAAAATGTAATCCTTGGTCGATCAAATCTTTAATAATCTCAAAGCATGGTTTCGGAGCGACGCCACCAATATCCCAAATAATCTTTTCTGGATAGATTTGCATTTTACCACCTAATTTATCTTGCACGTCAATGATTCGCACTGACATACCTCGTAGTCCCGCATAGAAACTTGCAAATAACCCAGCAGGTCCGCCTCCAATAATTGTTACATCTTGCATCATTTATCCTCCCAAGATTGTGTCCCTTTTCAAATGATAATAATTATCATTATTTTGCCTATATTATACAATATGTGCATATATTATTGAAGAAAATCATATTTTCAAATCATCGTATTCATACTTTATTTATAAAAAAAGACTTTCCATACATAACACTCACGTGCTATTAATATGAAAAGTCTCCCTATTATCAATTAATCTCTTGGT
This sequence comes from Staphylococcus sp. GDY8P47P, assembly GCF_016892225.1. Classification (NCBI taxonomy): domain Bacteria; kingdom Bacillati; phylum Bacillota; class Bacilli; order Caryophanales; family Staphylococcaceae; genus Staphylococcus; species Staphylococcus sp. GDY8P47P. The sequence goes on along the minus strand of NZ_JAFENV010000011.1, from coordinate 295,732 downwards.
TCTTTTAAGGCTGCTTGTCGAATTAAGAAAAATAATAATAATAATCCGGCTAGCATACCTGTATGACCGATACCGGCAAACCCAGCAAATGCTTCCGGGGAAAAGCTTTTTCCTAATACTTGGAAAGTGCCTTTCGTTACCATCATACCAATCGTTACAATGACACTGATGTTATAAACATAATAGAACCAGTTAAATAAGTAATAACTACTTAATTTGAATACCTTCTCTAGTGGTATAAGAATTAAAAACATAAACATACCTAAAATAAGTGTATGCGTATGTACAATAGATAATTGTGTATCGCCCGTAAATTCATGTGCTTTTGTCAACTCTCTATAGTAGAACCCACTAATGAGTCCTAAAATCATGTAGACTAAAAACGCATATAATAATCGTCGCATAAATAATGCCTCCCTCACACTAATATTATAATTTATTATCATCAACTTTAAATTGACAATATATGCAATATTGCGTTACATCATTGTCAGTGCAGTAGCGTTTAGGGAGCGGGACTAGAACAGACAAATTTTAAAGTAACGCGCTTAAGTGTTTAGTTAGTTACTTTAAATTGACTAAGTATCCTTTAGTCCTTGACTCACTTAACATTATTTATTTCTTGAATGTTTAAATAATGCTACTAATGATAATATAATGGCAATAATTGAAACGATCCATAAAGCAATTGAACCACCTGAAGATTGTTGTGCACTAGCAGTATCTTGTGATTTATCATCTTTCGTTTCTACTGCATTAGCATTCTTTTTAACTTCTAACGTTGGTGCTGGGTGTTCACTATCTTCTTTACCAGTCCATTTGACTTTATCATCATTATCATAGGTTTGAATGGCTTTGAATTCATACTTGCCTTCATCTTTAGGACTAGCTACAACAATTGGGAAATCCATAAATTCATCAGGCCCAATCCCTTTACCTTTAGCTGTCCAAGTAATTTTAGTGATATTACCTTTTTTATCTTTATCTATTTTATGTTTATAACCATCCACTGGTTGAATATTAACAACTTGTACTTCTTTCGGAACTTCTAATTCCACTTTTTCAGTATGATCTTTTTGTTCTACTGGCACTCTTACATCTACTTTTTCATAGGATTCAGGATCCACTGCTTTAGGATTCAAAGTGACGTGTGCGTCTGCTACTTTAAAGAAACCTAGTGCAAAAAAGAGTATGAAACTTGTCGCTAATAATTTTTTAATCATCTTTTTTCTCCTTTTTATGGAATACTAATTTGGCTCATAATTACACCAATCAAAATAAGCACAATACCAATGACAACTTCTATAATAAGTGAAGATTTATTGACTCTATGACGTTTGTTAAGTGCACGTGTTGTTTGCAATAATCCTAGTATCATCATGATTAACGTACCAATGACTTTAACTAATAAGAATACCGTCCACGTTTGCATATTTGTCCAAATTGATAAAATCTTTGTTTGATCAATAGACATTAACACGCCTGAAATAATGATAATCCCTACTGCTGTAGCATTAACTTTAAACAATATTTCACGTAATAAATCTACAGCGTCTTTCTTACGTGTAAATACTGAAATTAATAAATAACATAGTGCGCCTAACCATAAACTGATACCTGTTAAATGAAGTGTTCTAAGTATAATTGACCATAATGGCACACTTTGCGACCATGCATGACCTGACATACTCATTGCTAAAATCATAGCAATAGAAATCATCCAATACCATGATTTCTCCATATTTCTTAAGACGAATAGGCCACTTAATACGATTAACGCTATGGCACTTAATATATATGGAAATTGCGTTATCACGCTAGGTTGAAGTGATAATATGTCATCTAGTACATCTGAAGATAATGTCATTAAATAGAGTATAAGCGACATTAAATAGGCCATCATCATGATTAAAGATACTGCAATATGTCTAGGAAAAACATCAAATGTTGATAAATTATTACGACGTGCAATACCATTCAACCAATATAGCCCTACAAGTATAATTGTTGCACCTTCCGCTATGTATCTAAATAGACCAAACCAGAAATCAGGTGTTTCATAAAAGGCTGGAGATGTATCGACACCACTTGCTATCTTTTCACCTACTGAAAATTCAAATCGATCGCTAATCTCATGCCCATCAGCAGATACGGTATGCCATTCTATTTGCTGTGTACCATGTTGTACTTTATCAGTTGGAAATGAGAGCGTTTTAGAATGTCCCGTTGTAGTAGGATCTATATCGCCTACTTTATCCCCTTTATCATTGTATAATGTGATTCCCGAATATTCAGCATTCACTGGCTCATTAAATGTTAACTCTATAGCATCAGGTTGCTTTGATATCACCCCATTTTGTGGTGGTGTTGTTTTTTCCAAAGTTGCATGCGCAGATGCGACATTTTGAAGTGTTGGAATTAACAATAATAAGAACATCATTACCAATGCCAAAGCTACTTTAGAACTTCGTTGTAAATTCACCATTGCCATCCTCCCATAAAATTTTGCTCATTCACTTATAATAAAATAATGTGTGCTATTTAACAATAATTATTCTAATTTGTCACTTTTTATCCAAAATAAAGACAGGAAATGGGCCGGACATAAATAATATGATGATGCTATTTTAGAAATTCGCAGTAGCTGACTGAACTGAAAAGGCGCTTTAAGCAAGCTTTTCTCACTTCTAGTCATCCTGCCGAGTGGGCCCCAGCAAAGAGAATGTCACTAAGAAATTCGACAAGAAAAGCAAGATGGGAGCGGACGACGAATTTTAATAGCATTCTGTCCCACTCCCTCTTTATTACTAGACTTCTATTAACTCAAATTTCAAACTCAATCTTCATTATAAATCGTTTTATGCGCTTGAATTTATATTGTTAATCTTTTAGTCATTTTATTAAGTTTCAATTAAAGATGCTGTATCTACTGTTAATCGATTTCTTAAGGCATACACAATAAACATTGCTAACAAAGCACAAACTGTTTCCGCGATTAATAATGACCAAATGACACCAGCTAATCCAAATATACTATTTAAAACAAATAGAACTGGAATAATAACTGTCCCTTGTGCGATAGCCATAATCGTAGCACCGCGACCCTGTCCTGTAGCTTGCAACATACCTGTAAATAAGAAACCAATACCATTTAGAAGTAATGATGTCATAGTAACTTTTAAGATAAATGTAGCTAAGACGACAATTTGTGGGTCTGTACTGAACAATTGAACGATGGTATGACCAGCTAAAAGAACGACAGTCATACAAACTACAAATATAACTGCAATAGACATGATGACTACTTTAATTGTATCTTTCATTCTTGTTTTATTCGCTACGAAATTGTACGCGATAAGAGGGACAACACCTTCGGAAAGCCCCATAATAATTAATTCAGGAAATTGAACGAGTCTAAATGAGATACCGTAACTTGCGATGGCATAGTTACCATACGTTGCCAAGAATAAATTCACGACCAAACCTGTTACGCCCATCAAGACAACCATTAAGAATGCAGGTATACCAATTTTAAATATTTCTTGCATCATCGCTTTAGTCGGTTTGGCATGTTTAATATTGAGTGATAATGTTTCATTTTTTCTAGAAAAGTAAACAATGAAAAAGATTGCTGCGACCACGTTTGAAATAGCAGTACCTAATGCTGCACCGACGACATCTAAATGTAATCCAAAAATCAAAATCGGATCTAAGATGATATTGATGCCAACACTTGAGAGCATACCAATCATCGAAATAATTGGTTTACCGATTGCTCTAGCAAATTGCTCTAAAACAAAAAATAAAATAACAAACGGTGTACTTAAAAATTCAATTTTTAAATAGTCACTCGTATAGTTCAACGTTTCACCACTGGCACCAAGTATACTCGCAATTTGGTCCGTAAATGGTAGCGTTATGATAGCAATAACAAGTCCCAAAACAAAACTACTATATATTGAGAAGCTACTTACATAATGACTTTTAGTGTAGTCTTTCGCACCAAGTAAACGTGATATGTAAGTCCCGCCTCCTACACCAAATAAATTACCAAATGCCATGAGTACTGCGAATATAGGCAATGTTAAAGATATCGCTGAAATCATATGGCTATTATCTAAAAAGCCAATAAAGTATACATTTAAGATACCGTAAATCACACTTAATAATGAGCCTATCATCATCGGTAATGAGAAATGCATCATCGCTTTAAATATAGATGCTTTCTCAAAGTAAAATAATTGTTCGTCTTTCATTTCCATAATCTCCTTATATTAGATATCTAATAATTAGATATCTAACTATATTTCCAAAATAATTGCTAGCTGCTATTCCATCATTACTTTAAATTTCAGCTAGCTTTAATAATCAATTTTCTGTTTTAATATTATTCAGCATGCGTTCAAATAAGCTTTTAAGTTGTTGCTTTTCATTCTCATTAAAATCTTTGACAAGTATACTTTCAATATCGTCGAAGATGCTGACAAAAGATTCAACCAGTTGCGTTCCTTCTTTAGTTAATTTCAAATTCTTACGTCTGGAATCCTCAGGATCTACCATCCTATAAATAAGTCCTTTATTCTCCAGACCTTTAAGTATTGAACTTACCGTTGACCCTTTTCGTTTAAATGTCTTTAATAATTCATTTTGTGTTATGCCTTGGTCTTTATGTCTGTAAATATAACCTAACGTATGACTTTGTTCTTGTGTGACATTATACTCATCTAGTTTTCGATCAGCGTAATGTTTCATCTCATGCGCCAACATTCTGACTAAATATTGATAGGTAGCTTCCATCGTCTCACTCCATTTCGTTAGATGTCTAACGAATATAATACGCCGATTCTTATCATAGTCAACCGATATATTAAAGTTTAAATTTTCAGTTTATTTTTATTTTCAAAAAAAGCCTCAAATTTAGCACGTTCATGCCAAATTTGAGGCAAATAACTCCATTCCTATGATGGAATTTCAGTACGTTTATTACTATGTTTTCTTACGATAGCTGCAGTTAAACTAGAAACTGCACCAAAAATAATAAATCCTATCATCATCCACATCGTTGCATTCATTTCAATATGACTACCCATGTAAATAATTTCTCTAAGGGTATTTGTATAATGTGTGAATGGATCAATTTTATAAACCCAACCTTGATACGCTTTAGGTAGCATTTCTTTAGGTAATGTGACTAATTGCATACTAAAGAACATTAAAATAACAAAGATTGGAATAGATTTCATTCCTAACCAGACCATAATACCTAGAATTAATCCGATAAATCCAAGTATTGAAATAGCTAAGAAGAGTGCTACTCGATTTGTATGATTGAAATCAAATCCTAATACACCATGCATGAAGTACACATAAGCGAAACTTGCAGCAAATGCTGTGATGACAGCTAATAACATTTGACCTAATGATGCGATAATTCTGTGTTGAATTTTAAAGTTATTACTTGTTCTGAAAGCAAAGAATAATAATACAGATGTTACAAGTGATCCCATCCATACTGGCATGAACATTAAGAACGGTGCATTACCGCCACCTTGATGGTCTTTAACTTTATTTAACTCTTGATTATCCACTTTAACAGGGTTAGTGATACCTTTAATATCTGATGCGCTCACTTTTACATCTTGTTTTTCTAATGTGCTAAGACTTTGTGATGTAATTTGTTTATTCAAATTATCACCCATGCCATCAAGCACATTACCAGTAATCGTAGCTGCTTGCATGCTTGCACCTTTATTTACAATCGTTTTAAATGTTGCTTGTTTCACATCAACTTTTTGGTTACCCATTTTTTGTTGCATTTGTTGAACGGCAGCTGCAGGGATTTCACCTGATTCAACTTTTTCTTTCATTTCTGCCTTTTTACTATCCATCACTACTTTTTGTGTTTTACTCATTGCATTTTTAGAAAAGTCTTTATTAAAAATAGCTACCCCATAGTATTTTTCATCTTTAAGACCTTTTTTAATATCTGATTCTTTATCAACTTTAACCCATTTAACTGTATCAGAATCACTATCCATTAATTTATCTTCAATTTTTTTCCCGATATTTACTTTATTACCTTGAATGTCTACACCTTTATCATTGTTTACAACGGCAATTGGCAATTGTTTTGGTTTTGGATTAAACGCTGGATAAAATGCCAAAGAGAAAATAACTAATAATAATATCGCTGCAATAGGTGCAAGCCATAATAGTTTGCTTTTAAAAATATTCATGAAATCTAACCTCCTACAATTTATTGAACAATGTGTTGAATATTTAATACTTTGTAAATTATAATGAGATAGTCAAAAATAAACAATAATCAATTATTCAAATACCGTATGTTATTGAACAGATTGTACATTTTTGTCTATTTATTATTAGGAGGTCGATATTTTATGAAAGAAGATAGGAGAATACGAAAGACGAAGTCAGCAATTAAGCGTGCTTTTACTGACCTTTTAAAACGTAAAGACCTCGACAAAATTACGGTTCAAGATATTTCAGATCAAGCAGATATTAATCGTGGTACATTTTACTTACATTATGAAGATAAATACATGTTATTAACTGATATGGAAGATGAATGTATATCCCAAATTTGGACATCGACTCAATTTAATCAACTCGATGTTAGTTCACCAGAAAATACCGCTGAAGATTTTATAAATAATGTTTTGACTAAGGTATTACAACATATCTCTGATAACATGGAGTTTTATCATACGATTCTTCAACTTGAACGTAAAAGTAGACTTGAAGAAAAAATTCATTCCTTAATGAAAGAAAATATGCAAAAATATATTAGTATTAATCATGAGATTGATGGTATTCCCGAAATGTATTTTCACAGTTATGTTTCAGGTGCTACCATTTCAATTATCAAATATTGGGTACAGGATGATCATCGACTCTCTGTAAATGAGTTAACCAAACATATTTTTAATATCATTTATAATGGGCCGCTACGTATTATGATCCAAAATCATTATGAACGTACTCAATCCAACTGAGACTAAATGAATATGAAAGGAATCATTAACCATGCTAACTGCATATAAACATTCAACAAACAATGACATCGTTGAAACGACTTTAGACCACTCTGCATCATGGATTAATGTTGTAGAACCTGATAGAGAAGAAATTGAACAATTAATAGAAACGTATAACTTACCTGAAGATTTTATCCGAGATCCATTAGATGCGGATGAAAGTGCACGTATCGAATATGATGATGACACAGGTTACTCACTTATCATTATTGACTTACCCATCGTCAGTTCAACCAATCGTCGCGTCTTATCATTCGTTACCATTCCATTAGGTATTGTTATTGGAAAAGGACTCATTTTAACAATCTGTGACGCTGAAAATGAATTTTTAGAAAATTATGCGCGACAAGATAATGTAAATTTAAATTTCCATAGTCGTTTTGCATTGGATATCTTATTAACAATTTCAAACCACTACAACAGAAATTTACGACTCTTAAATAAATCACGAATCCGAATTGAACGTGAGTTAAAAAATAACATTACAAATAAACAATTATATAAATTAATGGAAGTTGAAAAAAGTTTGGTTTACTTCCTTGCCGCTTTAAAAGGTAATGACACTATCATAAAAAAATTGTTCCGATTACCTGCCATCAAACGCTTTGATGAAGACGAGGATTTATTGGAAGATTTAGTGATTGAGAACAACCAAGCGATTGAAACGACAGAATTATATACGGGAATTCTGGAGAGTATCACAACATCATATTCTTCATTATTATCAAACGAAATGAATAATATTATGAAGACACTTACGCTCTTTACAGTATTACTCACTTTACCAACGCTTGTCTTTAGTTTCTTCGGGATGAATGTCCCACTTCCACTCGATGAAAAAAGCTATACATCATGGCTATTTATTGTAGGTATTTCACTTATCCTTGTTACAATTGTGAGTATCTTCTTATGGCGAAAACAAAAATTATAACAACACAAAAAACCGGTCTTCTGAGACATTCAGAAGACCGGTTTTGTTATTTAGCGGTAGCTCGATAAGCGTTTCGTCGGGATAAAATAAATGTTATCGCTACAGATACAATAAAGGCAATCAGCATACCAACAAAGTAATGTAACCACCCTGCGTGTGCTGGATTAATTGAAATAAACCCTGGTAATCCTGCTGTACCTAAAGCGATGGCTTTAACTTTAAAGAATGAAATATAAGCCGAGCCTATAGCAGAACCAATAATTGCGCCAATAAATGGATATCTTAATTTAAGATTCACACCAAACATCGCTGGCTCTGTAATTCCTAACAATGCTGAAACACCTGCTGCTGAGGCAACACCTTTTAACTTTTTATTATTTTTAATGATGATAAATGCTGCGAGTGCCGCACCACCTTGTGCCACGTTAGACATTGTTGCGATTGGGAAGATAAATGATCCACCTGTTTTCGCTTGATCAGCAATTAACGTTGTCTCTACAGCAATAAAACTATGATGCATACCTGTAATAACAATTGGTGCATAGAATAGGCCAAAGATAAATCCACCAATGGCACCACCAAAGTCATATAACCATGTTAAGCCATCTGATAACCAATACCCAAGTTGTCTAGTTATTGGACCTACAAATAAGAATGTTAGAAAGGCTGTTACTAATATAGATAATAATGGTGTTAATAAATTATCTAATACTGTAGGAATCACTTTTCGTAATCCTTTTTCAATCGTAGCTAAAATGTAGGCAGCCACCAACATTGGTAATACCTGTCCTTGATAACCGACTTGATTAATATGTAGACCAAACAAGTCCCAATGTGGAATGGCTTTACCCGCTTCTACAGCTTTAGGAAAATCATAAGCACTCATTAATGATGGATGTACGAGAATCATACCTAGTGCTGCACCCAAGAAAGGGTTACCTCCAAAGCGTTTCGCTGCACTAAATCCAATTAGTATAGGTAACAGCGTAAACGGTGCATTCGCAAAAATATTAATCATATCTGCTAAGCCAGCAAATTGACTATGAACATCTATCAACGATTGATGATCATAAAAGAGATCAGGTGCAGTTAATATATTATTAATCCCCATTAATAACCCACCAGCTACAATGGCTGGAATAATAGGAACAAAAATATCTGAGAGCATCTTCACGAATTGCTGTAATGGATTCATATTTTGCGTTGATTTATCTTTTACATCTGACGTTGTTGAAGCTTCTTTACCAGTTATATGTTCAAGTTCATTAAACACCTTATTAACCGTACCCGAGCCAATAATAATTTGGTATTGACCACCCGTTGAGAATGTTCCTTTAACAACATCCATGTTTGATAAAGCATCTTCATCTACCTTACTTTCATCGTTAAGCACAAGTCTTAATCTTGTCGCGCAGTGCGCCATTGCATCTAAATTGTCTTCACCGCCTATAGCCTCAAGAATATCTTCAGCTGACTTTTTATAGTTCATTACTTTCCCTCCTATTGAATGGAACCGGTTCTATTTATTAATTTAATTGTAACCGGTTCCAAAAAATAACGCAATACGCTTTTTTATTTTCACTATTTGTTCATATTTAAGGTTCATGATATAAACTTTCGGGAACGAAATAAATGACGATACAACATTTAGTAAACGAGGCGATATTTGATGAAAGAACGTGGCTATATCGAAAAATTATGGCGCGAAGAAAAATATAATGTGTTATACCATAGTCAACAACATTATAATGCTATTCGCGAACTGCTTAAACAGTCCCCTACTTTATCAGACGTTCAGCAGGCAATTGATGACGCACTTAACACAACACCAACACATGGAACGATTATAAATGCTTATGATCATATGTGGGGATATTTCAAACATAAAGCAAATGACCTTGAAAAAGAGCGCGCAGCCAAGCTTAAAGCTGATTTTAATCAAGACATCATTCAGAGCACTGATTTGTTAATATTTTTAAAACATTTAGCCGATAAATATCATGTGTCCTACTTACAAAATAGTACGCTTCTTAATATAGAAGCATAGCGAATCATGTTGAGCTTGACTTGCGTTACATAGCATTTCAATACCGTTAACTAGGCATGATCATGTGTCATTCGGCTATAGTTCAAAACACGTTTGTTGTGTTCTTAATTCTATAAAAAAAGTTGAGACGACGTAAATGTTGTCCCAACTTTTTTAAAATTAATTCTGTTTTTCTGAAAAATATTATTCTTGATGGTTTCACTTATAATTAAATCTGTATATTTAAGGAAAATAGATATAAAAACTGTTGCTTATGCATTAGTGATTTAGTAATTGGGGGGAGTTAGGCTCCTTAATAATATACACTAGCATGCTACTGCTAATACCTGTGCTAATGACACATATACATTTCTTATTCTATGATGTATAAATCTAAGTTGTGATGTCTGACTGTTATTTCACTTATTCGTGCTCGTATTCGGTCTTGTTGTTTAATCGTGCTGTTCATGAGCAAAACTTCTATATGACCTATAAAGTTATAATAAACTTCAATTGTGTAGGATGGAAATTTCATGATGTTATGTCTTAACGTCATATAGAAGTGATAAGTTTAAGTTGTTGATTGTATATGCATCATTAACATGAATGTGATGGCAGATTTTAATCTCAATCATTTAATTATAAGCTTATCTTGATGTATCAATATTTTATGTTGTGATGTCATGATGTTGATACAGAATTAATAAATATATGATTTCGTAATTATTAACTAAATCAATGAGAATGGTATTTAATTAAAGCTATCGCGAAATCTATATATAGTATGCCTTAAATTAAGTTGTTCTACGCTATTAAAATTTTCCAAATAAGCGACGCTATATTTTCAATCTTTTAATTAAGTTGCTTCTAAGAGAAAATTTTTATCGCTTTCACAAGATAGTAGCGAAATTTTTTTATTTTTAGTTATTAATTTTTTCTTACTTTTAATTTATAATTACTTTTATTATTCACAATTCAATTGAGTCGTATTGTTTAGCACATAAATATAAAAAGCTAGGAGAACAACAAATATGAGTAATTCCCTTCGATTACATGAACATTTATCAACCGCCCCATTACGTAATATTAATTATGTGATTTTATATTTTTCTTTAACAAATGAATTGACGATGACTATCAATGGCAGCAAGACAGAAATCCATAATCATATTGCCATCGTCAACCAAGGGGATTTCTATAATATCAATCATGCTAATGATTTAATTGAGTTAAAGATACCTATCGCTTATTTCTATATAGAAGATAACGATTTCTTTAACTGTTATTTTGATCGGCATTTATTACAGTCAAATCATTTTATAAAATCTCAAATTTTGCAATGTGTTTCTAATTATTCAAACAATGAAGCACAAGATAGTGAGACAATGTCTAAAATTATCCGCACATTATATAAGGAAGCTGTAGTGAGAAATGCAACATTATATGTACCAACCATGTCCATTGATAATCAATTATTATCTAACATCGTTCTATATATTAATGACAACATTACATCTCATTTATCTCTAATCGATATCGCACAACATGCACTGATTTCAGAATCGTATTGTTCTAATCTATTTGCACGCTTGTTGAATGTCAATTTCAAAGATTATTATACGAGTTTAAAAGTTAATCAATCCGTCCGTTTATTAATGACAACGAATCATTCCATTACAACCATTTCTGAATTGTCAGGTTTTAGTAGCCACACCAATTTCACTAACCAATTTAAAAAACATCTTGATGTGAGTCCTAAGCAATTTCGTACAAAGTTAAATCAATTAGAACCATTACCTTCAATCGCAATACGTAGTTCAGTCAGTCAATCAATTTTAAATTTAATTTCACAATTTGAATTTACCGATTACTTAACGACAGAAACAACACAAATCAATATGGCCCATTACAATCCGAAAGACCAAACTCAATTTTCTACTGCTTTTATTGATTTTCAAAACATCAATGAACTCTTTCAATTTGTATTTAATGATTACTTTGATATTGATTTATCCTATTTACCTAGACCAGCAATCTTAATTAATGATGTCAGTGACATGGTAGGCCGGCATACAAATTTAAATTTATTAAATCGTTGCTTTGAAAAATTATTCGAAAAAAATATTAGACTGGCAGTGACAATTAAAAACAATCAAGAATTTAAGATGATATATCAATTGATTATGATTTTCTTACAAAATAACCGAGATTATAAATGGAATAAAAAATTAGTGAAATTTATGCTTGTATTTGATACTGAAACAATGTCTGTCCATGATATTCACCTTGCACACCTTAAACTTAAAAATAAAAACCGCGCTATCAAATTTAGTTTGATGGTGGACGGTTTATTAAGACAAACAGGTTCATTACAAGAAACCTATGATATTATGCACCGTATGAATTTTGATTTTTATTTTGTAGATATTGAAAATATCGATACCAAAAATGTGTTAATTGATAAACAACGCGGCTTCACTCATTCATCTACACACTTCGAAAATTATTTACGTTTCATAGAAGGATCGAATATCCCTTCCACACAATTTATTTATAGTAATTTATCATTGAAATGTTTCAAATACACCAATAATGGTACACAGTCACTTCAATTATCAGATATCGTTTGTCATTTGTATCAATTAATGAGACATGGTGGCGGCGTGTGTTACAAATTAATAGAAACTGATCCAATGTATATTTCCTTATTTAACAGTCATGGTAGTCTGCTACCTATCATGCATTTATATCGTTTTGTCGCTACATTTAGTAATGAGTCGTTTCAAATCGCCAACAATTATTTAATGTGCTATAAAGATGGTGATTATCATTTGATACTTTTCAACAAAATTAATGATCGCTATTTATCAGATAGTCAACAGCATTATATTTTTGAAAATGATTTTAAAGAAAATACACTCTTCATAGTCAATACACTTAATAATGAATACGGCTCAATACAGCATTTAATTCCTCAAGATAAACGTGATGTGTATATTGAAAAAGATATCATTCAACAACTAGATCAATGCAACCATCCTAAAACAGAATTATTAATCCAAGAAAAGGATTATGCAGCATTTCAAGTAACACTTAAACATGACGAAGTTAAATATATTTGTATTAAACCTTCATAGTATTCACGCTGATATGAGTTTAGACATACGTTATTTAGGATATATGTAAACTAAGGAGATGATGATTGTGGAACAACAACAAGCGATTCAAGCAATTGAAAAAGTGTTAGACACTTCTAAAGTTGGTGTATTGTCTACTGCTTACAATAATAAACCAAACAGTCGTTACATGGTCTTTTATAATGACGAATTAACTTTATATACGAAAACAAGTACTGAAAGCACTAAAGTTGAAGAGATTAAACATAATCCTAGCGCATATATTTTGTTAGGTTACAATGAAACAACAAACAATAGTTTTGTTGAAATAGAAGCTAATATTGAAGTCGTGGAAGATCAAAAAGTGATTGACTGGTTATGGGAAAGACAAGATAAGACTTTCTTTGACTCAAAAGAAGATCCTAAATTATGTGTACTTAAAGTCGTTCCTAAAACGATAACATTAATGAACGATGACGATGTCGATACGCCTGTAACGATTACTGTGTAATTTAGAAAGTGTATTATGAATTTGAGTGTGGGACGATGAATTCCAAAATGAATTCCGTTCCGCTCTTTTTTTGTCAATTTTATTAATTCAACATCTTTGTGTCATTGATATGATTCATTGCGTGTTCAATTTAATATCGTTTATTATTTTATTGCAATTTAATACTATTTTCTGTATAAAAGAGATAGAACTTTTTAAAGGAGTCTATAACATGAAAAATAAAAAGGGTTTAGGTATTGGTATTGCACTGATTGCTATCATGCTTATTGTATGTATTGTTTTAGTGGTCATGATGATGACGGGTGGTCAAAAAGAAACCTACTATGGCTATATGAAGAATGACCATACAATTGATAAAATGGTCAATGAACAAACTGAAAAAGTTGAAAAGAATATCGAATTACCTTCTGATAGCAAAGCGAATGTCAAAAAAGGCGACTTTGTATTTTTAGTTAAAGAAAAAGGATCAGATAAATTCTCAAGAGTATCTAAAGTTGATCATGATGATGTACCACATGGATTAATGATGAAAATTCATGAAATGCATGATATGAAAGGTATGTAAATGGTCATAGATGACTGCCAATGAAGCCCATTGCTTCGTTGGCAGTTTTTTTATGCAATAGTTGTGCTCCAATACAAATCATTGATGCTTTCAAGTAGAAAAAAAGTACCGAACGCATTCGCTCGGTACAAAAAATGTCAGATTTCTTTTTTTAAATTGATTGTAAATACTTTTTACCTTGTTCTTTGTCATAAACCTTTTCCCATTTAGAGATAACAATAGCTGATAATGCATTACCTATTACGTTTACACATGTACGAACCATGTCTAATAAACGGTCTACACCGATAATTAATGCAAGACCTTGTGCTGGTAAGCCCATCGCACCTAATGTCGTTAATAATACTACGATTGAAACGCCTGGTACCCCAGCCATACCTTTAGAGGCAACCATCAACGTTACCATTAAGATAATTTGCTCTGAAATCGATAAATGGATGCCATACATTTGTGCAACGAATAACGCTGCGATAGATTGGTATAGCGCTGATCCATCAAGGTTAAATGAGTAACCAATTGGAATAACGAAAGATGTGACATCTTTAGGTGCCCCGAATCTTTCCATTTTCTTCATCATAACTGGTAATACTGCTTCTGAACTAGAAGTAGAGAAGGCTAATAATAATTCATCTTTCAAAATTTTAATAATTGAGAAGATACTTATACCGCACATTCTTGCTACAATACCAAGAACGATGATAACAAAGAATACCATTGCGAACACAACTACAAGTACTAATTTTAATAACGGAATTAAAGCAGCTGCTCCAAACGTCATTACTGTTGTACAAATAAATGCAAATACACCAATTGGTGCTAATTTTAAAATTTTATTAATCATCCAGAAAACTGCTTCAAGTGTTCCGTTTAAGAAACCTTTTACAGGATCTGCTTTTTCACCGATTGCAGCTAATCCTAAACCAAAGAATACTGCGAAGAAGATGATTGGTAATAATTCACCTTTAGTTAATGCTTCAAATATGTTTGTTGGTACAATGTTTACAATGGTATCAATAAAGTGATTGCCATATGTAGATTGTTCTGCAGCTGATGCAGATGATTGATATTTAGAAATATCGCCTTTAGGTAATTTCGTTGGATCTAAACCAGCACCTGGTTTGAATAAATTACCAATAACAAGTCCTAAAGCAATTGCGATTGTCGTTATAATTTCAAAGTAAAGAATTGCTTTCCATCCATAGCTACCTATCTTCTTTGAATCCCCTAAGTTAGAAATAGATAATGCTAAAGCACAGAATACAATTGGGATGATGATCATTTTAATTAAATTTAAGAAAACGTCACCGAAAGGTTTAATATAATTTGCTATGTTATCTTGTCCAAATAATAATAAACCTACAACTACACCTAGTACCAATGCGATGATAACTTGCATCGGCAAACTAATTTTTCTCTTGAACAGAGCCATGTTGGAACCCCCTTCATCTGACATCGCTTAATTATATCAGATAATTATAAATTGGGATATAAATTTTTTAATAGCTCACGCTACCACACACGCATCCAATAGCACAAAAAAACTGTACATAGACAGTGTCATAACGTCTAAATACAGCTTTATAATCAAATGCTATGGTTTAAAATTTTGATCGAAATCATTATATTTCGCATCTTTAATACTTTTTTTAGTTTCAGTATCAAAGCCCTCTGCAAAGATACCTTTACGCGTACCAATTGGTTGAATGACATAAGTCATATGCGGTTCATCTTTAAATACAACTTCTTTGTAATAAACACCCTTTTTGGCACTATAAAGTGTCTCCTCTGATTTAATTTTATCAGTTAAATTCCTTTGCTCTAAATAACTATCAACCGTTTTAATGTTTCTGTGGCCTTGATATGTTTTCATTGCAAAAAAGAAAGCGATTGCTACTACTAATGAAATAGCTAAAATAATACAAATTCTAATCCATTTTTGTTTTTTACTCATTTTGAAACTCCTTTGCACACAACCTAGTCTCAACATATTTAATCACTATCTAAATTATTATGAATGATAGTTAGAAAATTTTAAAGTATTTCTATATTTCTGTAACAAAATAGCCTAACAATTTATCTCTAATTCAAAATAAATCTACACTTACACCCTTTATGTAGATGTACTTTGAAATAACGTTTAAATGACTTGAAAAGTCCATAGAATACTATGATAACGGGCTTGACAATACTTTTAGTTCATACTATCTTTAAATAAGTTAAGGGGGAAATATATGTATGTAAAGGACAGTTATTTAAGTAATCAATTATGTTTTTTATTATATGTTACTTCTAAAGAAGTCATAAAAAAATATACTCACTATTTAAAAAAGCATGATTTAACATATACAAGCTTTATGGTCATCATGGCTATCGAAAATGATGAAAAAATAAATATTAAATCACTTGGACGTCGTGTCTTTTTAGATTCTGGAACACTTACACCTCTCTTAAAGAAATTAGAGAAAAAAGGCTATGTACAACGTATGCGTGAAAAAGAAGATGAACGAAATCTTCAAATTACCCTCACTGAAAATGGTATTAATATTAAACCAACGTTGGAAGCTATCTCTGACCAAGTCTTTGATGATTTTGATATTACACATGAAGAAAACGAAGAGCTCGTTAATAGCTTAAAACATGTTATTTCAAAAAACTTCGACTATACAGCTAACTAATATTTAATCATGGCAAAAGCATGAACTACTTATTTATCGCAATGACTAGGCTTTATACATAATAGAACTTTTGCCATGTATTTCTTATTCCACACCACTATCTTCTTCTCCTGTTCTATAATACCTTTCGCTTTACGTTCATCGTCTCTGTTACTATAATGTACTTTAAAAGTAGCATTTTACAACTATACTATGCTTACTTAAATAAAGGAGAGACAATCGTATGAATAATAGAGATTTTTTCGATCAATCCATTTTTAAAAATAACCCAAAAGATGTATTTCGTGATTTAGGAGAACAAGTATTCAATCAATTTTCATCAAAAAGCTTCCCAACAAATATTTATAATCAATCAAGCCAGTATGTATTAGAAGCTGAATTACCAGGCGTTAATAAATCAGAAATTGAACTTAAATTTGAGCATTCTGCACTAACAATTAAAGTACAAAAGCATGTATCAGAACAAACAGGTAGCGTCCAATTAAATGAACGTGCAAGTGGCGAGCTAGTCAGACATTTCGAATTTAATGATATTGATAAATCACAAATTAAAGCAAGCTATGAAGATGGCATTTTAGTCGTTACTTTACCTAAAGAAGTAAGTGCACAAGATCAGTCGACTACAATTACAGTAGAATAATCAATGATATATTAAAGAGCAATACAAAGCTATCATTAGCCTTGTATTGCTCTTATGAATGTATAAACTTATTTTGCGTATTCTTTTTTATATAAGTGTCCCATTGTAATAAATGCTAAGATACCAAATATTGCTAAAAGAATAAACGCTAAATGACTTGAACCTGTTAATCCTGTTACGTAAGTAATCACTAGTGGTGGGAAGAATCCGCCTAAACCACCCATCATTGAAACAATACCATTAGCTGCACCAGATTCATTTGCAAAGTATGAAGGCACGAGTTTAAATATTAAACCATTACCTAAACCTGCACAGATACTGATTGTTAAACAACCAATCGTAAATAATGCAATATGACTTGAAATGCCTAAAATAACGGCACCTATAACCATAACGATAAAGTCAATCATTAGTACTTTAACCGCATTAAACTTATCTCCAAGAATCCCTCCGACCGGTCTCAAGAATGTAGCTAAAGCTATAAATACACCTGATCGAATCCCTGCATCTACTTTATCAATACCAAAATTATTTACTAAGTAGTTAGGTAAGAATAATCCAAATGCTACAAAAGCACCAAATGTAATAAAATACCATAGACTTAAATAATATAATTTGTAATTTGATGATAATTTTTTAAATTGAGATGCTAAAGGTACTTTCACTTTTGGTTCATTTTTATCACCAAAAATGAACATTAAAACGGCAAAAATAGCAATGATAATCAAATAACTTCTTACTGTTGTTTGCCAACCAATAATACCTGCAATCGGTGGTGCTAAGAATGATGATACTGCTGTACCAATGTTACCCATACCGTAAATACCATTCGCAAGTCCTACTTTATCTTTTGAGAAATATTTTGGTACAGACGTTACACCAACTGAGAAAATCGCGCCACCAACACCTAAAAAGAATCCTGATAGCATTAACATGCCTGGTGTTTGTGCTTGTCCTAAAAAGAATATTGGGAATAATAGAACGACAAAACTACAGAAGAATACCCATTTTGCGCCGATAACATTCGTTAAATAGCCAAATGGTACGCGTAGTATTGAACCTAATATAACCGGAATTGCCAGTATAATTGATAACTGACCAGGATTAACTTTAATATCTTGTGAGATATACGGCATTAATGGAGAAATGATACTCCACGCCATGAATCCTACTACAAGACTTAACGTTTGTAATGTAAGTTGAAAGCCACCTTTTGTCTTATACATTTTTTCACCTTCATCATTTCATTTTCTTTATCAGTAATTGTTATATAAAAGAGGTCAAAAATTTATATTTCAATCACATTACTGATTACATTTAAATTTTAGTAGATTTGTGAAAAAATGAACATAAGGACATTCCCTTATACTGCCGGGGAATCCCCCTATATTTTCTATCCCAAAATAAACATAAATAAAGAGGCCAGGATGGAATTCTTCTCGAATTCGACTTCCTAGCCTCTTAAGGATGATTAGATTTGAGAACAGCTTAATTTAAGAACCGTCTCAATTCAGTTAGCTACTGCGCATTTGCTATGTAGCTTAAATGATGTTTTTACCTATAACACATTCGTTTTTAGAGATGTAAATGTAATTAAAAATCCAACAATTTCTTTTTCAATGCATATTCAACTAACTCGGGCTTAGATTTTAAATCCAGTTTCGTCATAATATGTGTCTTATGTGCTTCGACCGTTTTAACCGACACAAACAACTTTTCGGCAATATCTTTATTGCCATACCCCTTAGCAATGAGCGGTAAGATTTCTAGTTCTCTTTTAGATAAAATTTTAAAAGGATCATTCGTAGATACGTCATCTGAATGCTTATGATTCACAAATTCATTAACTAACGATGTCGTCAACTTCATATCTACATAGGTTTCACCTTTATAAACTGTGCGAACTGCTAACAATAACTGTTCGTCAGGTGCATTTTTTAAAATATAGCCTTTAGCGCCATTACGAAGAACGTGGAACAGATATTCTTCATCATCATACATCGTTAATATTAAGATTTTAGTTTCTGGAAAGCTTTCTGATATCTTACTTGTCGCTATTAAACCAGATTCACCAGGTGGCATACTTAAATCCATAATTAAGACATCTGGTTTATGTTCCATCACTTTCTGATAAGCCTCTCCCCCATCAGCAGCGGTTGCAACAACTTCCATATCTTCTTGAAAGTTTAATATCATTGAAAATCCTGTTCTAACGACTGCGTGATCGTCTGCGATTACAATCTTCACTTTATATTCCCCTAACTTACTTTAAACTGGTACTTCTAACGTTATAATTGTCCCCTTGCCAATGTGCGTTTCAATGTTCACTGACCCTTTGACAAGTTCTGCTCTTTCGTTCATACCATATAATCCTAACCCAGTGCCTTGTGGTTTCAAATTAGGATCAAAACCATTACCTCTATCAATCACTTCTGCGATAAGACCCTCTGGCGTTTGTTGGACAGACACATCTACTTCATATACGCCAGCATACTTCAATGCATTAAATATTGCCTCTTGAACTACTCGATAAACGACGGTTTCAATTTCACTATCGAAACGTTGATTTTGAATATTTGATTGATACACAACGTTAAATCCATAATTTTGTTCTAATTGCTTGAAATACGATTTAAAAGCCGCTTCCAATCCTAAATCATCGAGTGATGAAGGTCTTAGTTCAACTGACATGTTTCGAATGTCATTAATTAAATTAGACATTAAAACTTCAATGTGCTCAGATTTCTCAATCAGTTGTGACATATCTTGTTGATATTTTAACAACCTCAACTCAACATCTACATTTAACATTTCTTGAACAACACTGTCATGTAGTTCTCTAGAAATACGTTTTCTTTCGTTCTCCTGTGCGGCAATCGTTTTACGTAACATTTGACGTTGATACATTTTTTCTTGACGCTGAATTTGTGGTGATATGTCTTGTAATGTAAAGGCATAGATTTGAGCCTCTTCATCAATACATTGATAAGACGCTGTAAAAGGTTGAATCTTATTATCCACAGTCTTCATGAACACTTGGAAGTTCATATCATTCGGCTTTGTTGTATCTAAATAACAATTAATACAACTTTGTAATGCAAATTCATTAGAGTAACCTTCACAACGATTACATATTGCATTCGTCATAGCACTGTAGTTATTGTCCTTTGAAATGATTTCTTCAGCAGCATCATTCATGGCAATAACTTTACCATCTTTATTCACAAAGACGATTTTTTCGTTCGTTTTTTCATAATATTTTTTTAGTAAGTTCTCTAAATCGAGATTATAAACATCCAACATTAGGATCACCTACATTTCTTCTGAAAATGTCCATAGCTTACCATGAATATCCAACGTTTCATAATCAGGTAACGCCTTACCATCTCTTTGACCTAAGAGTAAGACGCCATATACTTGATTATTGTAACATAATGGAATCGCAACCATTGCTGTCAAGTCTTCAGCAATTAAAATAGGATATTTAATCTTATCTTCAGGTGATAAACTTGAAGCAACGTCGTCAATAATCATTCGTTTACCAGTCTTCATAACCATACCCGCTAAGCCACGGCCTTTACGTAAGATAATCATTTTATAACGTTGATTCGTATTGCCTGAGACATAATGCCATTTAATAGGCGCTGAACTATTATGGTGTTCATATAATGCTACACCTGCAAAATCGTAGCCTTCGTTAACCCTTAGATCATTCAATTGTTGTTGGAAATCCTGTTTCTTAAAAACTGGAGTGGTCGTAATCACATTTGAATCTCCTCTCATACTCATGAACGTGTTTTATGTTTACGATAAACAATATATCTGCGATTAGTATACGATAGTGGCACACTCCATACATGTACTAAACGTGTGAATGGCCAGCAAGCTAAAATTGTAAATCCTAGTAAGATGTGAATTTTAAATGATAATGGCACATCTGTCATTAAGCTTGCATCAGGTGAGAAAGTAAATAAGTGTCTAAACCAGATAGATATCGTTTGACGATAATCAAAGTCACTTACCACCGCATTCGTAACTAATGTTGAATAACAACCCATGAAAATAATTAATATTAATAAAAAATTGACAAAAATATCAGATGCTGAACTTAGCTTTCTAACATTTTTAATTGTAATACGTCGTGCTGTTAAGAGTAACATACCAATAAACGTCATTATACCAAAGATACTACCAATGTATACAGCACCAAAATGATACATTTCTTCACTAACCCCTAGGCCATCAATCCATTTGGCTGGTATCGCAAGTCCTACAACGTGACCAAAAAATACTGGAATGATACCTAAATGGAATAATAAGCTACCCCATTTTAATTGTTTCTTTTCTAAGAATTCACTAGATTTCGCAGTCCATGAGAACTGATCATATTTATAACGTGCAATGTGGCCAACAATAAAGATGGCTACACACAAATAAGGAAAGATAATCCATAAAAATTGATTAAGCATGAGATGTCACCTCATTTGGAATTTCTAAGCAAGCTTTCAATGTATTTCTTAACGCACGTATCACGTAAGCATAAGGATTGTTGTCTTGCGCTAATTGATTGGCCATTTCATACGTACCATCTTCAATAATCATAATAACCAATTCAATATTTCCTTCAGCACGTGGATCGTTTTGCCATGTTGCTACATGCAAGAACTGCAACATCAACGGTAGATAATCAGATAACTCATTATCTACCATTTTCAAACCAAACATTTCATATAACACTTTAAGTTTGGCTAACATTTGTCCGCGCTCTTTTTGCGTATCAAATTTGTTATAAGTCATATAGAGTGGTGATTTTTTATTGAAATCAAATGTATCTGTATAAATCGCTTTAATTTCTGATAGTGTGAATTGATGCATGATTTCTCTATATTTTACTAAATCATCGTAACCAGGATGTGATGGCTCAATCGTTTCTTCAAATGTTTTTGGATGAAACGTAAGTTTCTCAGGAAAATTAAGTTGCTGTGCAATATAGCCAAAGCTTTCTTGATAATAATGAAATTGTTGTAAATTAATCACGGAAAATACCTCCATAGAAATTCTCATTATAAATTTCTTGTCCTGTTTTTCCTGAACCTACTGGAACACCACAGCCCTCACAATTATCACCAAAGTACTCGCCACCGTATCCTTGACTACCTTGAGCATGATACGTATCTAAATAAGTTTCTTTATGAGATGTTGGTACAACAAAGCGGTCTTCATATTTCGCTAAACCTAATAATCGATACATATCTTTAGTTTGAATTTCAGATAATCCAAGTCTTTCTAATTTCGATGTATCAAACGCTTTACCTGTAACTTGTGAACGCATGTAGCTTCTCATCATTGCCATCTTTTGTAGTGATTCCTTAACAGGTTGAACATCACCAGCGGTAAATAGATTTGCTAAGTATTCGATTGGTAAACGCATTTCTTCAATTGCTGGGAAAATCATATCTGGATTTTGACCAGCATTTTTACCTTCGAAATAGCTCATGATTGGGCTCAATGGTGGGCAATACCAAACCATAGGCATTGTTCTAAATTCTGGGTGTAAAGGAAATGCTAATTTATATTCAATTGCTAATTTATAGACTGGTGAGTTTTGTGCTGCTTCAATCCATTCATAGCTTATGCCATCTTTTTCAGCTTGTTCGATCACTGCTTCATCAAATGGATTTAAGAAAATGTCTAATTGTTTTTCATATAAATCTTGTTCATTTTCAGCTGAAGCTGCTTCATGAACTCTATCGGCATCATATAATAAGACACCTAAATATCTCATTCTACCTGTACATGTTTCAGAACAAACAGTTGGTAATCCCGCTTCAATTCTTGGGAAACAGAATGTACATTTTTCTGCTTTATTTGTTTTCCAGTTGAAGTACACTTTTTTATAAGGACAGCCTGTCATACAATAGCGCCAACCACGACATGCATCTTGGTCAACTAAAACGATACCGTCTTCATCACGTTTATACATTGCACCTGAAGGACATGACGCAACGCAACTAGGGTTTAAGCAGTGTTCACATAGACGAGGTAAATACATCATGAACGTTTCATCAAATTGGAATTTAATATCTTCTTCGATTTTTTGGATATTTGGATCTTCTGGACCAGTAATATGAGCGCCAGCTAAGTCATCTTCCCAGTTAGGGCCCCACTCGAGATTAAGTTTTTCGCCAGAAATCAATGAGTGTGCTTTAGCCACTGGTGAATGTTTACCTTCTTTAGCAGTTGTTAAATGTTCATAGTTATATGTCCATGGTTCATAATAATCTTTAATCAGTGGCATATCTGGGTTGTAAAAGATTTTACCTAACGCCATTTTTGTCCAACGACTACCAGATTTAAGTTCTAATTTCCCTTTTTTATTTAAGACCCAACCACCTTTATAATGTTCTTGGTCTTCCCATCGTTTCGGATATCCGACACCTGGTTTTGTTTCTACGTTGTTGAACCACATGTATTCCGCACCTGGACGGTTCGTCCAAGTGTTCTTACATGTTACGCTGCAAGTGTGGCAACCTATGCATTTATCTAAATTTAACACCATTGCAATTTGCGCTTTAATCTTCAAGCCAATTTACCTCCTTCATCTTTCTCACTGCTACGTATACGTCACGTTGATTTCCAATTGGTCCATAATAGTTAAAGTGATAGCTAATTTGTGCATATCCACCTACAAGTTGGGTAGGTTTTAAGTGAATTCTTGTTGGTGCGTTGTGTGAACCACCGCGTGTATCTGTAATTTCTGACCCTGGGGTTTCAATATGTTTATCTTGTGCGTGGTACATGAACATTGTGCCTCTTGGCATACGGTGTGATGTGACAGCTCTTGCAGTTACAACGCCGTTTCTGTTGTATACTTCTAACCAATCATTATCATTGATGCCATGCTCTTCAGCATCTTCATTAGATAACCAAACGACTGGGCCACCTCTAAATAATGTCAACATACGTTCATTATCTTGATATGTTGAGTGAATATTCCATTTACCATGAGGTGTTAAATAACGTAATACTAATGCATCTTGTCCACCTTTAACTTGCTTATCTCTCGTACCAAATACCATTGGTGGTAACGTTGGTTTGTAAACTGGTAGGCTTTCACCAAATTGTTGGAACACTTCGTGATCGATATAATAACTTTGTCTACCTGTGAGTGTTCTAAATGGTACAAGACGTTCTATATTGGTTGTAAATGGTGAATATCTACGTCCATTTTTATTTGAACCAGGGAACACAGCTGTTGGTATTACTTCACGTGGTTGTGACGTGATATTTAAGAATGAAATCTTTTCTGATGCACGTTCTTTTGAAATATCTTTCAATTCCATACCTGTTTGATTTTCTAAATCTTCATATGATTTTTGTGATAATTTACCATTTGTCGCTGAAGATATATTCAAGATGGCATCTGCTACTTTTCTAGCTGTATCGATACGTGGACGATTAGTTCTAACTGATTCAGCATCTTCATCATTCCAAGTACCTACCATACTTTTAAGTTCTTCATATTCGTCTTTAACACTAAAGCTTACGCCGTGTGCACCAACTTTTCCTTTTTCAAGTAATGGGCCTAAAGTCACATATTTATCATAAATTTTAGTGTAATCTCTTTCTACAACTGCGAAGTTTGGCATTGTTTTACCTGGAACAGCTTCAACTTCACCTTTAGACCAATCTTTAACGATACCGTATTCAGAACCCAACTCTTGTTTAGAGTCATGGCCAAGTGGTGTCGTTACAACATCTTTAAATGTACCTGGTAAATAATCTTTTGCCATTTCAGAAACAGCTTTACTTAATGTTTTATAAATATCCCAGTCTGAACGTGATTCCCATAATGGATCAATAGCTGGATTAAATGGATGAATGAATGGATGCATGTCTGTTGATGATAAGTCATGTTTTTCATACCATGTTGCTGCTGGTAAGACGATATCTGAGTACAATGGTGTCGCAGTCATTCTGAAATCCAACGATACTAGTAAATCTAATTTACCTTCTGTATCTTCACGCCATTTAATTTCTTCTGGTTTATCTTCTTCATTAGGTTCAGCCATTAATCCTGAACGTGTACCTAATAAATGTTTCATAAAGTATTCTTGTCCTTTAGCAGAACTTGAAATTAAATTTGAACGCCAAACAAATAATGTTTTTGGATGGTTCTTTCTTAAATCTGGATCTTCAATCGCAAATTGCGTTTCTTTGTTTTTCACAGATTCTATCGCTTTATTCAAAATAGCTTCATTTGAATCATCACCCTCATCTTTGGCTTCTTCCCCGAATAATAGACTGTTTTTATTAAACTGAGGGTAAGATGGTAACCAACCTAATCTCGCTGCCGTAACATTATAATCAGCTGGATGTTGATGTTTAATATTATTGGCGAGTGGTGATTTCAATTTATCAACATTAGATTCTTCGTATTTCCATTGGTCCGTTGCAAAATAGAACCAACTTGTACCATTTTGTAAACGAGGTGGTCCTTGCCAGTCTTTAGCAAAGGCTACAGTATTCCATCCTTCAATTGGTCGACATTTTTCTTGTCCAACGTAGTGTGCCCAGCCACCACCGTTCACACCTTGACAGCCACATAATAGAACTAGGTTTAAAATCGCACGATAAATCGTATCTGAGTTGAACCAGTGGTTAATACCCGCACCCATGATAATCATTGAGCGCCCTTCTGTATCAATAGCATTTTGCGCAAACTCTCTTGCTACTTGTGTCACTAATTCTGGTTTAATACCTGTTACACGTTGTTGCCATGCTGGTGTATATTTTGAATCTGCATCATCATAAGATGTTGCTTCTAATTCATGGTTAAATCGTTTAATACCATATTGACTTGTCATCAAGTCATATACCGTCGCAACATACACTTCTTTGCCGTTAGCTAATGTGACTTTTCTAGCTGCAATCGGTCTTTCAAAGATGCCATCACCTTGACTATCAAAGTAAGGGAATTGAATCGTTTTAATTTCATATGTGTCTTCCGCCATAGACATTGCTGGATCAATCTTAGAACCATCTTCATTTTCTAATTTTAAGTTCCACTTCTTGCCTTCTTCCCAGCGTTGACCCATTGTGCCATTAGGTACTACAAATTGACGACTATTGATATCGTGAATGACCGGTTTCCATTCGCCATTTTCACTTTCCATACCTAAATCACTTGCACGTAAAAATCGCCCTGCTTTATAACCATTGTCATCTTCATCTAACATAATGATGAAAGGCATATCTGAATATTGTTTTGAATAGTTGATGAACATATCACTTGGATTATCTTGATAATATTCTTGTAAAATAACATGTGTCATCGCTTGTGCTACTGCTGCATCTGTACCAGGATTAGGTGCTAACCAGTTATCTGCAAATTTAACATTTTCTGCGTAGTCTGGTGCTACAGAAACCACTTTAGTTCCTTTGTATCTTACTTCTGTCATAAAGTGCGCATCCGGTGTACGTGTAAGTGGTACGTTTGAACCCCACATAATAATATAAGCAGCGTTGTACCAGTCACTTGATTCTGGTACGTCAGTTTGTTCTCCCCAAATTTGTGGTGACGCAGGTGGTAGATCGGCATACCAATCATAGAAACTTAACATTTCTCCACCAAGTAAATTAATAAATCTCGCACCTGCTGCGTAACTAATCATTGACATCGCTGGAATAGGTGTGAATCCAGCAATTCGGTCTGGACCATCCTTTTTAATGGTATACAAAATTTGTGCAGCGATGATGTCTGTTACATCTTTCCAGTTAGCACGAACATGGCCACCTTTACCACGTGCTTGTTTATACATTTTCGCTTTCTCTTCATCTTCAACGATTGAAGCCCAAGCAGCAATGCGGTTACCATTATTTTCTTCTAATGCAGTTGTCCATAAATCTAATAATTTTCCTCTAATGTATGGATATTTCACACGAAGTGGACTATATTCATACCAAGAAAATGATGCACCACGCGGACAACCACGGGGTTCAAATTCTGGCATATCAGGACCACAACTTGGGTAATCAATTTGTTGGTTCTCCCATGTGATCACACCATTTTTTACGAATACTTTCCATGAACATGATCCTGTACAGTTAACACCATGTGTTGTTCGAACTACTTTATCGTGACTCCATCTTTCACGGTACATTTTTTCCCATTCTCTACTTTTGCTCTCAAGAACTGACCAGTTTCCATTAAATTTTTCAGTTGGTTTGAAAAAGTTTAATCCAAATTTTCCCATCTATATGAATCCTCCTACCGTTAAAGGTATTAACTTATTCCGATTTGCCATTTTACTTTTGAATTTATAATGATTGTACAATTTTTCACATATGATAGGTATTAGGGAATGTCCTAATTTGAATGGGGGAATCCCTAAAAAATAAAAAAGCAGGCAGTGGTACTTAACTCTCTAAGAATTTGTAGTACCACTCCTGCAAGGATGACTTAACAAGTAATATATTTAATTTTATTGTCATTGATAATTTGTTGATGTAATTGTTGTTGTGTTGGATGGCAACTTTCATCAACGTCTATTAAACAGCGATAACCTGTTTCTGACATTTCTTCTGCTTTTAATAAAGCATCTTCTTTAGAACCTTTTATCACATATAATGTATCATCAACATTGCGTTCACGTTCTTGTGACACGACGTGTGCTTTATCGATATGATCAACAATCGCGCCTAATATACAGATTCCTGGTTCACCTTCAAGTTCATGTTGTTGTAATTGATGTTCAATTGTACTTAATTTACCAATAATAACACGTTGGTTATAACACGTTACATTAAAGACAATTGCAATCGAATAATCTTCAGTTGTATACGCAGTGATTTGTTTGATAATATGACCTAATCGCTTAATTCCCATATAGATAGCTAACGTACCACCATTAATGAGATTACGAATATCCGTTTCTTGATTGATTGAATCTTTGAAATGGCCTGTCGAAAACGTAACACTTGGTGCTACTGATCGCAATGTCAAACCTAAATCCATTGTTGCAACAGCTGCACTTGCTGAAGTGACACCAGGAATAATTTCGTAGTCAATGCCATAGTCTTTTAAAGTATTCACTTCTTCAGTAACACGACCAAATATCGCTGGATCGCCACCTTTAAGACGTATCACCGTTTGATATTGTTTTGCAGCCTCAACGATTTTCAAATTGATTTCATCTTGCTGTATATGTTTCGCATAAGGTTTTTTACCGACATCAATGATTTCAGCGTCAGCTGGTGCATATTGTAGGATAAGCGGATTAACTAAACGATCATACAGAATAACGTCTGCTTTCTTAATGCATCGCTCTGCTTTTTTAGTTAAAAGGTTGGGATTCCCAGGACCCGCACCAATCAAATATACCTTTGCTTTCTCATTTATAGACATACATAAACGTCTCCATCAATAACTTCCACTTGATATGTTTCAACACATCCCGTATCTGGTTCTTGGACTTCCCCACTTCTTAAATCAACTTTTTGATCATGTAATGGGCAATAAACATAGTCACCACTCACTGTTCCTTCTGATAAAGGCCCTTGTTTATGAGGACAAATATTATTGATTGCATGAATGTCTCCGCTTTCAGTTAAGAAAATGCCAATTTCTTTACCATCAACAATTACTTTTTTACCAATTAATGGTGTTAATTCTTCTAATGTCGTTACTTTAACTTTTTCCATAGATTTCATCATTTACACCCTCTCAACTTCAAAGATTTTTTGAGCTTCTTTATCTTCAACGATTGCTTCCCAAGGTTCGCCATGTCCATCAATCGCTTTTTTAGCATCCATAATTCTATCGAATAATTCTTTTTGACGTTCAGGATCTAATAACACTTCTTTGACGTTTTCAAAGCCTAAACGATTTAACCAAGGTGCCGTTCTTTCTGCGTAAATACCTGTTTCACGATAATATTGCATTAATGCACCACATAATTGGATAACATCATCTTCAGTTTCAACAGTAGTTAACAATTTACCTACAGTAACGTCTGTACCACCGTTACCGCCAATATAAATTTGATATCCATTTTCTACTGAGATAACACCGAAATCTTTAACACCAGATTCAACACAACTACGTGGGCAACCAGATACACCCATTTTAAATTTATGTGGTGTGTCGATATATTCAAATGTTTTTTCTAAACGAATACCTAAGCGTGTAGTATATTGTGTACCAAATCGACAGAATTCTTTACCGACACAACTTTTAACAGAACGTGTTTTCTTACCATAGGCTGAAGCTGAACGCATACCTAAATCTTTCCAAACTTGAGGTAATTCTTCTTTTTTCAATCCGTATAAACCGACACGTTGAGAACCTGTTACTTTAACTAAAGGTACGTTGTATTTTTTAGCAACTTCGCCTAATCTAATCAATTGATCAGCATCTGTTACGCCACCACGCATTTGTGGGATAACAGAGAATGTACCATCGTTTTGAATATTAGCATGGTAACGTTCATTTGCGAATCGTGATTCTTTTTCATCTTGGTGATCATGTGGATATACCATATTTAAATAATAGTTAATTGCTGGTCGACATTTAGGGCAACCATTTTTATCTTTGAAATCGAGAACATGACGCACTTCTTTAGAAGTTTTAAGCCCTTTAGCTCTGATTTGCGTTACAATTTGGTCGCGTGTTAAGTCTGTACATGCACAAATACCAGTTGGTTTTGCTGCTACAAAGTCATCACCTAATGTACATTGTAATAATTCGCCGATTTGACCTTTACATTTACCACAAGAGTTACCTGCTTTAGTTGCTTTTGTAACTTCGTCAACAGAAGTTAAGCCTTTCGTAGTAATTGCATTCACAATCGTACCTTTGTCGACACCATTACAACCACAAATCGTTTCATCGTCTGGCATGTCAGCGATTGATGTTACCGCTTCTTCGCCACCTTTGTATAATAATGAAACCAATGTATAGTCTTCTAAAGATTCATGTTTTTTCATCATGTTATAAAATCTTGAACCATCATCAGTATCACCGTACAACACTGCTCCGACAACTTGACCTTCACTTAAGTACACTTTTTTATAAATGTTATCTACACTATTGAAAATTTCAATCCCATGGACATTATCATTTTCAACAATTTGTCCTGCGCTGTATAAATCACATCCAGATACTTTTAATGAAGTGAATGTTGTAGACCCTTTATAACCTTCTGTTTCTTTGCCAGTTAAATAATCGGCTAATACTTTACCTTGTTCATAAAGTGGTGCGACTAAACCGTATACTTTGCCATTATGTTCTGAACATTCACCGACAGCGTAAATATTTGGATCTGATGTTTGTAAATAGTCGTTAACGACAATACCTCTATTTACTTCTAAGCCAGCGTCTCGAGCGACTTGCGTAAATGGACGGATACCTACTGCCATAACTACTAAATCCGTCTCAATCACTCTTCCGTCTGCTAATCTAATCGCTTCAACATCATCTTTACCTATAATTTCTTTAGAGTTTGCTTGTAACTCGATATTCATACCTTGACGTTCTAAATCTGCTTTAAGCATACCACCAGCTTTACGGTCTAACTGCATTTCCATTAGCCATTCTGCTAAATGTAATACTGTAACTTCCATGCCTTGATCCATAAGACCTCTTGCACATTCAAGTCCTAACAATCCGCCACCAATGACGACTGCTCTTTTTTTCGTTTTAGCGATGTCAATCATACGTTCAGTATCTTCGATTGTTCTCCAACCAATTACACTTGGTAAATCTGAACCAGGTATAGGTAATACAAATGCACTTGAACCAGTTGCAAAAATACAGATATCATATTTAACTACAATACCTTTTGAAGTTGTTACCGTTTGAGCGGAACGATCAACTGTTTCCACTGGATCATTAACGATTAACTCGATGTTATTTTCTTCATACCATTCATATGGATTCATGATTGTTTCTTCAACAGTCATTTTCTTTTGTAATATATTTGATAACATAATTCTGTTATAATTTGGGTAAG
Source organism: Staphylococcus sp. GDY8P47P (assembly GCF_016892225.1). NCBI lineage: Bacteria > Bacillati > Bacillota > Bacilli > Caryophanales > Staphylococcaceae > Staphylococcus > Staphylococcus sp. GDY8P47P. Next base: position 264,198 of record NZ_JAFENV010000011.1, on the reverse strand, counting down.
GTTCTTTACCAATAATCGTGATATCAAATTGTGAATCAGAACGTTCGAGAATTTCTTCAATCGTTCTTAAACCTGCCATGCCATTTCCAATCATTACTAATTTTTGTTTAGTCATAAAATATGCCCCTTTTATCACTTAAAATTTACTTATTTTCCATTTGCAATATTTGTTATTATTAAATGTTTGAATTTATACATTTGTTTCTTCACTGTTATTCTATAACAAATCTCCTTAAAAATGTGATTAAATTCACAAATATTAGTAAAATCGGGGAATTCCCTAATACGCTATTTGCACATAAAATAATAGGAGTAGGACAATGCATTCAATACGAATGGCGTCCTACTCCTTATAATCTGAGTTTATTTAATATCTAATTGCTCTAAACGATCACTAATTATTAATTTTAAAATGTTATCAAAGTTGATAGATGGCGTAATATGCAGTGTACCTTGAATATCCATTTCTGAAATTAAGCGTTTCACTTTATTAACAAGGCGTCCATCATATAGAAACATAGGTACAACAATTAATGTTTCATACTGCTCAGCTAATTGGTCTAAATCATTTCTGAAGGTAATATCACCATATAATGTTCGACAAAAGACAGGTACGTCTTGCTTTAGCTTCTTACCAAAGGATTTCAACTCATCATGCGCTTGCGTATATGAAAAACTACCATGCGCAATAAGAACAATGGCATGATTTACCGAAGCATCCACATTAACGTCTCGAATTCGTCTTTCAACTAAATCGACCATTAAATCGTGTGTGCCAAGTGGTTTACTAATCTCGTAATGTATTTGTGGGTGTGTTTGTTTAATGTGCGCAAGTATATTCGGCACATCTACAATATAGTGCATGGCTGAAAAAATTAATAACGGCACCACTTTAAAATGTGTTTCTCCCGCTTGAATTAAACGCCCTATTGTATTCTCAATACTTTTCTCTTCACTCTCTATAAATGCGAGTTCATATTGATAGGTTTCATCTCTTAAGAGCGACTCTAAAAATGCTTCTAACGCTTGATTTTGGTCACCTTTTCTCATACCATGTGCAACTAAAATATTGGCTACCAATCTTGTCATCCCCCTTTAATCCATGTGCAATCACAATCCATTGAATGCACTATTAAACTTTAAATGTTGATTAAAATCATATGTTTTTCTACTAATCAAGTCAAGTCTGCTGGTTAATTTGTCACTAATAAAAAAGTTGAGACAAACATAGGGTAGAATTCCTAGTGAATTCATTATCCCAGCCGTTGATCTCAACCAATCCGCCTTATTTATTAATTAAACTATCACGTGAACCATTCAAATAGGCATAAACTAAACCAATAAAGATACCCCCACCGATATAGTTACCAATTAAAGCAAACACAATATTTTTAATAACATCTAACCATGAAAGTGCATCTAAATTATAAAACACCATGCCTGCATATAAACCTGCATTAAAGACAACGTGTTCATAACCCATAAATACGAACACGACAACTCCTGCCGCAATAAAGAACGCTCTTGCTAATCCTTCTTTAAATAACATAGATACATAAATACCAATATTAATAAAGAAGTTACAAAAGATGGCTTTAACTAAAATATTTAGCCATGTTGATTCTACTGTCTTCATATGTACTGTTTTACTTAAACTGGCAATCATTTCCGGCGTCATTATATGTGTCCCTTTCATTAAGAAAAATAAAATAAATCCGCCAATAATATTTCCAATAAAGCAGAATAAGAAAATGAGTAGCATCTTATTAATAGTAATCGCTCTATAGTACCAACCTACCGTTAAATACATAAAATTACTGGTCAATAATTCTGAATTAGTTAATACAATTAAAACTAAAGCTAAACTAAACGCAATCGCACCCAATAAATTAACTAATCCTTCGTTAGTTCCAGCAAATTGTGTTTTAATTGCTAACATAAATACAGTTACGATCGCTAATAAAAACCCTGACATCATCGCTTTCAAAGCGTATCGTCCAGGCGTTTTCTTTGCCATAATTTCTTTCGTTTGAACTTGTCCAACAGCCGCTTCTACAATATCACGAGTTGCGTGGGTATCTTCAACCGTTTTATTGTTCTTCAACATATGTATGCCCCCTACATCCTTTTCAAGTTATGTTTCAATTATATATTTTTTAAGAAAACATGAATAGATTAAATTTCATACATCAAAAAAGTGAGGTGAGCTCGTGTCGTGTAAACACGAAGTCACCTCACATTGAGATTTACTATTTTTGTGATTTAAGTCTAGATAAATAACGCAATCCTGTAGCAAAGATACCATAGCCTAATGCAGTTCTTAACACATATTTAATTGCACTATTATCAATCGCTTTTGAATTCAATAGGATTGTAGGGATTAAAGTACTAACTGAAAACAAAGCAAGTACTTTCAAATATCTTTCCTTCATTTCATCAACCTCATTTCATCTACATTATAACGTAAATTCAGTGAGATTTTTTGACATCCTTATGACTTTTTACGTTTCAATAGTGCATCAAGTTGGTCTAACGTAGAATTCATTCCCGCTTCTACACCCATATCAAGTGCTTGTTGCGCAGCATCTTTCGTTGGGAAAATTGAAGTTGACGTAACACGCGTGTGTTCCTCTGATTCTGAAGTAAAATCCATAAAGATTTGCATACCAGGTAATGTTGCATCTTTTTCACCTTGAGGCGTAGCAAAAAAATCAAAGTATTCAATGTGATGCGGTTTTTCGACTTTTTTATATTCTGTAAGTGTGTAACTTATTTGTTCTGGCATTTCAATCGCAAAGAAAGCATCTCCATCGGCAACCGGATTAAAACGATATACCTTTGTTTTGCCTCCTTGAGGATGGAACCATTGCTCAAATAACGCTTTCGTTGTGTACGATTCAAACACTTCATTAATTGGTGCTTCGAACGTTCTCGTAAATATAATTTTATTATCTTTAATCTGAATTGACATGTTAATCCCCCTACTTTTAAAAATAACTCACTCTGAATTTACCAGTTATTTATTTTTAATACAAAGATATTAAAAAACTCCCTTCAAAATTCACATTATCTCAATGTCTACTTTGAAGGGAGTCTATGCTTATATGTCGTATTTATTGTGACGAATGATTAGTCTTCAAGTGGAAATTCTAAATCGAATTCAACATGTAAGTCTTTGCCTAATAAGAATCCGCCAGTTTCAAGTTGTTGGTTAAATGTAATACCATATTTTTCACGATTAAGATTACCAGTAATAACTAAACCAGCTGTATTTTTACCGTTAAGTGGGTTTAAGCTAATACCTTTATAATCTAAATCAAATGTTTCTTCATGTGTTTGGTCTTTCATTGTTAAGTTACCAGTAACTGATTTTTCATCTACTTTTGTAATTTCAAATTTAATTTCTGGGTAGTTTTCAGCGTCTAAGAAATCTGCGCTTTTAAGATGATTATCACGATCTGCTACTTTCGTATCAATTGAATTTGCTTTAACAGTAAACGTACCTTGTAATGAACTTAAATCGTTAAAATCACCTGAGATGTTAGCGTCAAATTCGTTAAAACGTCCTTTAACATTTGATACAACTAAGTGTTGAATAGAAAAGTTAACTCCTGAATGTGCTGGGTCTAAATTTAAATTAGCCATGTTTACATACCTCCAATATTTAAATTATGAAACTACGTAGCTGAAAACCAGTACGATAGTTTGTATAATTATTATACTTAGTATAATAAATCAACTTAATTAGAAATACAAGTAAAAAGACTCACATTTAAAAGATTTAATGTGCTAACATTTCTTCTTTGATATCATCCTTATCTAAAGAAGCAGGATAGTACGTTGGCCAGTGATCCATTTCTTTAAGTAACGTTTCATTGTTATCACCCATAAAGATATGGAAATGTTCAGCTTTCTTAGGTGCAATATTATGATCACTAAACTGAACATATTTCGGTAATGATGGCGTATCATTGTTTGTCAATTTATAAATAAATCTCACACCGCGATTACCTTTCTTATAATCTAAGATTTTTTTACCAACATATTCATACGTTCCAGTTACCTTATTCCCATTTTTTTCAAAAGTAATGTTGTCACCTTCAATATGAATGTTAGAAATATCAGTTTTATAACCTTTTTCATAGTATGCTTTGTATTCTTTTGCTGTCATACTGCTATCTTCTTCAGATTTATGTTTCATAACATCATCTAAATCACCATTTTTTAAATAAGGATAAACTGATTGCCATTCACCTTCATAATCCGATAGCGCACGATCTCTAACTTGCTCATCTTTAAAATAACCATCTGAAATTGCTTTGTCATGCTTATGTTCAGCTTTGTCATCTTGTACTTTTATGTTGGAATCCAATGCTTTATTCAAAGCTTCAATATTTTTGTTCATTAATGTTTGATAATTTATTGATGTGTCTTTAGATTGTTCTTTATTTAGTGACTCCATATTATAGAATTTTAATGGCTTGGCGTTGGTTTCTTTTCTGATTGTCTCAGTCACTTTATTGGCAACATTATCTTCGTATAATATGTATTTAACATTTTTATCATTAATCTCTTTAACTAATTGTGTAAGTGCTTTTTGAGAAGGGTCTTCAGCGTTCATATTTTGAATTCCCTTTTGAACAAAGCCATAGCGATCTGCGAGATAACCTAAAGATTCATGTGAAATAAATACAGCATTACCTTGTTTATCTTTAGTAATGTCTTTTAATTTATTGTCAATGTCATCTAACGATTTTTCTAATTTTTTAAAATTTTTCTCATATTCATTTTTATGCTTTGGATCTTTAGCTACTAACTGATCTTTAATTTCTTTAGCAAAGATTTTATTTTTCTCAGGATCTAACCATACGTGTGGATCATATCCGCCATGATGATGGTGATGATGTTCATGTGAATCTGCATGTTCTTCATCCCCGTGTTCATGCTGATCTGTGAGTAATGTTGAACGGTCTAATTTATCTTGTAATGATACTTTCTTTTTATCATCTTTAATTGTTGCTGCAACTTTCTTAGCGACTGGATCTAAATCGTCACCTGTATACACGAATAAATCAGATTTATTAACCTTTAACATGTCTTTCTGAGTTGGTTCATAATCATGTAAGTCTGAGCCAGCAGGATAAATGGATGATACATTCACATGATTACCACCTATTTGTTCTATAAAAGATTGTAAAGGATAAACGGTTGTAGACACATTGATTTTATCGCCATCCTTTGACTCCTTATTAGAACTATCTTCTTTTCCGCAAGCTACTAAAACACATAACATTATAGATAATAAAATGGTAAGACTTAAAAATCGCTTCATATCGCCCCTCCTAAATAGTAATAATTACGATTTAAAAGTATAGCTTCATTTGTATAAAATTACAATAGTTTTTTTAATTTTCTTATTCATCGTTTTAAAGAAATGACATCGATTAAAATAGTTTTATTATATTAATCTCTCGATACTTGGTTATCATTATTAGAATCAATGCTTTTGAAATTTAAACCTTCACTTCACGCTAGTAGCATGATTTTCTATGCTGGGCCACCCCAGCTTGCTTTGCTTGTTGAATTTCTGAGTGAAATTCTCTTTGCTGAGGGCCCCCACCCCAGCCTGCTTTGCTTGTTGAATTTCTGGGTGAATTTCTCTTTGCTGAGGCCTCGGATGACAAAAACGCCCTTCAAAGTTTCATTTTTCAATGTTTACTTCGAAGGGCGTATATCAATTTTAGTGTTAATTTTTATGACACGTTCAGTTCAGCATTATAAGTATTTCGTCCACTCTTTAACTTTGTATGGATCTTTTACTTTTTTACCATTGATAAAAACAGTTGGAACTGTGTCAATTTTATTATCTTCTGTTAGTTTCTTTTGTTCGTCAGCTTTTTTCCAAGCGTCACTATTTTTAGTTTTATATTGTTTTTTAATTTCTGATTTCTGTTGACTTGTAATATCTAATTTATCAATTTCTCTGTCTAAAAAGTCTTCAGTCAGCCACTTTTTATTTTCGTCTTTTTGGTTGGCAAATACATTATGTTGAAATGTTAAGTATTTATTAGGCGCAACCTCTTGTACTGCATTGCCAGCTCTTGAACCAACTATAGAGTCTTTATCTAGAAATCCAGCATTTACAAATTGGTACTCGACTTTATTCGTATCAATATAGTCTTTTTTTATTGTCGGCATGACGTTCTCTTCAACTTTTTTACAGTACGGACATTTAAAATCTCCATACTCAACGATTAAAATCTTCCCATTTTTTGTTTTAGGTGGTTGTTTCTCTTTATTGTTAGCACATGCACTCATGATGACGATGATAACCATCAATATACTTATAATTGAAATGATTTTCTTCATAGATGCTCCTTTTCATTTTGTATTAATTCATGTTTTCTTCTTTATAATCAGCATCATGTGATTCTATATATTGCTTTGTATCGAAGTTATCCAGATATTTTCCCTTTTTCCCATCAAATTGATATGTGTAGTAATGAACTTCCTCATTATTACTTAATGGCTTATAGGCTAAAACAACATACTTACCATCTTCATAAACATAAATATTCGCATCTTTTTTATCAAAGTGCTTCACCATATCGCCTGTATCATGCTTAGCCATCTTTTCTTGCTTTTGATCTTGCATTTTTACAGCTTTATCTATTTTATCTACATATTTATCATTACCGCATGCTGCTAGCAATACGATACCTAAAGTTAACATAACTAATATACGTTTCATACATTCACTCCTATTGCCCAATTCTATAAATCTCGCCTTATACTTCTGTTGCAAATACTATCATACAATGGTTTTAGATTATGCGCTAGTTCATAAAAATATAGTTTTCTAAAAATATTTATTATTATAAATTAAATATAAATTTCCATCTACAACTAAAGTACGATGTAATTTAATTAGTTATTTTGTGTAATAGATGTAGTTATTTGGTAAAATAGATGATAATTCTTAAAAATACAGAGGAGTAGATGAATATGAAATTCGTAACTTTAACATCGGGGGAATTTGAGAAATTTACGTCCAGTCATTTCTCACATTATACGCAATCACGAATTCACTTTGATAATAGAAGTGAATTAAAGGGTGATGTACACATTGTAGGTGTCAAAGATGACAGTGACAACGTTATCGCTGCTACATTAATGACTGAAGCGCGTGCATTAAAAGTATTCAAATATTTTTATACACATCGTGGACCGGTAATGGACTACAGTAATATTGAATTGGTTCACTTTTTCTTTAAATCATTAACACGCTATTTAAAAAAACACAATTGCCTATATGTCTTAGTTGATCCATATATTTTAGAAAACTTACGTAACGCAGACGGAGAAATTTTGGAGAGCTATGATAATCGTGCCGTAATCAAAACGTTGGAAGAACTGGGTTATAAACATCAAGGATGGTCAGTTGGTTACAGTACAATGAGTCAAATACGTTGGTTATCTATCTTAGATTTAAAAGACAAATCAGAAGATCAACTACTTAAAGAAATGGACTATCAAACTCGTCGTAATATTAAAAAAACGTATGAAATGGGTGTAAAAGTACGAACACTTCCTATGGATGAAACAGATACTTTCTTCGAATTGTTCCAAATGGCCGAAGAAAAACATGGTTTCAAATTCAGAGACAAACCTTACTTTTATGAAATGCAAAAAACATACAAAGACCATGCTATGCTAAAACTTGCTTATATCGATTTAAAAGATTATTTATCTACTCTTCAAGAAAAGCACGATACATTAACACAACAATTAGCAGACGTTGATGCAGTGTTAAAAGAAAATCCGAATTCTAAGAAAAATAAAAATAAGCGCACGCAAATACAACAACAAGTTGATAGTAACGACCGTAAATTAAATGAAACGAAAGATAAAATTGCCCAAGAAGGCGAAATACTTAATCTAGCCGCTGCTTTATATTTATATAATGACCATGAAGTATATTATCTATCCAGTGGCTCAAACCCGAAATATAATGCTTATATGGGTGCTTATCGCTTACAATGGGACATGATTAAATTTGCTAAAGAACATAACGTTGATCGTTATAATTTCTATGGTATTACTGGAGACTTTAGCGAAGATGCTGAAGACTTCGGTGTTCAACAATTCAAAAAAGGATTCAACGCGAATGTGTATGAATATATTGGTGATTTCATCAAACCTATCAAACCTTTCGCATACCGAGTTATGCAACTTTTAGATCGTAAATAAGCATGATAAAAAACATTTCAACTAAAAAACACTTCCTAAAGCACTTGTGAGTACTTTAGGAAGTGTTTTGTTATTAGTCTTCATTGATTACATTTAGGAAGCGACGTAATTCTTCAGTCTTTGGATGATTGAACATCTCGTCTGGAGAACCTTGTTCACCTATACGTCCTTCATGTATAAAGACGATTTTATTTGAGACTTGGCGTGCAAATCGCATTTCATGCGTTACAATCACCATTGTCATACCTTCATCAGCTAATTCCTTGATTACTCTAAGGACATCATTCACTAATTCTGGATCTAAAGCAGACGTTGGCTCGTCAAATAGCATTACTTGTGGATTCATTGCTAACGCTCTAGCAATGGCTACACGTTGTTGTTGACCACCTGATAGCGCATGCGGGCGTTGATCTTTAACACTTGTTAAACCAACTTTTTCAAGTAACCCCATCGCTCTTTCTTTAGCATCTGCTTTATTCATTTTCTTAACCGTCACTAACCCTTCCATAACATTTTCCAATGCTGATTTATGCGGAAATAGGTTATAACTTTGAAATACCATACCCGATTGCTTGCGTACGCTTATTTGAGACTTTTTATTGTTAGCTGTGTAGCTTTCACCATTAACCGTTACGTTACCTTCAGTTGGAATTTCTAAAGCATTAATCATACGTAGTAATGTCGTCTTACCTGAACCAGATCGTCCAATCAGTGTCACGACTTCCCCTTTATCTACATTTAAATCAATACCTTTAATGACTTCTTTATCATTGAACGATTTATGGATACCACTTAATTCAATCATGAGTTATACCCTCTTTCAATATATGATTCATAGAAGCTTTGAATAACTGAGATGATGAAACATACTACCCAATACATAACAGCTACAAGTATATAAATAGTGAAATACTCATAAGTTGTAGAAGCGACTTCTTGAGCTTTACGGAACATTTCTGCTACCAAGATAAAGCCAAGTAATGATGTATCTTTAATTAAACTTAAGAATGTATTACCTAAAGCTGGAATTGAAACACGAATCGCTTGTGGTAATATAATTCTTTGAATGGTTTGTCTATAGTTCATTCCTATAGAATAAGCCGCTTCGGTTTGACCTTTAGGTATTGAAATAATTCCACCACGTATGATTTCTGATGCATACGCACCAACATTAAGAGATAAACCAATGATAGCTGATACAACGGATGATAATGTCCATTGTTCATCAGCGTTACCCGTTAATAAACGCCCTAGTTCAGGAATACCATAAAAGATAATAAATAATTGAACGATCATCGGTGTACCACGAATAATTGACACATAAACACGTGCAATACCTTTTAAAACTTTACTTGTTGAAATACGCATTAACGCTGTAAATAAAGCAATAATCAAACCTAAGATAAATGTAACAATGGTAATTGGAATAGAATATTTTAATAATCCTTCCAACATCGGTCCAAATGCTTGCCCTGCCGCATCTAATGCATGTTGTTGTTGACTATTTAGGCTCAGAAACATTTTCACCGAACCATTTCTTACCAATTTTTGCTAATTCGCCATTTTCTTTTAATGTTTTAATGCCATCATTGAAATCAGATACAACTTTTTCATCAACATCTTTATTAAATGCAAATGCTGATTTACTTTGTTCTGCATTACCTTTGATTGCTTTGATTTTAGCATTTGGTTTTTGTTTTTTATAGTCTAAGTAAGATAAGCTATCGTTAAATGTACCATCAACACGATTAGATAATAATAAGTCCATCGCTTGGTTAAAGCCATCAACTTTCGTAATATCTGCGCCTTTATCTTTAGCTAATTGACCATAGTTTGACGTAAATGTTTGCGCCATTTTCTTACCTTTAACATCATCAAATGATTTGATATCTTTTTCATTTTCACGAACTACTAAAACTGCGCTTGAATACGTGTAAGGTGTAGAGAATTTATATTTATTCTCTCTTTCTTTATTTACACCTACTTGGTTAGCAATCACATCAAAACGTTTAGCGTCTAAGCCAGCAAACATTGAGTCCCATGATGTTTCATTGAATTTAAGTTTGTAACCTTTTTCTTTTGCAACTGCTTTGATGACATCAATATCGTAACCAGTTAATTTGTCTTGTTTATTATGGAAAGTGAATGGTGCATATGTACCTTCAGTTCCTACTTTCAGTGTTTTACTATCACTATTGCTACTACTTGATTTAGAATCACTATTTTTATCTGATGATCCTCCATTTCCACAAGCAGCTAACACAAAGATAAGTGCTAAAGCAACAAATAAAAGTCTTTTCATCTACCTGTCCTCCATATTCCTATTAGATTAGTCAGAATAAATTAATTCTAATCTCATAGGTAGGAATAGTCAACATTATTTTTATGTTTAATTAAGTGTTCAGAATGTTTGGATATTAATGACAATGAAAAGAGACCAAGACATTAAGCGTTTATGTTTTAGGAAGACATGGATGACATTCCTAAAGCTACATTGGAATATTAAGGATTTTCCAAATCACGCTCGTCTTGATCTCTTATCGTGTCGTGCAATAAATTATTAACTTATTAATCTTGCAACTTCGCTTCAGCCTTTACTTTTTTCTTGCTTTTAATTAAAAATGTAAGCAATAAACTAATAATCGTAATTATTACAGCAAACATAAACCCTGAATGGTAACCATGAAGCATAGCATCAATCTGTATTTGTCCTGCCGTTTCAGTTTTATTCATACCGTGATAATCACTCATTGTCGGTTGAAAGTTTTTACTTGCTGTACTTAATATCGTAATCAAGCCTGCTGTTCCAATTGAACCAGCAATTTGTTGAATGGTATTTGTCATTGACGAACCATGTGCATTAAGTTCTGGTGTTAGCTGATTCATTGTATGTGTCATAATTGGCATTAAGCCCAATGCGATACCAATCATACGAATTGCATAAATCGTTGCTAACATAATGGTTGACGTATGCTCGTCCATCACTACAAAGTACGATGTCGTTACCAGTACAATAAACATACCTATAATCGCTAATACTTTAGCCCCAAACGTTTCATATAACCACCCTGAAATAATCGACATGATGGCCATCACAATGGCACCTGGAAGTAAGATAAGTCCTGAGTCAATCGGTGTTCGACCTAGCAAGTTTTGTACAAACATTGGCAATACTGTTTCAGAACCAATCATTGAAATCATGGTTGCAGCCATTATCGATAATCCAACTGCAAATTCTTTATTCTTAAATACTTTAAAGCTCAATAACGGATTATCAAGTTTTTCTTGGCGCCAAATAAACAAACCTACTAATATTAAGCCACCAATAACCGTGGTCAAGACAAGCGGATCATCCCATCCATCACTCGAAATAGAACTTACACCGTATAACAATCCACCAAAACCTAGTATTGATAATGCGATAGAAATGAGGTCGATAGGTGTTCTAACGGTTGTTCCTACATTTTTAATAATTTTTAATGCAATCAAAAATGTGATTGCTGAAATCGGTGCAACGACATGGAACAATGATCGCCAATTAAAATATTCCACTAAATAACCAGATAATGTAGGTCCAATGGCTGGAGCAAGACCTATAACGAGTCCAAACATTCCCATATATTTACCACGTTCATGCGGTTGAAAGATATCCAGAATGGTCGTCATCATCAATGGCATCATAATACCTGAGCCTAAAGCTTGTATAATTCGTGCAATTAAAAGTATCGTAAAGTTCGGACTAAAACCACCTAGCATCGTCCCAAGGAAAAAGATGACAATTCCAGTTAAGAAGACTTGTCTCGTAGAGTATCGCTGTATAATAAATGCAGATAACGGAATGACAACACCATTAGTGAGTAAGAATGCTGTTGTTAACCATTGAACTTGTGAATATTCAATATTGAAATCCTTCATGATACTCGGCAATGCTGTGGTAAGTAATGTTTCATTAAGCAATCCAAAGAATCCACCAAGTAACATTGTAAATATCATTGCTAATTTTTGTTTATGTGACATACTATATTCCCCTTCTATCTATTTATGCGCTCAATAGATCCATTTGACTATTATACATATCATTTTTTGATTTTCATACAAGATATTAATACTATTTTAATAAATCGTAATAATTCCTATTTACATTTTTACCATTTTCCTTTATGCTTTTAAAAAGGAGGAATCAAATATGAAACTAGATTTACAAACAGCACGTCGTAATTTGAACAGTCCTAATATCAAAACGCGCAAGCGTGCATTAAAAATCATCAAACAACACAAACGCAATCGTAAATCAGCTTAATACAATCCATTTCTTCCATAAATAACTCCTAAAAAGGAGTAGCACATGTAATCTATCGCATAGCATTACTTGTACTACTCCTTTAATTTTTGAATTATAAATAATAATGATCAATGACATTTAAATTGTCATCTAATTCGTAAATTAGCGGTGCACCTGTTTTAATTTCATATCCAATAATATCTTCATCAGATACATTATCCAAATATTTAATTAACGCACGAATTGAATTACCATGTGCAGCGACTAAAACAGTTTCTCCATCTAATAGATGTTGAGAAATTTTATCTGTCCAAATGGGTACCACTCGTTCTAATGTCGTTTTTAAACTTTCTGAATAAGGCATCATACGATGATCTAAATGTCTATAACGGCGATCTTTTAAATAAGATTCACGTTGTTCTTCAGTTTGTGCAGGTGGTTTAACATCATATGAACGTCGCCATTGATGCACTTGTTCTTCACCAAATTCTTTACGTGCTTCATCTTTATTAAGTCCTTGTAATTTACCATAGTGGCGTTCATTTAAACGCCAACTCTTATGGACTGGAATCCACTCTTGATCTGATTCAGCTAATAAAAACTGAGTTGTTTCTAATGCTCTCGTTAATAATGAAGTAAACGCTACATCAATTTCAATGCCATTTTCTTTTAATTTACGCCCAGATGTTATGGCTTCATTACGTCCCTGTTCAGATAGTTGAACATCTTCCCAACCTGTAAATAAATTTTTAGCATTCCATTCACTTTGACCGTGACGACATAAAATTAATTTTGGCATATAAAACACCTTCCTATACGTTAGATCGATTGTATGATTTCCTTTAGCATGTCATCAATCAATGCCTAACTTCTAATTTAAAATTTACTTCCCTATGCTTTGCAACAAGTGACTTACTCTTTTTCTATTACATTTATTATAAAACTATTTCGCCAAATTTCATAATATCTAAGATTCAATCCCTTAATGCCATAAATGACGCCATTTTGTCATGTTCGTTATCTTCAGTACATCTTTGATATGTTTTTTTGATTTTATAGTAACCTATGTCATCAATTAAGGTGCTATAGTGTATCTATCGTAATCAACAGCAAGACATATTGGGATATCGTGACTAAATGCTATTAATTCAAAGAGTTGACTAAAATTGAGCATCATTTCGTTTAAATCCCTATGCATTTAAGTCAGCTACTGCGAATACTTTGGTTAATTCATAATATTGTATTACCTTAGCCTAAATTTAGTATTTTTAGTTACATTACAAAAACCAATTTTAAAGGAGATTTTTTAATATGAAGAAATCAATATTTACGTTAATGACGATGGTATCTTTAGGTGCCGCAGGATTGCAATCAGGTCAAGCGCACGCAAGTGAAATGACACACAGCCAACAGCACCAATCATGTCAATATAATCAACATACACAGTTACAACACACTCAACCTTCACAACAAGGTCAATATTCAAACGTAGCATCAGCAGCAACTACAACTTCAAATACTACTGATACTTCATCAGAAAATACTGCATCAACTAGTAATACTACTGCTTCTAGTGATGAAAGTTCATCTTCAGTATATAAACAATTTATCGCAGCTGGAGGAACGCAAGAACTATGGGAGAAAATTGTCTTACCTGAGTCCGGTGGAGATCCTAATGCGTCTAATGGACAATATCATGGCTTAGGACAAACCAATCAATCTTGGGGTTATGGTTCCGTTGAAACTCAAACTAAAGGCATGATTTCATATGCTAAAGAACGTTATGGTTCTATTGAAGCTGCGATTAGTTTCCGTGAATCAAACGGATGGTGGTAACATCCAATATAAATAAATGAACATATTATGTTAAAAATTGAATTTATATCCAAAAGAGTACGGTACATAAAGTACCAGGATAAGTAATTTAAGACAATTTCTATTGAAATAATATAGAAATTGTCTTTTTTAGAATAACTATTTCTATCCTTTAAAAAATATTTTTGAATGTCGCATCAATACTTGCGCTCAGAGTAATCATTGATTTGCTTTATGTATACTTTGATTTTAGTGCTTAAGAAAGTTTTTAATTTTGTGATAACTACATCATTCGGATGCTATCATTAAGCAATTTTTCTATTTTACGACCTGAAAATACAGATTGTGTGTAGGCATAAAGAATCACTTTTAACATAATTTTAGGATGATATGGTGTTGCACCACAATGATGTTTGAATTCATTGTAAAAAATCGGTTCAACCATATTATTTATTTGGTATGAAATATCACTTTGGAGAATAAACACTGAAGTTTCTATCGGCAGAATAAGTTGAGTCATATTACATTTTTTTAGTATTTTAATATCAAATTACATATAAATTCAAAGTATTGTGGCGAGACGCTTGTGTTGATTATTAATGAACCTATGAGCAATGGCTCTTAGGTAAGTAGTTATAAAATGGGTAATGGAACGTAGTTGAGCGACGCCTGAGGGAGTTTGAACGATTGATGAACGTAACTGCTCACACACTTACGTAAATAGTTCTAAGATAGATTACGAAACAGAGTTGCGGAGACTCCTAGGGGAGCAGTAGTTTCAAAGAACCTAAGTGCTTTAACACTTAGGTAAGTAGCTCTAAAGATGGATAATAAGTAGCGTTGCGCGACTCCTAGTGGAAAAGAAAGTGTCGAGTGACTACAGGCACGAGCCTTTCCCACAGGAAAGCGTCGCAACCAAAGAATATTATCCATCCAAGAGCTGCTTTAGAGACAGCACCCCAGGAAAGCGAAGCAACTTATGTGAGTGATTATCTATCTAAGATCGCCTTTAGAGTCCTACAGGCACGAGCCTTTCCCACAGGAAAGCGTCGCAACTATAATGAGTGAATATGCATCTAAGAATTTCTTTAGAAGACTACAGGCTGAAGCTGTCCCATAAGAAGGGCCCCAACTCAGAGAAACTGAGTTAATCAGTTTCTACAAGCAAAGCACGTTGGGCAAGCGAGCCAGCAATATGAAGTATGGTAAATAAAGAAACCAGTAAATGCGTTTTAACAAACGCATTTACTGGCTATTTTGCTAGGAATGATGTCCCAACCTCATCTTACTTACCCTAATCATCATTAATCTCGTTCTAATCAATCATTTGATTTAACGTGTCTGGTTCGGGATGAACGTACACGGAAGAAATGCCTTTACTATGTAAGTGATTTTCTACTTTATCACAAATGTCATGTGCCTGTTGCAATGATAAATGTGCATCAACAACAATAGTTACATCTAAAAAGATGCTACTGCCATGATAGCGTCCCTTAAGATTATTCACGTCTTTAACGTCTTCTACTTCTAAAACAACATTACGGTATTCTTCAAGATCTTGCTCATTGAAACCATCACTCAGTGCAAATATTGACTCCTTAAAAATACTAAAACCTGTATAAATAATTAAAAGTCCTAAAACCGTCGCTAATATGACATCGACGATAGATAATCCGAATTGGGTAAATACTAAACCAATCGCAGTCCCTATACTAACAAGTCCATCTGACAAATTATCTTTTGCCGCGGAATTTAATGAGCTACTCTTGGTCTTCTGAGCCAGTCTATGATTGATTGCAAAGACACCAATCATAATAAGTCCACTGATTAAACTCACAAAAATTGTAATGACATTTGGTGTATGATGTTCATTCGTAAATATTCGAGGTACGTTTTCAATCACAACTTGAATACCCACAAACATAATAATAAATGACACTAATAGTGTAGAGATATTTTCAGATTTCAAATGACCATAAGGATGATTTTTATCTGCTGGCTTTATTGAAATTTTCAATCCAACAATGACAGCAATAGATACAATAATGTCTGTCATATTATTCAAAGCGTCTGCTCTAACTGCTGCTGAATCAAATACAAAGCCTGTAATATATTTAGAAACAGATAGAATGATATAAACTACTAAACTTAAATAAGCACCTCTTTGTGCTAATTTAAGATTTTCACTTTGAGACATGTTGTCTACCACCTTAAATGCTTTAATATCAATAGTATGTACCATCGAATGATGATTGACAACGTTTTTTAATTTCTATAAATTTCATATATTTAGGCGAATTAAATTTTTCGCAAAACCTAAATATTAATTAAGTTATTACCCCTAATAATCATTCAATTTATGGTCTGTCTTTGTAACTGTTGTAATAGTTAAATATAATGGCTTCTTTTTAATCTTTTAAGATCCATTTTGAAATTATAAACGTAATTGGAATTGTGATAATTAATCCGACAAATGGTGCGATTTCAGACGGAAATTGAAACCACTTAACAAACACATATAGTAAGAGTGTTTGCATTCCCATATTAATGACTTGTGTTAAAGGAAAGCTTAAAAATTTCTTTAAAGTTGGCGTTACTTTATAAACAAAATAACAATTCAAATAGTAAGAAATTACGAAACTCACTAAGAAACCAACAATGTGACTGATCATATAATTCACATGACATAATTTTAATAATATAAGATAGACAATATAATAATTAAGGGTATTAATCCCCCCCACAATTATAAATTTAATAATCTCTAAGTGGGTTTGAGTCAACTTCATCGTGATTCTCCTTTGTCGTCATTCTCTTTAATCTTCAAACGGCAATATTTTAAATGAATATTTCTCTGAAATGTGATGAAACTCTTTAAAGTTAGTTACATCCGCTTCATCTGCTGGTGTCATTTCAAATAAATACGTTTCATATGGTAAATGTGATAATTTAATGTGACGTTGATTGTTACTCATTTGTGCGTGCACATCTTCTAGTCTCTGTTCACTACGAATGTGTATATCAGTGAAAATAAACATATTTACAATTGCAAAAATAATTATACAACTTTTTAGAATATTATAATGCTTCAAAGTCAAAAAGTTTAATTCTGAAATTAAAATAATGAGTATTATCATACTAAATAGATAAGCCAAATAAAACTGTCTAACTGAAACTTCTGTAATTAATACAACTGGTAATACACTTAGTGGAATTGAAATCAGCGACATATTTACCAACAACCGATTGTATGGTGAGTGAACGATGAGCTTGCATGATATGACAACACTCACCATAAATATCAGACACAATACAATATGAATGACTTCAAACGTCAGTGTTTCAGATAGTTGTTTCACATTGAAAGGTTCATATATAGCGAATTTATAGATAGGTAATACACACATGCCTATTTGTAAACTGAATTGTTTCTTTTTAGACCATGTTGAGAACGCGCTACTTCTTAAAAGTAATATTATGATGATAATTACGATTAAAGATAAAATCGTATTATTATTAAAAAACAAATTGTTTGGAATATCTTTGAGAAGCGATGATTCAAATTTGTGAGCCAATCCTAACATATCTAAGTGCCCTCTTAACGCCTCGACACTTGAATAAATATAAATATATTTTTCATTTAATAACATGATCATTGCACCGCATAATGACAACAACCATCCAAGTACCAAACTGTAGTCAAGTTTATGGTAACGTATCGCATAGTAAATGATGCCAACCAATAATATAGTAGTATTATAAAACGTTAGAGGTTCAGCAAACCACTGTCCTAATATACATATTCCCCAAAAGATAAACGCATCTATACGGCTATATTCTTCTTCCTTAAGTAATCCTTTCAATATAAAACTTAATAGATATAGTGAAAAACATGATCCAAAAACATACGTATAAAAAAATTCAAAGTTACCATAGCTTTGTGAAAATAAAGAATTGGGTATAATAAATAATAAAACCATAATGACAATTAAAATGTTTGTGTTACCTATTTGATTCAATAACTTTAATAACAGTAACACGATAAAAATTGAAATAAGTGCAAATGACATGGTCCGCATTACTATAGAATGAACACTTGCGAATTCTAATATATTGCTAATGTACCGTCCATTAAAATTTTCAAACGCGTTACTAACGACCTGTATGCCGTGGGTACTCCCCCAAAACCAATCCGTACTATGTAAAGGGATAATGAAACCTAAGTATCCGTAAAATAGGATTAATCCAATCATCCAGATGTAAAATTCATGTTGTTTAAGTCTATGCATGTTGAACTCCTTTATGTCAGAAGGTTTGATTTTAAATTACAATCAACCTCTCATAATCGATTATATTATATTCTTATTTTATCAATTATACATTTAAATATTATTTTATACTATACCAACACTAGGAGGTTTACAAAGATGAATCTTAAAAAAATAGTCATTGCTACTGATTCATTTAAAGAGAGTATGTCAGCTAAAGAAGCTGGTTTAGCCATTCAAGATGGTTTTAAAGCAGTATTTGATGATGCCATTCACTATGACATTATCCCAATGGCTGATGGTGGTGAAGGCACAACAGATGCATTAAAAGAAGCGCTTAATGCTAAAACCTATACGATTCCTGTACACGATCCATTGCATAGAAGTATTGAAGCGTCATATGCCCGCTCGGATGATGATCAAATTGCCATTATTGAAATGGCTGCATCATCAGGATTAGATTTGTTATCAAAAGACGAACGTAACCCACTCATTACATCAACTTATGGTGTAGGTGAAATGATATTAGATGCACTGAATCACCATGTTAGCAAAATTATTCTAGGCATTGGTGGAAGTGCTACTAATGATGGTGGTAGCGGTATGTTATGTGCATTAGGTGCGCAATTTCTAGATGCGCAACATCAACCTTTACAATTAGGTGGTGGTTATTTATCTGAGCTAGCACATATAGACATATCAAATCTAGATCAAAGACTGAAGGACGTTACATTTGAGGTTGCTTGTGACGTAACAAACCCATTACTAGGACCTAATGGCGCAACTGAAGTTTACGGTCCACAAAAAGGTGCTGACGCTAAGATGATACCAAAGTTGGATTCCGCACTAGCGACCTATCATGATATGATAGAACAAGAATTAAACCTAAATGTTAAAGATATTCCAGGTGCTGGTGCCGCCGGAGGATTGGGTACGGGTATTCTTGCATTCTTCAATGCGTCACTTTCTAAAGGCATTGACATTGTGTTAAAGGAAACGGACTTTTCGAGAAGAGTGCAAGGCGCAGACCTTGTTATTACTGGTGAAGGTAAAATGGATGCGCAAACTGTCTTTGGTAAGACACCCATTGGGGTAGCAAAAGCAGCAAAAGTACATCATATTCCAGTGATAGCTATTTGTGGAAGTCTTGGCGAAGGGTATCAGGATGTTTACAATCATGGTATTGATAGCGCATTTAGTTTAATTGAACAACCAGAAGCATTACCATCGCTATTAAGTAATGGTAAGCGCAACATGACACATACTGCTGAAAATATTGCTCGACTACTGAAACAAATTATTTGAAATATGAGGTGACTAGCATGAAACGAACAGATAAATATAAAGATTCTTACAAATATGATGAACAATATCGCAAGCGTAATCGACAAAGTGCCGATGAACGTACACGTCATGAGCGACGTGAAAGCCAAGAAGCATACAATCGTAGCAATGCACGTTATCGTGATGATGATCCTAGATATCAAAATGATGACCAACGCTACCATGATGACTATGACTATCAAGCGCGTTATGAGCGCCATAATGATGACTATGACGACAATGGAAACAGATATTATAATGACCGTGACTTCAGACGTGAGCAACAATTAGAAGAAGAAAATGAAAAAAATAAAAAATCTAAAAAATGGCTTATAGCTATTATTGCAATATTGCTTATTATCGTAGCAATATTTGCGACGAGAGCGCTATTTAACCACAATAGTGGTAATGAACAACAAACGAATACGACTTCAAATGACAATCAAGTATCTAAAGACTATAAAAACGAAGTAGAAAATCAAAGTGATAGCATTAAACAACAAGTCGAACAAGCCAAAAATGACATTAAAGACAAAGTGGATACAGACTCAAGAATCAAACAAATTCAAGATGATATTAATAGTTTAAAAAATAGTGAACAAACAGGCGAAGATTCTAAATTGACTAAATTTTATCAAGATCAAGTAAATAAATTGAAAGAAGCGAATAACGCGCAACAAAATAATGAAAGTCAAAGTAAAGTAAATGACTTACTTAATGATGTGAATACAAAATTTGATGAAATTAAAGAGAAATTAAACAGTATACTTGGTAACTCAAATGATACAAATGCACAGTGATAAACCCACAAACACATCACATACAACATAATACGCTATATCTACATTGCAAATACGTCATCGTAGACGACATTGAGAAGACAGATAAAGCATGTTTTCTAAGATATGCGTACCGTTATAAGGGACGAGATAGAAGGTAAATTGAATTCTAACTCGTTCCTTTTTTATTTTGTAAATTACAAATGCACAAAAAACCTATATAATGTAATTTGCAAACTTTTTAAGGAGACACATTATGCAACCATCAACACATACAAAATTACCCCTATTGCTACTTATTGTCTTAGGTGTAATGACTGCATTCGGACCTATGATTATTGATATGTACCTTCCTGCTTTACCTGAAGCACAACATCAATTTAGGTCATCAACATCTGAAATCCAACTCACCTTATCATTTGCTATGATAGGTTTAGCATTAGGTCAATTCTTATTCGGACCATTATCTGATGCATTTGGCCGTAAAAGAATGGTTCTTATCATATTATGCATTTTCCTCCTAGCTACACTATGTGGTATCTTTGCATCAAATTTAATGCTATTTTTATGTATTCGATTTGTCCAAGGTTTTACTGCAGGCGGCATTATAGTTATAGCCAAGGCTTTTGCTGGAGACAGATATCAAGGTGATTTATTAGCTAAATTTCTAGCATCACTGATGGTCGTTAATGGTATTGTTACAATCATCATGCCTTTACTCGGCGGTCTATCTTTGACACTTGGTTCATGGAGAATTGTCTTTGTCATTCTGACCGTTATAAGTTTACTTGTGCTTATCGGTGTCGTAACGACGATGCCGACTACACATCAATCAGAACATATATCGTTAAACTTTAAAGACATCTTTTTAGATTTTGGAAGCTTATTAAAGAAACCACGATTCATCATTCCAATGTTGCTACAAGGATTAACGTACGTCATGTTATTTAGTTTTTCATCCGCTTCACCATTCATAACGCAAAAGCTATACAATATGACACCTCAGCAATTCAGTATAATGGTAGCAATTAATGGTGTAGGCTTAATCATAGTTAGCCAAATTGTGGCACTTTTAGTCGAGTATATTAATCGTTTCAAACTCATGATTTACTTAACGTTAATACAAGTAATAGGTGTCGTGTTAATTGTTATTACATTATCAATGCATGGTCCGTTATGGATTTTACTGATTGCATTTTTCTTAAACGTATGCCCTGTCACATCTATTGGGCCACTTGGTTTTTCTATGGCAATGGAGGAACGTACGGGTGGAAGTGGTAATGCTTCTAGTTTACTAGGACTATTCCAATTCATTCTTGGCGGAATCATCTCTCCAATAGTAGGACTCAAAGGACAATATGATGCAACACCATACATGATTGTCATTATCGTAACTGCAATTGTATTAATTACACTCCAAGTTATTTACTTTAGAAATCATCGTAACCCAGCATAATCATTGAATAGAATCAGGAAGTGAGACGGCATTCTTTATGAGTCCGTTGTCCACTTCCTCTTTTTTTGAAAAACAAATTGATTCAAAAATCCGCGCTAATTGTTCACAATTTTTCAATAACTTTCCAACAAATAGGTGACAACACCATTTTTTCTAATTGAAAATCATTCTTATTGATTATAATGAAAACAAATAAAGGAGGAATTTCAATGATTACAAATGAATCTATCGTTGCAGACATTGTTACAGACATGCCATTAAGTGCGGATATATTTAGAAAATATGGTATCGAATTTTGTTGTGGCGGTAACATCACTATAAATGAAGCAGTTAAAAATAAAAAAATAGATGCAGATACATTAATAGAAGAAATTAATGCACTTCCTAAACATGACCAAGGAAACATCAATGTAAAATATCTTGATGCACCTTCACTCATACAATATATACAATCTCGTTATCACGAGACAATGCGTGAAGAATTTAAGAATTTATCTCCTTATGTTACCAAAGTGGCAAAAGTCCATGGGCCAAACCATCCATTTTTAATTCACTTACAAGACTTATATCGTCAATATCGTGATGGTATGCTTGAGCATATGGCTCAAGAAGATGAACACGACTTCCCTGCATTAATTAAACTTTCTCGTGGTGAAGAAGTGGATCATGCTTCAGATATTATCCAAAGCTTGGTTGATGATCACACGCACACAGGCCAATTATTAGAAGACATGCGTGAATTAACGAACCAATATCAACCGCCGAGTGAAGCTTGTCAAACTTGGAGATTGGTCTATAACCGTCTTGAGAATTTAGAGCGTGAAACCCATGAACATGTACATCTAGAAAATCATGTACTCTTTAATAAATTCAGTTAGGACAGGAAGTGTTGATTATGGTGACTAAAATAGCTGGCCATACGTTTTTAGCACAATTAGGTAAAAAGCGGTTACGTCCGGGTGGTGTGCTTGCGACAAATTGGCTTATTAATAAAGGGCATTTTTCAAGTGATAAACGTGTCTTAGAAGTCGCATGTAATATGTGTACAACTTCCATTGAATTAGCACGAACTTATCAATGCCATATTGAAGGCGTCGATTTAAATAAAACCGCATTAGAAAACGGTAAACGCAATGTGGCGAAACACAATTTAGAGTCACTCATTCATTTAACGCAAGCAAATGCAATGAAACTACCCTTTGAAGATCAAAGCTTCGATATTATTCTTAATGAAGCAATGCTCACAATGTTACCTTACCCAGTTAAAGAAAAGGTCTTAAAAGAGTATTACCGTGTATTGAAGCCGAATGGTGTTATACTTACACATGATATTGCAATTATCAATAGACAAAATACTGAAACGGTCATTGATGAATTGAGTCAAGCCATTAATATGAAGGTGACACCTTTAACGCCTGAAAGCTGGTACCAACTCTATCAAGAGGCCGGATTCTCGAATATCGAATCGCAAATCGGTCCACTGTCGTTAATGACACCAATAGGTATGATGCGTGATGAAGGCCTACTTGGCACCTTAACCATCATTAAAAATGCGTTAAAACCATCTAATCGTAAAATGTTCTTCACTATGTTTAAAACGATGCGAAGACACAAAAAGAACATGAATTATATCGTTCATGCTGTAAAAAAATAAAGCAACACAATCCTACATGGCTTATGTTGCACAAATGACTAGAACTTAGAAGGGGAGTGGGACAGAATTCTTTTAAATTCGTCGTAACCCCAACTTGCTTAGCTTGTAAAATCACTTTCGTGATTTTTTGTGTTGGGGCCCCGACTCCCAACTTGCTTAGCTTGTAGAATTTCTTAGTGAAATGCTCTTTGTTGGGGCCCCGCCCGCAAGGATGACTAGGACTGAGAAAAGCTTGATTTAAGCGCCTTCTCAGTTCAGTCAGCTACTGCGAATTTGCTAAATAGCATTATTATATTATTTATGTCCCAGCCTCTCTTAGTTCTAGTCTATTCTTTTATAGGCATCCATATTTCCGTAATGTAGTCAGGGTTTTGAGTATTTCCCGGCAAATAATGTTCAAACATAGGTGCTTGAATCGTTTTAAATGACGCTTGAGGTAATAATTCTGTATAGATTTTTGTCATCACTGCTTTAATTGCTTCAGGAACACGACCCTTCGCATCAATAACGACATATTTGTGTGCTATTAACTTGATTACTTCATAGTTTGAATCATTGTTATTCAAACCGTCATGAGGCACGCCAATAAAATAATCTATACGATTTTCACGTGGTATGATGACGCCTAATAAGCCAGTTAAACTTTGATTACTGTATTGAGTTAAAGCTTTGACCACGCCTGCTTCATTCATTTCTTGCCAAAATGCTGGTATATCCTGCTGCATTGCTTCACCAGTCGTATACTCTCTTAGAACGCCTATAAGTTGAACCTCACCTAAATGTTCAAATCTGTATTGCATTGTCATTACTATGCCCCCATTTTCTAATTAATAATAAATCATCACACAATCCGTATTGATATACGCCGTGACGACTAAGGTATATAATAAATTTACTTAAACTAAATGATGGACATCAATAGAGACTGTCTTTGAGGAGAATCATGATGAAAAGAACGATACTACCAATCAAACCAATTAGCCAACTATTTCCAATTCCAATGGTAATGGGATGTGAAGGTGTTTCAGCAGCAATGTTACTTCAATATAACAATCATAATATTAAAGCTACTGAAATCATGAGTCATTGGCCTAAGCATCCTAATAATCCTTATAAAGGATATGTTGGTCATCATTTACTCGTCAAATTTGGTCATCATCAAACAATCTTTCCTGATGCTTATGTACCTTATTTACAAACGATTGACGATCGAATTGTAGACGGTACAGGTACTGATTTGTCATCACTAGAAGCTGTCATTGATTCTGGCCAACCAGTCATAATGTATCATACTAATTTAGGTCGTAAACCTTTCCGCAAATATTTCAAATTCGATGATCATAAGAAAGAATTAGTGTCTAACATTCATATCACACTATTAATCGGATATGATGATCATTTCTATTATTATATTGATCCTTTGTGGAGTCACTTATTTAAACACTTTATCTTTCCTGCCATTGTGCCTAATCGCTTTCAAATCATCAAAATTGCAAAGCAAAAATTAGAACGTAGCTTTAATGCACCTGGTCGTACATGTATTTATCTTCAAGTGTAATATAGACCACTATTTAAGTGAGATTGAGTCAATGTTAATTGTATCTCAACCTCACTGATTTTTTATGCATCACGCACTTCAAATGTGACTAACGACGCATCGAGCTCTTGCATAAGATCAGTTGTTCGCCATTGTCGTTGATACCCTAAACAAGGACAAATATAAGTAATCCCTGCTTCGGACAACGTCTTACGAAAATGTACGTGCCCCATAATGCTATAACGTATAGGATACGTCTGATAAAACGCATTAAAGTCTTTCGTACCTATATATGCATTAAAGAAATCAAAAATACGATGTGGCGTTGGTACAACAAATTGTGGATGCGTCACAATATGCGTCATTAGAATAATCTGTTTATCCTTTACTTGTTCTAAGTCATGTTGAATTTGGTTAGCAGCCTGCTTAGATAAAGCTCTATCTTCAATATCCCAGTCGATTTTCACTTTATCTTGCCATGTCGCACCGTAATACTTCCCTCTTTGGATGCGTTCCAAATCAAATTTGTCATCCGCATACCGATAATCATACCAAGCCGTATGCCCAACAACTGCCCAATTCTCATTTATAATATACGGTTTTCCAATTAAACATTCTGGCTTATCCACATAGAAATCATAAATTTCTGATGATGTTAACGAGGATTCAGAAGTCCAATAATCATGGTTTCCTGGCACAAATAAGACTGGAATACCACATTTTGCTTTTAAATCTTGAATAAATTGATAACTCTGCTGAAAATGATTAGACACATCTCCAGCAATTAATAGTAATGCCACATCCCTCTGTTGAATCAGTTGTACAAGTGTTTCAAGATATACCTTTGGCTCTAGGTTAGGATGTCGATCAATATGTAAATCTGAAATTGCACCTATCTTCATTCGTGTCGTCCCTCTTACTTGTTTTGAATTGAAATCATTATGTCATAGTTATTATGAATAATAAATAAATCTGTTTATTAAATTTTCAGAAATTTGTTTATATTTCATTAAATTAAGCGTATAATAAAAATACCTTTTAGCAAAGTTACATCATTTGTGAACAATTATTATTGTTTTCACTTAATATCTGATTTTTAACAACTAATGCGATTTACTTAATACTTTGTTAAAAGCAAATTTTTTACATATAAAAGAAAGCGTTTACACTAAAATTTAAAAACACATCACTGCTTTCTAAGGAGGAAGTATATGGCTAGACAATTGGAAAGAGAACTAAGCAACAGGCATATTCAATTAATTGCGATTGGGGGCGCAATTGGTACAGGATTATTCTTAGGTTCAGGTCAAACAATTGCTTTAACAGGGCCTTCCCTCTTATTAACATACATGATTATCGGCATGGTTATGTTCGCATTCATGCGCGCACTTGGAGAATTATTATTAAGTAATACACGCTTTAATTCATTTGTAGATATTGCGAACGAATACATAGGTCCTTTTGCAGGATTCGTCATTGGATGGACATATTGGCTTGCCTGGATTGCTTCAAGCATGTCAGATTTAACAGCTATGGGACAATATTTTAGTTTCTGGTTCCCTCAAGTGCCACATTGGATCACCGTTTTATTTATCGTACTAATGTTAATCTCATTTAACATGTTAGGTGCAAAATTATTCGGTGAATTAGAATTCTGGTTCTCAATTATTAAAATTATAACTATCATAGCGATGATTATTGTAGGTTTAGTCATGATATTCTTCTCATTCAAAACCTCTTATGGTCACGCTTCATTTAGTAACTTAACAAATCATGGTGGTATATTCCCTAATGGGCCATTTGGATTCTTGATGGCATTCCAAATTGCAGTATATTCATTTATTGGTATAGAACTTATCGGGGTAACAGCGGGTGAAACGAAAGACCCTAGAAATGTCATTCCTAAAGCGATCAACAACGTGCCACTCCGTATTCTATTATTCTATGTGGGTGGGCTATTAGTCATCATGTCTGTCATTCCTTGGAATAAAATCGATTCAAATAGTAGTCCTTTCGTAACCATGTTTAGCTTAATCGGCTTACCATTTGCTGCTGGACTTGTTAACTTCGTTGTACTAACTGCAGCTGCATCAGCAACAAACAGTGGTATTTACTCAAACAGCCGTATTCTATTTGGCCTTGCTAAACAAGGTTTAGGACCTAAAGTTTTAAGTAAAACAAATGGTAACAGTGTGCCATACTTATCTATGTTAGTATCATCTGGAACATTATTAGCAGCCGCGTTATTAAACTTTATTTTCCCAGATGCTATCAAACTATTTATCTATGTAACAACACTTTCAACTGTACTATTTTTAGTAGTATGGGCGATGATTATTATTTCTTATATTATTTTTGTGAAGAAAAATCCAGAAGAACACCATAAAAATAAATTCAAACTTTTTGGTGGATTAAAAAGTGCATACGTCGTACTTGCATTCTTTTCATTTGTGTTTGTACTGTTATTCTTTAGTGAAGATACTAGAGCAGCAATTTTCATTTCACCAATATGGTTTATCTTCTTGTTCATCTTCTATAAAAAATATAAATCAAATGCAGAAGATTTAGCAGAACGAACACGTAGTCAGGGTCGTAATTCAATCAATTACTAATGAAAGCTCAATCATCAATCATTCATATCAATAAACAACTAAAGTGGAGAGAGTGGGACGACGAATTCAAAAGAATTCTGTCCCACTCCCGTTTCACTTTTATTATTTCAAAACGCTATATAAGATGATACTAATCTTATTCAACTTAATCCCTATCAGTTAACCTATGCTCACAGCCTCATTATCAAACTCCATTTATAACAATCTTAAATATGGTATACAAAAAATACTTACACTAAATCATTTACTATTTATCAAATCGTCTGCCATTTTTTGGTAGCTTATCCTATCACATGGTAAACTATGATTATTCAATTTATTAAAGGAGTTATTCATGGAGCTATTAGAAGCATTTTTATTATTCATATTCGCAGTGATTATTAGTTCTATTATTTATAATAGGTTCCCTAAAATTCCCACTGCATTTATTCAAATTGCCTTAGGTGTCTGCTTATTCGTATTGCCCATCCCGATGCATTTTGAATTTGAATCAGAAGTATTTATGATGGCAGTCATCGCTCCACTACTATTTGTGGAAGGTACACATATTTCAAGAACGAAGTTACTTGAATATCGTAAACCGATTATTTTAATGGCTATGGCGCTTGTGTTTGCTACAGTTATCGGCGTTGGTTTCTTTATTCATTGGATTTGGGCTGATTTACCAATGCCAGCAGCTTTTGCAATTGCTGCCATTCTTTGCCCAACAGATGCTGTCGCAGTTTCTGCAATCACGAAAGGCAAAATTTTACCAAAAGGATCCATGTCCATTCTTGAAGGTGAATCATTACTTAATGACGCTGCAGGTATTATCTCATTCAAAATTGCAGTTACCGCACTTGTAACGGGTAGCTTTTCAGCATTTGATGCGATAGGTCAATTTATTGTTTCAACGATTTTAGGTGTATTGATTGGTATCATCGTTGGCGCGTTAGTTGTGACATTAAGAGTATATCTAACGACCAATAAAGGTATGAAAGACAGTAATACGTTAACGTTTATCCAATTACTCACGCCTTTTGCTGTTTATTTCATTGGCGAAGAACTTCATGCATCTGGAATTATTGCCGTTGTTGTTGCAGGTTTAATCCACGGTTTAGAACGTGATCGTTTAATTCGTGCCCAAACAGAATTACAGATGAACTATAACCAAATATGGAACACACTCAGTTATGCATTAAATGGTTTCGTCTTTGTTGTTTTAGGTTATATTGTTCCCGAAGTCGTAATGGAAATTATTCATGACGAACCGCAGAACATTGTATTCCTAATTACAACCGCTCTATTAATTGCACTTGCCATTTACGTATTTAGATTTATTTGGGTGTATATGTTATTTAAAGATTTTTACTATCCGAACAACGTTCAATCCTACCTAGATGATGAAGAAGATGCTGGGCCACCGAAACGGAAGCATTATGCCTTCATCATGACAATGTGTGGCATACACGGTACCATTTCATTATCTATGGCGCTCACACTTCCGTATATGATGGATGGTAATCAAGAATTTATATATCGTAATGACTTACTGTTTATCGCTTCCTTTATGGTCTTAACAAGCTTAATTCTCGCTCAAGTGGTACTACCACTGATCACACCATCTGAGCAAATGTCAGAATTTAAAGGTATGTCCTATCAATCAGCCAAAATATTTATGGTTCAACAAGTTCTTGATGCCTTTAAGACGAAAAACTCAGAAGGAAAGCAGATGGATTATCGACCAATATTAAACCAATATTTTAATGAATTATCATTCTTAATCAATATGGAACCGGATAATAAAAATACGAAGGAATTACGACGACTGCAAGAAATCGCTGAAGAAGAGGAAACCAGAACGTTAGAACGTTTAATCGAGAAAGAAAGAATTACTAAAAAAGATTTAACAGACTACCGCAATATTATGGAATTTAGTCAATCTTATCGAGAAATGTCGATATTAAGAAAGATAAACCGCTTCTTTAAATTGATTGGGTTACGCTTTAAAGCTCGAAAAGAATCCAGAAAAGAAGCACACCGTATTCATAAAGAAAATCGTGCATTATTAAAAGAAGAACATCAAGCAACGACAGAACAGAATAAAATGGATATTAAAGCGAAACGTGAAGCGTATAAAGTAGAACGTGAAAAAGCGAAAAATGCTAAAAAGGTTCAAAGAGAAGCATTTACAAATAGCTTTAATAAAGTTCAACAATTAATGCGTGTCGTAAACCACAATGTCATTATGAAAATGCGTGAAGAACAAAACAGTTCAAACGTATTAGAAGTTAGTTTAATTATTAACCAATATCATAACCTATCACGTACACTACGTCACAATAAAAATAGAAAGCAACAAAAAGCAGAAAATAAAGAAACGTATGAACTTACAACCCTTCAACAACATGATGCAAAACTTGAAGCATTATACATCCAACGTACCATTTTAGATGAATTGATTTCTCGAAATAAAGTAACGAATGAAGTTGCAACCCAATTGAGAGAAAATATTAACTATAATGAGATTGTTTTAGCACACGAAGCGAGCAATGCACACTAAAACTAATAAGGGAGTGGGACAGAATTCTTTTTGAATTCGTCGTCCCACCCCCCGCAAGGATGACTAGAACTGAGAAAAGCTTGAATTAAGCGCCTTCTCAGTTCAGTCAGCTACTACGAATTTGCAAAATAGCATGATTATATTATTTATGTCCTAGCCTCGCTTCTATATGGTTTTCAACTTATTTATGCAATTTAAACGGTACTGTGGCTAAAATAACATTCTTTTGATAGAACAAATGCATTTTTAATCTAATACTCGTTTGATTGTGTAAGAAATTATGCCAAGATTTTTTTGTAATAAACTGTGGAACCACAACAGTAATGACATAATTTTTATCATTCGCTTTTTTATTAATTTTATCAATAAAGCGTGAGATTGGTCTAATAACACTTCGATATTCCGAATGCAAAATGACTAAACGTACATCTGGAAAATGACGTTCCCATTTTTCAGCAAAGTATTTATCCGCTTCATCACCAAATGAAACATGCACTGCGATAACATCATCAGCAATCATTTGAGCGTAATATACAGATTTATCAATGGCTGACGTAATCGTGCTGACTGGAACAAGCGCCAAGTTTTTATCAACGATAGGCATATCTTGTACCATAGCAGTTGATTTCAATTGTTTAGCAATATCTTTGTAATGCCCTTTGATTCGTAAAAATACAATTACAATCAAAGGTAAAAAGATTAATATTGGCCATACATGACTAAATTTAGTGATTAAGAAAATCATAAATACGATAAATGTGATTGTTCCACCTATCGCATTAGCTATCAGTTTACGAGACCAGCCTTTCTCTCTTCCTCTGACCCATTTAAGCACCATACCATATTGTGCTAATGTGAACGGGATAAATACACCTACAGCATAGAGTGGAATCAAGTTCTCAGTTTTACCATCGAAAATGATAATAAGTAAGATCGCCCCAACCCCTAAAGTAATAATAGAGTTAGAATAACCTAAGCGGTCTCCACGCACACTAAACATGCGAGGCATATATTTATCTTTGGCCATACTTGCTGCAAGCATTGGGAATGCAGTAAATCCTGTGTTCGCTGCTAAAACTAAAATCATTACTGTTGTTGCTTGAACAAAATAGTAACCGACATTGTGTCCTAGAATGTTCATAGCTAATTGTGATAATACAGTTGTTTCCGTTTCAGGCATAACACCATACCAGTAGGCTAAACCGACAATACCTACTAATAGAAATGCCAGGATACTTCCCATTGCGATTAACGTTTTAACCGCATTTTTAGGGCCAGGATCTTTGAAATTCGTTACCGCATTAGATATGGCTTCTACACCGGTTAAAGATGAGGCACCTGATGAGAATGCTTTAAGTAACAAGAATAATGTCACACCTGGTACAGCTGTCCCTACAGTTGCATGCATATGTGGCTCAGCTTGGCCAGTTGCAACTTTCCAAACGCCCACAACAATCATAATTATTAACCCTATAATGAATAAATAAACTGGATATGACAATACTGTAGCCGATTCTGTCAAACCACGTAAATTCATAATTAAAATAAATAGCACGAGTAAACATGCAATCAATACTTTATGATGATATAGCGATGGAAAGGCGGCTACAAACGCATCTGCGCCTGAAGAAATACTTACCGCTACAGTTAATATATAATCAACAAGTAATGAACCTCCTGCTACGAGTCCCCATTTTTCTCCTAAGTTTGTCTTAGAAACCATGTACGCCCCGCCACCTTTAGGATAGGCATAAATGACTTGGCGGTAAGATAAGATTAAAGCCGCTAACAGTATTAATACGCCACATGCTATTGGTAACGTATACCAAGATGCCACTGCACCAACAACTGCTAGTGTAATCAAAATCTGCTCTGGACCATAAGCTACTGAAGACAATGCATCAGAAGAAAGTATTGCTAAAGCCTTGAAATTACTGATTTTCTCGTTCTTCAAATCGCGATTTCTTTTAGGTTTACCAATTAAAAGTCTTTTAAATTGAGTGAACATAATACTCTTTACCTCTTTATATTCAAATTCAATGGATAAAATATACTCCCATTTTGATGAAAAGTATAGCTATCCCTACAATTTTAATGTTATTTTTTACTATATTAGTTACATTTTACAGTAATATTTAGTTGGATTTTACCCATTATTTATTTGGAAAATAAATAGCAAACAATCTATGATAGAGATTTAAGAGCAATTTAAACAAAAACTTGCTATACTAATGTCGTTAATATAGTAAATTGTTCGCTACTTAAATCATAAAATAGAGGAATTAAAATGAAAAAGACCTTACTTTTCAGTAGTATCATATTAATTGTTATCTTACTTATCTGTTCGATTATAATAAAATGGCAACCGACGTATTCAATGTTCAGTCCTACTTCTCAAGATTATTTAGATAACATGGTTAAAAGTGAGATGGACGATGGTCATATACCGGGTGTCTCAGTGTTAATGATTAAAGATAATAAAGTATTACTTAATAAAGGCTACGGCTATGCAAACATCGAAAATAAACATAAAGTAACACCTAATACGCGTTTCGAAATTGCTTCGAATTCTAAGGCAATGACAGGCTACGCTATTATGCAACTTGTCAACGAAGGTAAAATTCAATTAAATGATCACATCAGTCAATACATTCCTAATTTTCATATGACTTATAAAGGAAAAAAGGTAGACATCACCATTAACCAGTTAATTGCTCAAACAAGTGGGATTCCAGGAGATATAACTAATAATGATCGTATTACTAAAAAGACTAATGATTTAGAAGGCATTGTGAAAAGTATTAATGGTCGTTCATTAAACCATCGACCAGGAGAACAATTTGAATATTCGAATATGAACTACAATATTTTGGGGTTAATTGTTCAAAATGTATCTCACTCTCCCTATTCAACTTACATGCGTGAACACATTTTCACCCCTTTAAATATGTCGCATATTTCTACTAAAGAGAATAATCATAAAGGTGCACATGATGCACAAGGTTACGATATTAAACATCGCAAAGCCTACGCAGATCACCCAACATTTAACATTGGTGATAACCCGTCAGCTTATTTGATGGCTAGCACGAATGACTTGCAACCTTGGATAAAATTTCAACTTCATCCACCGAAACATTTGAAAGCGTTAGTAGAAGCGACACACAAACCTAAAGTACAAACACATGATGATGATCATTCCAAATATGCAACTGGTTGGTTTGTTACTCGTCAAAATCAAGAGACACTTATCTATCATCCAGGTACACTTGAGAACTACTCATCTTATATTATTTTAAATCCTAAGAAAGACTATGGCATTGTCATTCTCGCAAATGCTTATTCTGATCACATTCCAACACTTGCGAAACATTTAAATACACAATTAAGCCAGGGCCAACACGTTGAGACAATTCAACATGATATTCTTCAGCACCAAATTGTGATTACTGTCATCTCAATTGTTATTTGGATGGCTGTTGTAGTCATTTTAATAGGTGTATATCGTCACATCATTCACCACCGCCCAATTCAATTGCGTATCAATCATCGCAATACTCAATATCGCATGTGCTTACTTTCTGTTATCTTTATATTCGTTTTAGGCTTATTACATGTATTACCTTCATTGTTACTCAATGGTTCTGATTGGCAGTTTATAATGTCTTGGCTACCGATATCAGCTAAAATTTGTTTATTAAGTGTTATCACATTATTAACGAGTCTTCATGCTTTCATGCTTTTAAAAATAATAACAGTATCAAAAGCGTCAAAATCATAAAATTGCGATAAACTGCTATGATTAACGAGCGAATATGTTAAGCTAAATGTATTAAAGACTAAGATTATTAAAGACCTCAAGCACATAGGAGATTAGACATGAGAAAAAAATGTTCCTTATTCTTAATGAGTATCGTCATATTATTGGCTGGATGTGACTATTCTCATAAAGAAGATCAACATGGGTTCTTTTATACGATATTTGTTAAGCCAATGGATATGTTACTTCACTTCTTAGGTCGTACATTCCATGAAAATTATGGATTAGCTATTATTATGATTGTGCTTCTCATCCGACTTGTATTAATGCCGTTGATGTTTATCCAAGTAAAGAATATCCACATGATGCGTGGAAAAACGCAAGTCGTTAAACCTGAAATTGAGAAACTACAAGATAAACTTAAGAACGCGGAAACACAAGAAGAACGTACTGCGGCTAATAAGCTATTGATGAAAAAGTACAACGACTATGGTATTAATCCATTCAAAAGCCTTATTGGCACATTACCAATATTAATTCAAATCCCAATCTTATTAGGTTTATACGCATGTATTAAATATCCAACAAGTGGCGGAATTATCGAGCATCCTCACTTTTTATGGTTTAACTTAATGCATACGGATTTAATTATGACCTTTATTGCGGCATTACTTTATTTTATTCAACCGCTAGTCAATGCCATGCATTATCCAAAGGAAGAACGTCGTACTTATTATGTCATGATGGTGCTATCACCATTATTTATAATATATGCGTCACTACAATCCGCTTCTGCACTAAGTTTATATTGGGCAGTCAGTGCAACATTTTTAATTATTCAAATGCATTTTGCACATAGCCATTATGCAAAAGTGGGTAAAGCAGCAGGTGAACAACTCAAACGACAAATTGAGCAAAAACGTCAAAATAAGACTAACGATGATAAGGCTTAAAGTAATAAAGACGTTCCATCAATATAACAAGCACTGTTATAAGCTAATTGCAATTAGCTTATAACAGTGCTTGTTTTACTCATAATTTATTTTAATGGGTGCATGCCATCTTTCCACGTATTATAGATCAATGTACCACCTTGTGCTTTAAACTTGTCATTTTTAATACCACGTTCAAATGGTTGTGCTGGTTGGATAGTGACTTTAGGATCAACACCAACTTCTTTCGCATACCATTCTGCAAATTCTGATCCTTTTACTGGCGCGTCATCTGCCACATTATAAATACCATTATCAAAATTCATCGCCTGAATAGATACTTCAACAGCATCATCTAAATGAATAAATGATGTAACACCATCTGATAATGTTACTTCACCGTTTTTAAATTGATTATAAATCATACCGTCTTTACCGTACCATGTCCCTGGTCCGTATAACCATCCAAAGCGAAGTACAACATAGTGATCCATACGTGCCGTTTCTTTTTCTAGTCCAACCACACCGTCTACTGTAATTTTTCTATCTCCATCTGAATGATTGTCTAGTGGTGTTTCTTCAGTCGCAAGACCTTCACCAGGTTCATACATAAAGCCGATACTTTGTGCCACCACTTTTTTAACATCATACTTCAGCGCAGCGTCCGTTAGATTTTTACCACCTTCTACACGTACTTTCGTGTTTGCGGCCATGTCGACATTTTTTAAATCTGTAATTTGATTAATAATAATATCCGGACGGAAGTCACCCACTGCTGCATCGATGGTATCTGCTTTTAAGATATCGCCAATATACGCTTTGGCACCTAATCCTTCTAATTTCGCTTTACCCTTCTCAGATGTTGTAAATCCAGCTACTTCATAGCCTTCTTCAATCAAACGTTGTGTTAAACGTGTTCCAATTAATCCTGTGGCACCTGTAATAAATATTTTAGTCATTTTTAAACGCACCTTTCTATTTCTCTTTTTAAAAAATGAATAACTTAATGTTACTACTTACTTGAATCTCTAATCATATCGATTGTATTCATCCATACGATATGACCAAACAGCTCTGAAAGTCGTTCCTCATATGGTAAATCTTTAACCTGTGGCGTCAATGACAATTTTGGCAAAAGATATTCATGAAATGCAATATGAATCGCAATGCCAAATAACGAACCTTTTAAAGCTGTAATAGTTGGGAATCGTTCAGCTAATAAGCCATATGCAAACGCGTTTGCTACAGAGAAGCCATAATGAATCCCCATAACTGTTACTGGAATATCGTTGCCGTTATAATGATATGTTGCGTTCTTTATTGAGTCTGGTAATCCTAACTGATTCAATAATGTCATTGGTGGCGTTTCTTGCTCACGTTCTGGTGTTCTAGGTGGGACAAGCGCTTCCCAACCAATCTTAACTGCACCACTGAGTAATCCACCTACAATCGTTGTAACGATAATACGTTGCGTTGAACGATTCATTCTAATAACAGCTCCTTCACATTCACTTAATCTTCTTCTACCCGTTTACGACCATTTTATAATCATTCATGTTTCAATAAGGGTTAAGCGTATCACTTTTTATGACAAAGATATAATGATTCGATTTAAAAAAGCGAGGTGGAGCGTAGGACAAAATGCTTTAAATTCATCGTCCTACGCTCGTAATCTCGCTTCAAAATATATCTATATTAAAATAACCTCATAACGTCGCCTTAATTGTTGACCTATCCATTATCAAACGTATATAACAACACATTATTCGGCATGTCGTTGTTGCTCTTTCGCATGGACCATATTGGCTACAAATTGGTTAACTGGGGCATCAATATGATTTTCTTTACCTAGTTGAGCTACCGCGCCGTTAATATAATCAATTTCTGTTAGACGATTATTATTAATCAAGTCTTGATACATAGATGGATAATGAGGACCTACCTTCTCATTTAAATCGATAAGATAATGATAAACTTCATCACCGTTTAAATGCACACCATCTACCGTTGCAACTTGTACAATTTCTTGCGTTATTTTATAAATAAGTTGTTTCGCATAATCACTTTCATTTAAATTAGATAAGCGACACTCTAAAATTGTACAAAGCGCATTGGCAGTTCCATTGACACAAATCTTCTTCCAAATAGACTGTTGTAAATGCTCACTTTTATGTGGGTTAAGACCTGATTGTGCTAAGAGATCATATACTACGTCAACATTAGCTTGACCTTCAGGTACGAGCGCACCGATTTCAACTGGCCCTGCCCCCATTAAATGTGTATGTCCTGGAGACTCTAGGCCGGCAGTCCATGTCGTAACACCACGTACGATACGCGCTTCATTCACATATTGCTTAATTAAACGTTCGTGCTTCAAACCATTCATCGTACAAACCATAATCGTCTTGTCATGAATGTGTGCTTTAATGTGCGTCAACATATCTTGCAACTGCATCGCTTTAGTGAATAAAAAGATAACATCAAATTGTGCATCCTGTGGAATAGCATTATGTGGATACATCGTCATTTTAAGATGATGTGCTTCACCATTAATATCTATATGTAACCCATCTTGTTTGACTGCTGTCGCTTGTGGCTCCCATCCATCGATTAATGTTACATCATACCCTTGGCGATATAACATCGCACCAAATCCGCTTCCTAATGCACCAGAACCTGCAATTGCTATTTTCATAAGTCATGACTCCTTTTTCT
The DNA here is from genome assembly GCF_016892225.1 of Staphylococcus sp. GDY8P47P. NCBI lineage: Bacteria > Bacillati > Bacillota > Bacilli > Caryophanales > Staphylococcaceae > Staphylococcus > Staphylococcus sp. GDY8P47P. The sequence goes on along the minus strand of NZ_JAFENV010000011.1, from coordinate 226,273 downwards.
AATGATGTTTTTAAAATACTACTTTAGTGATTAAGCGTCAATATCATAAACACAATATTCATAATTTTTAGATAATTAATCGTGGATCACATTTCATTTATAAAAAACATACCGAACTCAATTTGAGTTCGGTATGTTAATGAAGTATAAACGCTTTAATATATTGATAAAACGAACTGTCACGATTAATTTGTACTAAGTTTCTTCGGTACTAATATCAAGATAACTATAAACGCGGTTAAGGCAATACCAGCATTAAATAACACACCAGCAGCGCCACCTAATTGTAAATTCATGAATGATGCACCAAATCCAAAGATAGTACTAGACATCGCAACACCAAACGCGTTACCTAAAGATGATGCCATTTTATATAATCCCGATGCCACCCCTACTTTGTCGTCAGGTGCTTCCGCAACTGCAGTATCTGTAGAAGGTGTCGCATAAGTACCTAAACCAATACCAAATAATAAGTAACCTATGATACTTGAAATAATATAAGCAATATCTGGTAAGAATGTTAACGATAATAGTAATAGACCTAAGAATGAGAAACCACTACCTACTAATAACGGCTTTTTAGCACCTAGTTTTTGTAATAATTTCTCACCGACACGAATCATGATAAGCACGGCTACAAGGTACGTGATTGAGATTAATCCTGCTTGTAATGAACTAAAGCCTAATTGACTTTGATAATACGTATTAACAACTATAAGTGTACCACCAGCAACACCATTTAACATGAAGTTTGATAATGTCGCACCACTATAGCCTTTATTTTTGAAAATATGAAAATCAACAAGTGGATTTTCCGTTTTCAATTCTCTTATGATAAATAAAATACCTGCAACGATAAATACAACGCCAAGTGATAAAATCATTGGTGAGAACAATCCACGATCTGCAGCTTGCGTAACCATTACGTTAACACTTAATAGTGTGATAACTAATAATATTAAACCAGTCACGTCAAATTTAGCTTTAGTTTCGTTTTCACTAGGTTCAACTTTAGTCTCGGGTGTATGTTTAATTAAGAAAAAGGCTAAAATTGAAAGTGCAATTGAAACAATAAAAATCCACTGCCAACCAATGGTTGAGGCCATAAAGCCACCAAATAATGAACAAATACCACTACCGCCCCAAGAACCTATAGACCAGTAACTTACAGCGCGTTGTCTTTCTTTTCCTATGTAATATTCATTAATGATCGCAAGTGTTGACGGCATAATTAAAGCACCAGATAAACCTTGTAACGCACGACCTACTAATAGTAACCATGCGACAGGTGCAATGATTAAACACAATGATCCAATAACATTTAATGCTAAGCCGATGTATGTCATTTTCACTCGACCTAATTTGTCTGCAATATCCCCTGCACCTACGATAAATAATCCAGAGAATAATGCTGTTAAACTAATGGCAATATTAATCGTACCCATGTCTGTATTAAATGATGATTGCAACGTTGGTACAACGTTAACTAATGATTGTGCAAATAACCAGAACGTTAGTACGCCAATGATAATACCAATTAGTAATTTATTATCTCCCCTAAATTGTTTTGAAGACTCCATCTCGAAAAATTCCTCCTAAATTACCCTAAAACTAATCTACTCAAGTGGATTTACCTCATCGTAAATCATTTCTTTGAGTGTCATATATTTTATGTAGCACTATTTAATAAGTTCCCTATTTCTATAATTTATTAACATGCGTATCCTGCATTACATCATCTGACGTTCGCTTATGAAAGATACAACACTCACTTAAGAAATTAGTTTATATTGAAAACCTTATCATAATTAAGAAGAAATGACTTAATAAAATACTCTAATTTTTTCAATAATTATTTTTCACAACATACTCAAAAGCGCATTAAACCAATTATTAGATACCTATAAATTATAACTTTTAATTTTAAACTATTAAGTTAAAATTATCCATATTATAATTAAAGAAAGAACAAGTATTTTAACTGAAACTACAATGAATAGGTGCTTACAATGTTTAATTTATTTATATTATTGCTTGAACGTGTAGGGTTAATTATTATTATTGCTTATATATTAATGAATATTAATCACTTTAAAACGATGATGGGCGAACGCGACAAATTACGTTCTCAATGGCAATTGACTATATTATTCGTCCTATTTGCTATCACTTCAAATTTCACTGGCATTGAAATTGAAAATGGACATATTGTATCTAGTAATATTTATTACCACCTTAACGACGATGCTTCTATGGCAAATACACGTGTATTAACAATTGGGATGTCAGGTTTAATTGGTGGTTCTTTCGTAGCAATTATTGTCGGTATTGTATCAGGGCTATTTCGCCTTTATATCGGCGGTGCAAATGCGTATACTTACCTTATTTCATCTATAATTATCGCACTCATATCAGGATTTTATGGTTACCGTACGATGCGTCGTTATACTTATCCAACTGTCTTAATGGGTGCTTTAATTGGCGCATTAAACGAAGCCATTCAAATGGCATGTATTCTGATTTTTGCCAATGATACAACTGCTGCATGGTCGCTTGTTCAATTTATTGCATTACCTATGATTTTGATTAACAGTATTGGGACAGCTATCTTCTTATCCATTATCCTTTCAACATTGAAGCAAGAAGAGCAAACACGTGCGATTCAAACCCATGATGTCTTTGAAATAGCCAATAAAACATTACCTTATTTCAGATCCGGTTTAACGGCACAGTCTGCACGTCCAGTTGCTGAAATTATTCTGAAATTAATGAATGTATCGGCAGTCGCCATCACAAATAGAAAGGATATTTTAACACATGTTGGTGTCGCCAGTGACCATCACGTTGCTAAAAAGGCCATTATTACCGATTTATCTAAGGAAGTTATCCAAACGGGACAATTAAAAGAAGCCCATTCCAAAGAAGAAATCGGATGCCATAACCCGAATTGTGCTTTAGAATCTGCGATCGTTATCCCTTTAATGACCAACCAAGAAGTCGTTGGAACATTAAAATTTTATTTCACTAATGAATATGACAACACGACATCAACGAAACAACTGGCACGTGGTTTAGCTGACATCTTTTCAAGTCAATTAGAATTGGGACAAGCGGAAATGCAGAGTAAACTATTAAAAGATGCTGAAATCAAGTCGCTACAAGCACAAGTTAATCCCCACTTCTTCTTTAATGCGATTAATACGATTTCAGCACTCGTACGTATTGATAGTGAAAAGGCTAGAAAGTTATTATTACAATTGAGCCAATTCTTTAGATCCAATCTACAAGGGGCTCGTAATAACACCATTACATTAGATAAAGAGTTACAACAAGTAGAAGCCTATTTAGCATTAGAACAAGCTCGATTCCCTGATCGCTTTACGATTAAATATCACATTGATGCAGCTTGTCATCATGTGCTCATCCCACCTTTCATTATTCAAATCTTGGTTGAAAATGCGATTAAGCATGCCTTTAAACATCGCCGAAAAGATAACATCATTGATGTGCATGCACACTATGATGACGACGTATTAACATTAATGGTTCGTGATAATGGTAATGGAATTGAAGATCATAAGTTACCATTAATCGGACAAATGAGTGTTGACTCAGAGACAGGAACAGGAAGTGCCTTAGAAAATTTAAACAGACGTTTAATTGGATTGTACGGTACAACAGCAGGATTACAATTTGATTCAACCGAACTAGGAACCACGGTAAGTTGCCATATACCAACACATGTCATAAAGGAGGATATTTAAGTGAAGACGTTAATTGTTGATGATGAACCATTAGCTCGCAATGAGCTTCATTATTTACTCAATGAAATCTCAGGATTTAACGTTATTGATGAGGCAGAAAATATTGAAGAAACATTAGAAAAACTTTTATCTGAAACCTATGATTTAGTCTTTTTAGATATTAATCTTATGGATGAAAGTGGTATTGATTTAGCACAAAAAATCAAAAAAATGAAACATCCCCCACATATTATTTTCGCAACAGCACATGACACATTCGCAGTTAAAGCCTTTGAACTTGATGCAATAGATTATATCCTTAAACCGTTTGAACTCGAGCGTATCGAACAAGCAGTAAATAAAGTTAAGCAGGCGTCGTCCAATAAACAAGGATTTAGTCAAACAACGATTGAATCTCCAACTCCATCGTTGCAAACGGATGACAGTCATAATGGTGATCAGACGGTATTACCCATCGAAATGAACGAACGTATCTACGTGATTCGAATCGATGACATCACAGCCGTTTCTGTCAACAATGGTATCACAACCATTAATACAACACAGCGCACGTATCAAACAACTGAACCATTAAATTACTATGAAAAGAAATTGCCAAGTCATCTATTTATTAAAATTCATCGTGCCACTATCATTAATAAAATGCATATTGATAGTGTTGAGCATTGGTTCAATTATACTTATCAAGTCACTATGTCATCAGGCGATAAGTTTCAAGTCAGTCGTTCATTTATGAAGACCTTTAAACATGAAATAGGACTTGCCTAATATAAATTTAAAATATCCATTATTAAACATATTCATAGCATTAGTATTTAATCTGATGAAGTCAAGATGACGTTCTAGGTCTTACTTCATCCATGGTTAAATACTTTTTTTATTGTTTGAATCACATACATTTATTGTTGATTCATTCTTTTGATTTTCAAGTTGAATATGATGCAACTCACATACGAATTTTTGCAAGTCACTGCCAAAAGACACAAAAGTAAACGTTTTCATAATATCCTGTTTGTAAGGGAAAGAGAAAGGGAGCGTTAAAATATGGCAAATGAACAATCACAAAGTAATGCACGCAAAAGTAATCATAAGTTGACGAAAACGTATAATTTCTTTCAGCAAGCATTAACCATTGCTATCGTATTATTTATTTCGAAAATCATTGAAAGTTTCATACCATTTCCAATGCCAGCATCAGTTATAGGACTTGTTTTACTATTCATCCTATTATGCACTGGTATTGTTAAACTAGGCCAAGTTGAGGATGTGGGTACAGCATTAACGAATAGCATTAGCTTCTTATTCGTGCCGGCTGGAATTTCTGTTATCAATTCTTTACCAATACTAAGCCAACATCCAATTTTAATATTATTATTAATCATTATTTCAACATTATTATTACTAATATGTATCGGATTTGTTTCACAATTATTCGTAACAAAAACATTGTTCCCATCTAAAGAACAAAACGAACAAACTAAACTTGGGGAGGGTAACTAATGGTAGAGCATTTAGGTATAACAACACCTTATTTTGGTATCTTAGTTTCATTAATACCATTTGTTATTGCACAATATTTTTATAAGAAAACAAATGGTTTCTTCTTATTAGCACCGCTATTCGTAGCTATGGTTGCGGGAATTGTATTCTTAAAAGTAACAGGCATTAGCTATGAACATTATAAAATTGGTGGGGATATTATTAACTTCTTCTTAGAACCAGCAACCATTAGTTTTGCTATCCCTTTATATAAAAAACGTGATGTCCTCAAAAAATATTGGTTACAAATTTTTGGTGGAATTGCAATTGGTACGTTAATCGCATTAATTTTAATATACTTAGTAGCTACTGTATTCCGTTTAGGAGATCAAATCAGTGCTTCAATGTTACCACAGGCTGCTACAACAGCCATTGCCCTTCCAGTATCTGAAGGTATTGGTGGTGTCAAAGAGCTAACATCATTAGCAGTCATCCTTAATGCCGTTGTCATTTCTGCATTAGGTACTAAAATTGTTAAGTGGTTTAAAATATCAAATCCAATCGCACGTGGCTTAGCACTTGGTACAAGTGGTCACACATTGGGTGTAGCTGCAGCTAAAGAACTCGGTGAAACTGAAGAGTCTATGGGCAGTATTGCCGTAGTTATCGTTGGTGTCATTATCGTTGTCATCGTTCCACCATTAGCGTCAATCTTATTCTAGATATAAAGAAAGCCTGGGACAAAAATTGATGTCTCAGGCTTTCTTTATATATTGGCAGTAGTTGACTGAATTAAAAATGCACTTGTAACAAGCTTTTTTTAATTCTAGTCAACCTTGCCGGGGTGGTACAACGAAATAAATTTTGAAAACTTTTATTTCTGTTCCACTCCCTTTTCTGTTTATTCCAAACTGCTATGGCGAAATCACTTATTCCGTGTTCACACACTTACGTCAATACTTCTAATGATTGAAATCAAAGTATTACTGTATGTGGTGAGCATCATTAATTGATACTTTGTACTTGATTCTCGCGTTTTTTATTTTTATTCGTTGGATCAAGTTTCTTTTCTAAGAAACGTAATCCTAAATCGATTATAATCGCGATTAATGCTATTGGAATAGCACCTGCAAGGATATATACAGTACCGTCAGTAGAGTTTGTACCACGAATGATGATATCTCCTAATGTTGATGCCCCAATAAATGAGCCAATGGCCACAATACCTATCGCTACAACTAGAGCAATACGAATACCGCCGATAATAACGGATAAGGACAATGGCAACTCAATCATGCGCATAACCTGATTTTTAGTCATACCCATGCCTTTACCTGCATCTTTAATATTGTAGTCCACTTCAGTGATACCTGTGTACGTATTCTTAATAATCGGAAGTAACGCATATAAGAATACTGCAAACACTACAGTGTTAGGTCCTAATCCAAGCGCCAACATGAGTATTGCTAACATTGCAATTGCTGGTACGGTTTGAATAATATTCGCAATAGTAATGATAGGCCATGACAATTTCGTATATCTTGAAATTAAAATCCCTATCGGAATACCAATAATACAAGCAAATAAAACACCATAAATAGACATTAATAAATGCTTGAAAAAGAGTTCCATGAGATAGCCAAAGTTCAAGGTATAGTATTCATAAAGCGAGCTTAACAAGTTACCTTTCATTATTTTTGACCACCTTTCTTACTATCATCTTCAAAATAGTTATGTTTTTTCACATATTCTTCTGCAATAACGGCTGGTTCTTTCCCTTTGCCATCCGCTTCATAATTTAGTTTTTGCATTTCTTTCGTACTAATTTGTCCCTGTAATTTTTTTAATGCTTCATCAATTTCAGGATGATCTTTAATCAATTTTTCAGTTGCCAATGGACTTCCATCATAAGGTGGGAAGAATTTGCGATCGTCTTTTAAAATTTTTAAATCATACGCCGCAATACGTCCATCTGTTGAATAACCAACTGCCACGTCTAATTTTTTATTTTTTAACGCATCGTACACTAAACCAATTTGCATTGGACGCGCACTCGCAAATTTGAATCAATATTCTTTTTGGAAAGCTGGGTAGCCATCGCCAGCACGGTTCATCCATTGTGTATCCATACCTAGACGTAAGTCATCTTTATATTTTTCTAAGTCAGATACTTTTTCTAAATTGTATTTCTTAGCAACGTCTTTGGTCACCATAAATGCATACGTATTTTCAAATCCAAATGAGTCATAATATTTTTGATTGTATTTTTCTTTAAATAATCTTTGTGACTCTGACATTGCTTTTTTCGTATCTTTGGTTGGTGGTGCATCCAGTACACTTGTTAATTCAGTACCTGTATATCGAACTGAAGACATATTCACATCTCCACGTTGTAAGGCATTATGTTGAATAATACTTGATCCTAAGTTACCAACAATTGTAGGTTTAATTTTGCCGTTTGTATAATGTTCTATCATTAACTTTTCAATGTTTGCCATAATTTTCGTTTCACTTGTTTCTGTGGCAGTAATTTTCACACTATCTTTCCCGTCACCATCGCCTAATCCTGGTAAGCTACATCCAGATAATACGATGAGAGACATTGCAAGAAGTATGAAAGTCAATTTAAGCTTTTTCATAATTTTAAAATCCTCCCTTTGTATTTATCTAGATACTTTTAACCCTTTAGGCACGGCCCACTTTTCAATTAAAGAAAGTATGAAATCTACAAGTAATGCGAGACATGTTACTAGAATGGCAGCACTTATAATCATTGGCGGTTGATATAAATTCAAGCCGTTAAAGACTAAATCACCTAGTCCACCTGCACCAACATAACTTGCTAATGTTGCCCAACTAATAACGTAAACACTAGATAAACGTATCCCACTAATGATAAGTGGTAAGGCTAAAGGTAATTCAACATCTTTCATTAACTGTATCTTCGTCATACCCATACTTGTTCCAGCTTGTATGATATTCTTATCAATATTTTGTACACCTAGAACAGTGTTATTTAAAATGGGTAATAATACATAAATGAATAATGCGACAATCGCTGGCGTCTTACCTACACCAAAGATTGGAATCATAATGGCTAATACGGCTAACGTCGGTATCGTTTGAAGCACACCCGCAATCGTTAACACTACATTTGCAGTACGCTTAGTCTTAGATAATAGAATGCCTAGTGGTACCGCAACTACAATCGCAATTAACAGGGCGATGATAGATATGTAGAAGTGTTCAATCGTTTTTGATACGAGTTGGCTTCCATATTCTTGGAAAAATTGGCGCATTAGCGATCAACTCCTGATTGGTCAGAATCCTTCACATCATGTGTGTCTAATCTGTCTGTGACATCTTGCTGTTTAGACGTCGCGTCATGAGGTCTTTCTTGTGCTTGTTCTTTTTGATTGATATGACCTAACTCATTTTCACGTTGAACGGCATTCATATGTGTATCAGATAAAATCATCTCATCATCTTGTTCACCCCAAATAGAGTCATAAACAATGTCAACGAGATTTGCACGTGTAATCAGACCAATGAGTGCATTATCATTATCTACAACCGGTACGTTTCTTACATTTCGTTTAAGTATCGTACGTACAGAGTCTTGTAATTTAGAATCAATATGTACTTTATAAACATCACGCTGCATCGTATCGATTAATTCTTTACGTTGGCGTAAGCCTTGATTGATATCTTCAATATCTAAAAATCCGAGTAAATGATGATGGTTATTTACAACAAATATCGTATCTACACGTCTCTGTCTCATAATATTGACCGCATCATTCAATGTGTCATTTGCGTTAACAGTGACTGGTTTAATCATTGCATCTTCAACAGTTCTCATATTTGGACGATCTTGAATTAATCTATTTTGACCAATAAATTCTTTTACGAAATCATTCGCTGGATTTCTAAGAATATTATCTGGTGTATCATACTGCACAACTTTCCCTTTAGACATAATACAAATTCGGTCTGCAAGTTTAATTGCTTCGTCCATATCATGTGTAACGAAGATAAATGTTTTTCCTAACTTTTTCTGAAGGTCTTTAACTAAATCTTGTAACGTATCTCTCGTAATCGGATCTAATGCACCAAAAGGCTCGTCCATTAAGATAATATCTTGTTCAGCGGCTAATGCACGCACAACACCAATACGTTGTTGTTGACCACCTGATAACTCAGATGGATAGCGATCTAAATAGTCTTCAGGTAAATCTACAAGTTTAATTAACGCTTTCGCTTTAGCATCTTTCTTTTCTTTAGACCATTTAAGCAACTTTGGTACTAACACGATGTTTTCTCGTATAGTCATGTGTGGCATCAATCCAATTTGTTGAATCACATACCCAATGCTACGGCGTAATTCAACTGGATTCATATTTCGAACATTCTTGCCATTCATTTCAATTGTCCCATCAGTAGCTTCAATCATTCTATTGATCATTCGTAAAGCAGTCGTTTTCCCACTACCACTTGTCCCAATAAACGCAATAAATTCACCTGATTCAATATCTAATGAAATATTATCTACAGCTTTTTTATTGCCAGCATAAATCTTTGTTAAGTTCTTAATACTTAGCGTCATTAGATTGCTCCTCCCTATTGTTGCAAGATAAAAAAGCTCAAAATACAAAAGGCCAGTAGTCCCATTGTTAAACAAATACGTAATAAGTTAAACAAGAGCCACACGGCCTTTGCTTCATAAAATTTTAATAAATTCAATTGGAATATCATTCGAGCGTTTTTCATCTTTAATTTTTATATACCCTATATAATTTTTTGAAACATTTTTTATATAAATTGATTAAAAATGTTCACAATTGCAATTTTTTAAGTTTTATTCAAGCATGATTGTGATAAAAAATATTTAAAAATAAAGTTGCCCACAATAAAATTCATCAAATTGTCATATTTATTCAAATAAATCATTTAAAGCCGGATTCAAAATTGCATTCTAATATCAATAGTATTAGTCTATAGGTGTAATAAGTATTTATTGAAGGGATGTTGTAATAATGAAAGCAGCAGTATGGTATGGTCAAAAAGATGTTCGCGTGGAAAATCGTGAACCTAAGCAATTAAAAGACAACGAAGTAAAAGTAAAAGTATCATGGGCCGGCATTTGCGGAACTGATTTACATGAATACTTAGAAGGACCAGTCTTCATCTCTACAGATAAACCTGATCCACTACTTGGACAAAAAGCACCCGTTACTTTAGGACATGAGTTCTCAGGCGTTGTTGAAGAAGTTGGTAAAGACGTTACAAAATATAAAAAAGGCGATCGCGTCGTTGTTAACCCAACTGTATCTAAACATGAGAAAGATGAAAGCGTTGATTTATATGATGGCTATTCATTTATCGGTTTAGGTTCTGACGGTGGCTTTGCTGAATTTACAAATGCACCAGAAGAGAATGTCTATGCACTACCTGAAAGCGTATCAGATAAAGAAGGTGCATTAGTTGAACCAACAGCCGTTGCGGTTCAAGCAGTTAAAGAAGGTAAATTATTATTTGGAGATACAGTTGCAGTATTTGGTGCTGGACCAATTGGTTTATTAACAATTGTTGCAGCTAAAGCAGCTGGAGCAAGTAAAATCTTTGTATTTGATTTATCTGAAGAACGTCTAGCTAAAGCGAAAGAAGTCGGTGCGACTCACGTAGTCAATTCTGGTAACACAAATCCTGTAGACTTTATTAATGAACATACTGACAACGGTGTAGATGTAACATTTGAAGTTGCTGGTGTTGGTGTAACATTATCTCAATCAATTCAAATAACACGTCCAAGAGGTACTGTTGTTATCGTATCTATCTTTGCACATGCAGTTGATTTCGACCCAATGTTATTAACTAACTCAGGTGTTCAATTGACATCTACAATTGCTTACTCACCTACTACATTCCAACAAACAATTGATTTAATTGCGAACGGAAGCTTAGACGTTAAGAGCGTCGTAACAGATGAAATCGAATTAGAACATATCGTTCAATCTGGATTCGAACAATTAGTAAATGATAAATCACAAGCTAAAATTTTAGTTAAATTAAATGGCTAATTGAAGAGAAATCGGGACATAAGTGTTTAGGATTTGAGCAGAACCGAACGACGAGTAAAATTTTTCAAATTTTGTCGAATCGTGAGTGTCTCTGCCGATAATCCTACTTTTAAGACGTCATTTGACGGTCGTCTTAAAACACATTATGTCCCGATTTTTTTATTCTCTTTTTATTTATCGTACATGCCTTTACCTTCAAGAATATGGTCGATATACTTTTCAACTCTATTTTGTCTTGTTTGGCTACGTTTCGCTTGTGAAATATGATACATGTACTGGTGCTGTCTGCCAGGCGTTAATTGATAAAATGCCTCTTCTAATTTTGGATCATCATTAAATGCTTGTTGTAATTCTTCAGGCATTTCATAGTCTTCTGTCTTCTTCATTTCAACTTTCTTGCCCGCTTTTTCTGTTTTAATGGCTTCATCAATATAATATAAAATTTCGTCTCGACGCAGTTTAATTTCATCTAATGTTTCAAAACGTAATTGTCTTGCTGCTTGAACACGCTCTGTTTGCTGAATTAACGATTCATATTTATCTTCTAAAATTGCACCTTTATGAAACAATAAGGCTACATAATGCTTAAAACCATGAATCGTAATAACATTTTTATCATTAATTGTATAAGTCGGATGCATCCATTTATATGTTTCTTCTAATTCTGACTCATTAAAGATTAAATTTCTTAAATATTGATAAGCTTCTTGCCACTGACTCTCCTTTTCAAGAAAAGCTAACACCTGTTTATCGGATTGTTTCTCTGACACCTTAGTCACCCCATATCGTTAGTTTGATAACAATACAATCATTATATTATTTAAGTCAATCAATAACTATTTATAACACAATCATTTGTAAATTTACAAAATCATAAATTGACTAATGAAATGATAAGCGTATAATTATAACGTATCATTTTTGATGAATATTAAAATAACATAAAGGAGTATTTATGGGACAAAATAATAACGAAGGTAAAATCAATCTGGTCCAACTTGTTTTGTTAGGATTAGGAAGTTTAATTGGTTCAGGCTGGTTATTTGGTGCATGGGAAGCTTCTTCTGCAGCTGGTCCTGCAGCCATATTATCTTGGATTATCGGGTTTATCGTTATAGGAACGATTTCTTATAACTACATCGAAATAGGAACAATGTTCCCTCAATCTGGTGGTATGAGTAACTATGCTCAATATTCACACGGTTCATTGCTAGGCTTTATTGCCGCATGGGCAAACTGGGTATCATTAGTTACAATCATTCCTATTGAAGCTGTGTCTGCTGTTCAATATATCAGTTCATGGCCATGGGATTGGGCGAAACCAACTTCTGCATTAATGCATAATGGCTCAATTAGTACAACAGGTTTATTCGCTGTGTACGTCATTATCATTATTTTTTCATTATTAAACTATTGGTCTGTTAAATTATTAACATCATTCACAAGTTTAATTTCGTTCTTCAAATTAGGTGTACCGTTATTAACAATTATTATGTTAATGCTTTCAGGTTTCGACACAAGCAATTACGGTTCTTCTATAGGCGAATTTATGCCGTATGGTAGTGCACCTATCTTTGCAGCAACAACAACATCAGGGATTATCTTCTCATTTAATGCATTCCAAACCATCATTAATATGGGATCAGAAATTAAGAACCCTGAAAAGAATATTGCACGTGGTATTGCCATTTCTTTAACATTAAGTGCCATTTTGTACATCATACTACAAAGCACATTTATTACATCAATGCCACAATCAATGATTAGCGAACACGGTTGGAGTGGTATTAACTTCAATTCACCATTCGCAGATATGGCAATCCTATTAGGCATTAACTGGTTAGCTATCTTGCTATACATCGAAGCGGTTGTATCACCATTTGGAACTGGCGTATCATTCGTTGCGATTACTGGTCGTGTACTAAACGCGATGGAACGTAATGGTCATATTCCTAAATTCTTAGGTAAAATTAACACAACGTATAATATTCCACGAGTAGCTATCGTATTTAATGCCATCATCAGTATGGTCATGGTTACATTATTCCGTGATTGGGGCGTACTTGCTGCCGTTATTTCAACAGCAACATTAGTCGCTTACTTAACAGGTCCAACAACCGTCATGTCATTACGTGAAATGGGACCTAAATTGCATCGTCCATTCCGAGGCGCTATGTTAAAAGTGATGGCACCATTATCCTTTGTACTTGCGTCATTAGCAATTTATTGGGCAATGTGGCCAACAACTGCCGAAGTTATTTTCATCATTATTTTAGGATTACCAATTTATTTCTTCTATGAATATAAAATGAATTGGAAAAACACTAAAAAACAAATCGGCGGTAGTATGTGGATTATCGTATACTTAATCCTTTTAGCTTGTATGTCATTTATCGGTAGTAAAGAGTTTAAAGGTATGAACTTTATTCACTATCCTTATGATTTCTTAGTTATTATCGTGTTAGCACTTGTCTTTTATAGAATTGGTATTACAAGCCACTTCAAGAGTGTTTATTACAAACGCGCTAAGAAAATCAATAAACAAATGAAAGAAGATACAATGGAAGCTGAACAACAAGAAGCTGATAGAAAAGAAGCTGAGCAACAGAATAATTAATCTGACCATCCTAAGTATGCCTGTGCGCATACTTAGGATTTTTTAATATGATATAGTACAAATTTTAATTTCATTGTCCCAATCTGTTTTTATATTCATACGTCATGGTATAGTTAAATTAATTCATAAGTGTAGGTGATGATTTAGTGGTAACGATTAATACAGCAGCTGGTTCCTTTCAAGGGGTAACACATCATAATATAGAACAATTTCTAGGTATTCCTTATGCACAGCCGCCGATTGGTAATCGCCGTTTTAAACATGCTAGCCCACTATATAGATATGATACGTTAGTTGATGCAACGCGCTTTAGAGCCATCCCACCACAACCGTATAATAAGTTAGAAACATTCTTTTCATCTAAGCAACATACATTCAAACAGGATGAAGATTGTTTATATTTAAATATTTGGCGTCAATCGTCTGGTAAATCTAAGAAGCCTGTTATCATTTATTTTTATGGTGGTGGCTTTGTGAATGGTCACGGTTCAGCCGAATTATATACACCAGAACATATTGTTGCCCAACATGATGTCATTGTAATTACATTTAACTATCGATTAGGTGCCTTAGGCTTTCTGGATTGGTCTTATTTTAATGCGCAGTATGATAAAAATAACGGCCTATCTGATCAAATTGCGTTATTAAAATGGGTTGCACACTTTATTGAATACTTTAATGGCGATCCTAACAATGTCACATTATGCGGACAATCCGCAGGCAGTATGAGTATTCAAGCTTTAATGCAGCAACCACAACTGGACCACTATTACCACCAAGTCATGTTATTAAGTGGCGTATTACAGCTAGATTCCATAGAAATAGGTGTGCACAAAGCTAAACACTTCGATGCCTTAATCCAACAGCACTTCTCCGGAAAATGTATACACGATTTAGACACGCAAGCATTGCTACAGTTAATGGCATATGATGAACAAGCACGTGGCAAATCCAAAGGCTTAGAATTAATATATCAACCGATTAACGAAACAACGATGTGCCGTCCACTTGCTCAATTTAATAAACCTGTTGTGTTAGGCTACACAAAGGATGAAGGTGATTGTTATATTCGTAATGAATCACGTAAACTTGAGCCACAGCGTTTTGTTAATGTAATGAAATTGAATCATATCAACGTTGATTTTAATCATGTTCAAACGGGTCAACAACAAGCTGAAGCTGTGACAGCGTTATATTTTATAAGACCGACACTTAACTTGTTACAGCAAATGCGTGAGAATCCGCGTTGTTGGCTAATACGATTTGATTGGGCTCGACCTGAGTATGTTGATTTCGCAAGCGCCTATCATATTTTAGACGTCGTCTTTTGGTTTGGTAAGATGGCTATACTTAAGGCGCATAACATCAAATTGCACTCTTCCGATATTGAATTAAGCAAACGTATGATAAATGACATCGTTCATTATGCCACAACAGGTACCATGCCCTTCGCACCCTATTCAATTGATCACACAGAACCACACATATACAATAATTAAAAAAAGAGTGGGAGTGGGACAGAATTCTTAATAAATTCGTCGTCCCACTCCCNNGATTTAAGCGCCTTCTCAGTTCAGTCAGCTACTGCGAATTCACAAAGTAGCATTATCTTATTACTTATGTCTCAGCCTTTTCTATATTCAATCATAAGATACACTTAGTTTTTAGCATAATGCACATTTTTCAATGTAAGCACGATGATAAGTCCTAGTAAGCCAATAAAGGCACTGACAAATGTGACCGCTTCAACATTCGTATTTGATACAACAAGGCCACCGATAATACCACCTATACCAATACCTGCATTGAGACAAGACATATTCCAACTCATCACTTGACTTGTGTCACCTTCAACATGTTCGATGATACCACTTTGTATTGCTGGATTAGTACTCCATTGTACGATATTCCAAATAAAGAGCGCTACGAGTAATAACACCGTTGTTGACAATACTAAATTAATTGCAAGCATAACTACAATAAACACAGTAAACGCAATGATTAACCAACGTTTACTTGTTAATTTATCAGCGAGTACACCACCCATTGATGTACCAACAACGCCAGCAACACCATTAACGAGTAGCGCTAATGATACATAGCCCATGGTATGACCATTTTCCAAAATAAGTGGATTGATAAATACAAATGTCACTGAATTGGCAATTAAAATAAGTAATGTAATCGCAAGAAACTTAACGATTTCAATTGGTCGAACAATATGAGATGTGACTTGATTATCTTCAGAAACGTTATTATACATTCGATTGGCTTGATTAAGTTCTGTCGTTGTAGGAAGATATTTCAACATTAATAAGCCGGCAATAAGACTGATAACAATAATAAATACGAACGTAAAACGCCAACCAACCCAGTCACCAATCATCGTACCAATTGGCACACCAAAGACATTGGCCCCACTAAATCCAGTATAAACTACGCCAATCATCTTACCTCTATTCTTAGGTATTGTCAGCATAGCCGTTAATGCTAAAACTTTTACGATAATTAAGGATACTGCAGCTGAAGATAATATTCGTCCAACGACTAGAATCGTAAAGTTAGGTGCAATGGCGATAATACCATTCCCTACGACAAAGGCCACTAAAGTCCATAAAAGAACGGGGCGTGCAGGAAATCGATTCGTTAATTTAACCAGTATAGGTCCACATATGGCGAAGGTTAATGCGTAAAGTGTAACCAGTTGCCCGATAATCGCTTCTGAAACACCTAGGTCATCGCTCATTAAATTCATAATTCCAGCGACCATCATTTCAACCATGCCCACAATAAACACACTAATGATAAATGTCGCTATACGCATGACAGACATATTTCTTTCTCCTTTCATTTCATTATTTCTGCATAAAAAAACAGTTACGCACTGTTCTTCAAATTTCGTAACTGTTCCATTATATAATATTCAATTATATTTTTCTTCCCCTATGTTTTAAAAGGTATGTTCATTATTGTTGTATCGATGTTCAATAAGTTCTTGTAGAAAGGCACAAATGGCAAGTAATGCGAGCGCACCATAAATGACGTAATGATTATGTAGTACACCATCAATGCCAAAATTCATATTAAAATACGATTCAACTAGGCTTGTTAAAACTCTGAGTATATTAAATAAAACAAGGATAAGTATGATAAACCCAAGCACATTGGAAATGACTTTCATTTCATTTGCTCCTTTGCTTATTGATTTACTTATATACTAAAATTTTCAAATTAAATGCTACTTAGTTTAATCTTAATTTTTCCTTAAATCATCATTATCAGAATAGTTAAATGTTAAAAAGTTTTATAAGATAGACAATGAGGTGGTATTCATGAACGACGACGTACTCATTATTGAAGATGATAAAGATATTAATGCGTTAATGACATTATCTTTAAGTACGAAAGGGATACAACGTATCAAGTCTGTCGATAATATTGAAGATGCAAAATATGAACTATTGAATTTCAGCTTTCAGGTTATATTATTGGATTTAAACTTAAGATCTGAAGACGGTTATCAATTACTTAAATATATTGATTTAAAGGATACTGCCGTTATCGTGGTGATTGCGAAGACAACAAATATCGATGTATATAAAGGGTTTGAACATGGGGCTGTCGATTATATTAAAAAGCCATTTGATCCGATGGAGTTGTACTACAGAGTTTCTTTACATTTAAATGATACAGATCAATCGACGTACCATTATAAAGATTTAGCCATCAACTTCAACAGTATGGAAGTATTTGTTAATGATAAACCGATCAACCTGACAAATCGTGAATATAATTTATTAACTTATCTTATTAAAAATAAAAACCAAGTACTGACTAAAGATCAACTCTATGCTAAAGTCTGGGGATATGATACCGGCGTGGATGATAATACTTTAATGGTCCATATTAGAACATTACGGAAGAAGATTGAAGCCACGCCGAATGCACCTAAAATGATTAAAACTGTACGTAGTAAAGGTTACATGTTTAAGGAAGATCGCGATGATTAATAAATTCACATTAAAATTTCTTAAGTATATGACGATATTTGTCCTTCTAAACTTTACTATTACATGTATCTTAGTGATCATACTATTTTTTAAAGTATTGCCCAATATTTACTGGGATATTAATGAAATTGAACCTACATACTTAGAGACGTATGGCATCACTCAAGCACCCAATGATAATCTGAAATCACTTGCTGAAAAGCATCATGTTGACTTATATTTTGTGCGAAAAAATGGAGACATTCTCTATCCTAAGTCAAAGCGTCATACAAACATAAAATCAACACTGTTAAAAAATATCAATAATGCGAATTCAGTTATATCAAAAGAAGGAACCTATCTTGTTTATATTTATAAAGATAAAATTGAACAACCTAAAATAACAAATGGTCATGAAATCAAGACGTCACAACTGCTTGATAGTATCGCTACGCTTGATTTCAATCGTTACAATTATTCGGTTTCAAACAATGAACTTCACTTTGTAAGAAATCCAGGACAAAGAACGATATTGTGGAATGATAATTTTGGCGAAGCATTCAATGATAGTAAAAACACATATATTTTACTGTTCATCTCATTTATCATCGTTAACATCATCTTAATTGCTCTAACGGCAATGTTAATTTCGAAGCGACTCACAAGACCGTTATCTTTTTATATTGACTGGATTGGTAATTTATCGTTAGGCAAACTGCATCAGCCTACGTCGAAACGAAAGCGATTTAAGAATCGTCGTACTTATCCTGAATTAGATGCATCTTTGTCGCAATTAAATGAACAAATGTTGTCTGACAAGTTTTATCATAACCAAATTTCATATTACAAATCAAAATGGATCAGCCAAATTTCTCATGATTTGAAATCGCCATTAACAACTATTTATGGATATTCTAAGCTCATCCAGGCCGATAAACAGACGCAATCTTATGTTCAACTTATTTCGGAGAAAGCAACATTTATGAGTGATTTGATTGATAGTTTGAACCAAACGTTTGATATGGAAACAAACCAGACAAAACAAGATAAAGAAGATTTTCCAATTCAATCAACGGTCAATCGAATCACACACATTATCGGTTACGATTCTATAACATGTCACTTTTATTTAGAAGATAACGCCACATTTTATGGTAATAAATTGTATTTCGAGCGGCTATTAATTAATTTAATCAACAATAGTATTGATCATAATGAAATCAATCCTAACATTCAAATGACTTTTTCTAAAATTGAAAATAAGTTAATGATTGATTACGTTGACGATGGTCAAGGCATACCACATTCAAATATAGATACATTATTTAAACAGTCGTATACATCGAAAGCGCATAAAGCACAACACGGTATTGGTTTATCGATTATTAAAGATGCTGTGAATTATCATCATGGCGCAATCACACTATTACCATCTAAACAAGGCGTTCATTTCCATATACTATTGGTGGATGAATCTTAAATAACCTCTAAAAAAGTAAGGGCGTGGGACAACGAATTGAAATAAAATTCTGTCCTACGCCCTTACTTCTCATTTCGTCTATTCTTCTTCAACAGGTGCATTGAGTGCGCTATTGCGTGCAACGAGTTGATGACGAACGTTAAAGAATTGATTATAGCTTAAATAAGTTACAATTAGGGCTGACATGATTGTCGCTGTTGTGTGAATAAACACGACAAGTAATTGGAATTTAATAGCTTGTAATGGTGGTACGCCACCAATAATTAAACCTGTCATCATACCTGGTATCGAAACGAGACCGTATGTTTTAACCGAGTCTATTGTAGGTACGATTGCAAGACGTATACTCTCTCTAATCGATGCTTTAGATGCCAATTTAGGGGTCGCTGCTAATGTAAGCTTAGATTCAATGTCGGTAATGTCTTTCACAAAGGCACGGTCTAAGTTTTGATACGCTAAATTAATTGCAATTAGTCCATTATTCGCTAACATGCCTCCAATTGGAATGACTTCGTTTGCTTTAAAATCGATAGCCCCGGCCAACACAGTAGCCGTTAAAGGTAACGCCGTCCCAATAAAAATGGCGATAAACGAAATCCAAAAGACATGGTGCATTACTGGCGAAGCGCGATTAATAGTATTCCATGACGCATTAATAATAATCACTAATACCGCTAACATTAATATCCACGCTTGATCAATTTTGAAAATATAATGCAAGATAAATCCTAATATAATCAACTGTACAACTGCGCGTATGGAAGCTACAACTAAATCTTTAATAATATGTAATCCTTCTTTATATGAAATAAAGATGGGGATTAATAATAATAAAGCAGTTAAACAAAGGGCTGTATTACTCATTCTGATTTAAAGCCTCCTCTTTCGTGATTTCACCATCGCTAATTGTAATGCGTCTATGGAAATGTCTCATACTTTGATCATCACTATGTGTAATCCATAACACGGATACGCCTTCTTTTACCATGTCGAAAATCATATTTTCTATGGTCTGCTTATTTTGTGTATCGAGCGCACTTGTAGATTCATCTAATAATAATATATCTGGACGGTACATGAGTTGACGGGCAATTGTAATCCTCTGACGCTCGCCGCCTGAAAGATGTTCAATTTTAGAATTCAAATCATATTGACCTAAGTTCACTTTCTTTAATAAATCCATTGCTTTGTCTTTATCAAAGCGGTCCTCTCGCGCTAACGCTGGAAATGACATGTTATCACCAATGGTTTCGCCAAAGAGCTGACTCTGTTGCATTAAATAACTGATCTTCATTCGTAATGTTTCAGGAGGATAATCGTTAAATGGCTTCCCTTTTAAATAGAGTTCCCCATCCGTCGGGCTAATTAAATTATTGATTTGCTTTAAAAATGTGCTCTTACCACTACCAGAAGGACCAATAATAGCAACTGCTTCTCCCTCAGCTAATTGAAAGTTAATATTTTTTAGTATCATACGTCTATCCGCTTTATATGATAAATTTTTGACATCTAATAACATCCTTTTACCAACCTCCTCATAATAAATACTGTTATTATTAAAAATAAATTAAAATACTTATTTATTTAATATGTATGAGCATTATTTATATATATAATAACAAAAAAAGAAGTAAGATAAGTGTCTTCAAGTTGACATTTCTTGAAACACTGCACCTTACTTCTAATTTAATGCATCACTTACCAAATCAGCGGAATGATAATAGTAACATACGATATTAAGTTATTAATCATATGTAACGTAATCGTCGTTGCTAAATTCCGTCCACTGTAGTGATACGCGATTACAAATCCAATTGCCATAATAAGATATGGACCAATTTCAAATGGAGATGATGCACTTAACACATGTAAACTAGCAAATAACACTACTGAAACAACGTACATTGCGCCGTATGTTAATTTCTTACCAAGTTCATGAATAATTAAATGTCTAAAGAGCAATTCTTCAACAATTGGCGTTACGATAACAATATCTAGGAACAATACGGGCCAAATCCACTTTGTCTTGAAGAGCTCTTCGATTTGTTTATTGTTTTCAGTATTACTAAACTGATATTTCTCAGGTAATAATTCTATCAAGTTACCATAAATATATTGTGCCAAATACATCGCAATGAGTACAACAACGATTAGTACGATATGTTTTCTCAAATCTTTAAAGCGCTGAATTGCTAATGGTATGAGTGACTTACGATGCATTAAATAAAACAATAGTAATAAGAGGCACTGCCCTAATAAAACGAAGATTTGATTAATTCCCATCACTTGCTTCATCATTGTCGCTTCGGAGGTCTGCCCTGTAATCGCCATAATCATAATCATTGTTACAATCGTTAATATCAACGGCAGTACAATATTAATGATTAAATATCCTGGTATTAGCCAAAAATCACGTTTCACAATTCGTTTCGATGCAAATTCATTTTTGAATGGTGCTTGCTTTGATGCTTCTTGCGCATGTTCATTTTCAAAAGTCATATGTCTCTCCTTATCTTTTTTAACGATGTATGTTTAATCATGCTCAATATTTAAAAGAATCTTTCTATCATTGTAATAATAAATAAGATGAATTGTACAGAGCTATGATACAGATATGATGCTGCTAAATTCTTGCCAGTTCTCAGATATATAACGATCGCCCCTAACGATAATATGGAATAAGGTATAACTTCCATAACGGATATAAAGTCATAGACCTGTACGCCTACTTCAATCACTATACTCAACACAATGACGACACTAACATTTAGCCTTTTCCCAAGTTCATGAATCATTAAATGTCGATAAATTAATTCTTGAATCAACGGTTGTAACACAACCATAGTAATAAAGGTAAATACAATTGCACTCGGATGATTAAATAAGCCTTCTAAACGAAGTTGCGCCTGGGTTATATCATAACCAATAGGCTTTGGTAGATACTGCGCTACAACATTAATCGCATAAAACAGTAGCAGTGCAAATAGTGTCACCGTAATGATTAACGGTATGTAATGACGTTTAGCTATACGATACTGTCTCAATGCGACATCAGCAATATCATATTTATGTAACGCAAAAAATGAAACGATAACGACAAATTGAGCAATGACAAAACTGATACTTAACGTTAAATTATATAAATAAAGTGGCGGTGGATCTTGCGTTATCATTGCATAAATACCTAAAACGCCAAACACAATAATAATTGGTACTAAAATTTGAAGCATGATGTAAATAGGAATCAATAAGAAATCTTTCTTCACTATTTGAGAACTTCCCCATTGATTTGTAGAAACCTCATGCGTGATTGCCTTTTTTCTTTTCTCCATAGGTCACCTCATACATCTTGTAAGTCATACTTTATCATCGAAATACATCTATGTCATATACCATTTGTTAACCTAACATATTAATAATTTTAAAAAATCGTAAATTTCTTCTTATTTTAAATTGTAAAAGATTTACATTGGTGTATGATTTAAATTGTAGAAGGTTTAAAGGGGGAGAAATAATAGTGATTTCTATACTTACAGTAATGCAGTTTATTGTGAACGTAATGATATTTATTGTCATACTTTCAATAATCGGCTTGGTACTTGTGTTGTTATTTAAAGATAAAGGACAAGATCAACACAGTGTCTTACGTAATTATCCTGTTCTAGGACGTGTACGTTACTTCGCAGAGAAGATTGGCCCGGAATTACGCCAATATTTGTTTGCGAATGATACAGAGGGGAAACCATTTTCAAGAATTCAGTACACAAATATCGTTCTAGCCGGTAAATACAATTCTCGAATGTCTAGTTTCGGGACACAACGCGCATATCAAGATGGATTTTACATACGTAACACCATGTTCCCATTACAACGTCATGAATTACAAATTGATAATCACGCTATGATTTCAACATTTGTCTATAAAGTAGATAGCGAGCGATTATTCAAACGTGATGAACATCGTGATCAAACAGACATTGATCCGTACTACTTAACGGACGATAATGCCATCGTTCTAGGCGATGATTTGGAACATCCTTTTAAAGTAAAACGACTGGTTGGTCAATCAGGCATGAGTTATGGTGCATTAGGTGGTCGTGCAATCACTGCATTATCACAAGGCTTAGCTCGTGCAGGCACGTGGATGAATACCGGTGAAGGTGGCTTATCAGAATATCACCTTAAAGGTGGTGGCGACCTCATCTTTCAAATTGGGCCTGGTCTATTCGGTGTTCGTGATAAAGATGGTAACTTTAGTGACGAACAATTTCTAAAAACAGCACATCACAAAGAAGTTAAAGCCTTTGAAATTAAACTGGCGCAAGGTGCCAAAACACGTGGCGGTCATATGGAAGGCAATAAAGTTACAGAAGAAATTGCCAAAATTAGAAATATCGAACCGTATAAAACGATCAATTCACCGAACCGCTTCGACTTTATTGACTCACCTGAAGATTTATTACAATTTGTTGATAAACTTCGCCAATTAGGTCAGAAACCTGTAGGCTTTAAAATTGTTGTAAGTAAAGTGGAAGAAATTGAGTCACTCGTACAAACAATGGTTAAAATGAACATTTATCCTGACTTTATTACCATTGATGGTGGTGAAGGTGGTACCGGTGCTACGTTCCAAGAATTACAAGATGGTGTTGGTCTTCCATTATTTACCGCCCTTCCAATCGTATCTGGCATGTTAGAACGCCACCAAATCAGAGATAAAATGAAAATCTTTGCCTCAGGTAAGTTAATTACACCAGATAAAATAGCAATTGCATTAGGACTAGGTGCTGATTTAGTTAATATCGCTCGCGGTATGATGATAAATGTTGGCTGTATTATGAGTCAACAATGTCACTTGAACACATGTCCTGTCGGCGTTGCAACGACAGATCCTAAGAAAGAGAAAGCGTTAATTGTTAATGAGAAGCAATATCGTGTGACAAACTATATCACAAGTTTACACGAAGGCTTATTTAACATTGCCGCTGCCGTCGGTGTTAAAAGTCCGAATGACATTACGAGTGATCATATTGTAATTAAACGTTTAGATGGTTCAATTGAAGACATTGTCGATTACAAACTGAAATTAATAAGTTAATATTCAAATAAAAAGATGTCGAGACACAGCATTATGTGAGTTGTCCCGACATCTTTTTCATTATTCATCTGTCATATTACTTTTTTGTTTAAAGCCTAATTTCTTTAATTCTCTAACGGTCCCTTCCATATTGACCTTTTTGCCTTTTTTAGATGTTGCCATTAAAGAGAAGTGCTTCTCGACTTCTTTGATGTTTGCTTTTTTATAGTTTATATCGATTGTTTCAACCCATTTTTCATGATTATTTTCTAAGCTATAAGATACACCTTTAAGGTCTTTCAATTGATGATGATCATGGAACGTCTTCTTAGCTTCTTTCTTAGACATACCGAAATCATTATATTTTAATGTTGTTACCGTTGATTGTTTTACTACTTTATTCTTTTTATAAGACAATGTCGTTAATACATGCTTCCCTTCCATGTCACCTTCATATGTCTTAGAGCGTTCCTTACTACACGCTCCTAATATACTTACACTTAACACCATTAATATCGTCAATACAAAGAACTTTTTCATCATACTCATCTACTTCCCACTGTGTCATTTTTCAATTAAATTATAGCATTTACTTTATCTTATTACGTATATCATTACCAGATAATTTTTATTAGAAACAATTTTTTCAGAAAATCAAAAATCTACATGCTACAATGATAGTAAATAATGACGTTAGGAAGTGTGTGCTTATGAAAGAATCAATTGAATTATTGAAATCATTGACTGATGTAAATGGCATTGCTGGTTATGAACGCAATGTAAAGGCAAAGATGAAAGAATATTTAGAGCCTGTAAGTGATGAAATTATAGAAGATGGTTTGGGTGGTATCTTCGGTAAAAAAGCAAGTGACAATGGAACAAAATCACTTATGGTCGCTGGCCACTTAGATGAAATTGGCTTTATCGTGACTAAAATCGATAATAATGGATTTATCAAATTCCAACCTATTGGTGGTTGGTGGAATCAAGTCATGTTATCTCAAAAAGTAACTATCACAACAGATGATGGTACTGAAATCCGTGGTCTTATCGGTTCAAAACCACCACACGTACTTGATCCAGAAGAACGTAAGAAGCCTGTCCAAATTAAAGATATGTTCATTGATATCGGTGTTCGAAGTAAAGAAGATGCTGAAAATCACGGTATCGAAGTTGGCAATATGATTACACCTTATAGTGAATTTGAAGAATTAGCGAATGGCAAATATTTAACTGCTAAGGCATTCGATAATCGCTACGGTTGTGCACTTGCAATCGATGTTTTAAAAAGACTTAAAGACGAACAAATCGGTGTAGATTTATATGCAGGGGCAACTGTGCAAGAAGAAGTTGGATTGCGTGGTGCTAAAGTTGCTGCTAATAAAATCAAACCTGACCTCGCTATTGCAGTGGATGTTGCAGTCGCATACGATACACCAGGAATGAACAACCTTGGAAGTGAGACGACTTTAGGAAATGGTCCTGTAGTAATCTTAATGGATGCATCTAATGTTGCACATCAAGGCTTACGTCAACATATTAAAGAAGTTGCAAGAAGACATTACATTACTGTGCAATGGGATACAACAGCTGGCGGTGGTACAGATGCAGGAAGTATCCATGTTGCAAATGAAGGTATACCTACAATTTCTATTGGCGTTGCCTTACGATATATGCATTCAAATGTGTCAGTACTCCACACAGATGATTATGAAAATTCAGTACGCCTTGTAACTGAAATCGTTCGTTCACTAAATGATGATGCTTATGAGAGAATAAAATGGTAAGTTACTAGTTAAAATATTATGAATTTGATAGTTTAAGTCATATCATCAAAATATCGCATTCTCACACTAGTGTGTGGTGTGCTTAATATAATGAAGATTAACGTCATTTGACGTCACTAAACCCCAGTCTACTGCCATAGACTGGGGTTATAATATTAACCTTCATTTTAATTTAACTATTACAATTAATTGCTATTCTACTGAATTCTTCCATCTATCATCACTTAACATTTCTCCTGGCCAAGTATAAGCCATAACACCACCATCAATTCGAACCGTTTCACCAGTAATAAATGAACTATCGTCAGATGCTAGAAATGCAACAAGTTTACCTACTTCTTCAGGTTTACCTAATCGACCTAATGGAGTGACCCATTTTTGATTATCGCGAAACGTTTTACCCGCTTCATCTTCTGAAGTACCAGCTAAATTGTCTACTAATGGTGTTTCAATTGTTCCTGGTGCAATAGCATTCGCACGAATATTCTCACGACCATATTCAATAGCGATAGATTTCGTAAAGTTAATGACTGCACCTTTGGCAGCGTTATATCCAGAACGATATAAGTCGGCCGCTTGTCCTGAGAATGATGCCGTATTAATAATAGAACCGCCTTGTTCCATCATTAACGGTAATAAGAATTTGGTTACTAAGAATGTACCTCTCATATCCACTGCCATAATTTTATCGAATACTTCAACAGGATACTCGTGGATTCGGCCTGCGCCATTATCTACACCCGCATTATTAAAGATAACATCTACACGCCCATACTCATCTCTAGCTTTATCCGCAAAGTCTTGGACTTGTTTATCATCTGAGATGTCTACTTTATACGCAGTAGCTTTACCTCCATTATGATTTATTTCTTCAACCGTTTTTTCTAATTCATCCGAAATATCAAGGGCTAGTACATGTGCACCTTCATTAGCCAAGGCTTTTGCTGATGCTTGACCGATACCTGTACTTGCACCAGTGATGACTGCAATTTTATTTTCTAAACGTTTCATAACGGCTTTCACTCCTATTTTCAAATTTCTTTAATGAAATTTAACTCATCTATACAATATTTATCTTCCACACTTCAAACACCCTCAAACCTTATGCTCATAATGATAGCGCTTCATCACACAATTTAATTCCAATCTTATTTAATAAGTAATTATTATTGTACTTATCACATTAATAACCAATTCTTATACTTAAATTTCTGAAAATTGCTATATTTTAAAAATCAGTTTGTTATACTTTGAGTTAACTAACAAAGGGGGGGCATTTTATGACCACTAATACAAAAGAAAGAACATCTTTAGTTAATAAATTTCTAAATGGTGTTGAAAAAGCTGGTAATAAATTACCAGACCCTGCAATGCTTTTCTTCTTAATGTGTGTTGGCTTAGCCGTTATCACTTGGATTGTGTCTCTTTTTGACGTATCAGTGAAACATCCAGGGAATGGAGAAACCATACATATAAAGAGTATTCTTAGTACTGAAGGTATCGCTATGATTATGAATGATGCCGTTAAGAACTTTTCTGAATTTCCTGCACTAGGACTTGTATTAGCGGTGATGATTGGTGTTGGTGCTGCTGAGAAATCAGGATATTTTGATAAGTTAATGATTTCAGTTGTTAACCGAGCTTCAAATCGAATCATTGTACCGACTATCATTTTAATTGGGATATTAGGAAGTCTAGCTGGGGATGCAGCAACAGTCATCTTACCCCCACTTGCTGCAATGATCTTTATTAAGATTGGTTATCACCCAATCGCCG
The DNA here is from genome assembly GCF_016892225.1 of Staphylococcus sp. GDY8P47P. Taxonomy (NCBI): domain Bacteria; kingdom Bacillati; phylum Bacillota; class Bacilli; order Caryophanales; family Staphylococcaceae; genus Staphylococcus; species Staphylococcus sp. GDY8P47P. The sequence goes on along the minus strand of NZ_JAFENV010000011.1, from coordinate 198,224 downwards.
GTCTTGCAATGGCCTATGCTTCTTCATTAGGTGGTTTTGGTGCAAACTTTTTAATTGGTATGCAAGATGCATTAGTCTATGCCTTTACTGAACCAGCGACGAAGATTGTTTCAGATAGTGTCAAGATCAATGTGGCTATGAACTGGTACTTTATTGCCGCGAGTGTCATCTTGGTACTTCCCGTTATCTATTTCACTACTACAAAGGTTGTTATTCCACGTTTAGGCGACTATGATGCAAGTCAAGCAGATTACGATGAAGATGAGGAAACATCATCACATATTACGCCAACAGAGAAAAAAGCGTTGTTCTGGGCAAACATGTCTTTCGTAATACTCATCGTAGCGTTAATCATTTGTTGCTTACCAGAAAGTAGTTGGTTAAGAAACGCAAAAACTGGAAGTCTTATTGATGATTCTCCATTAATTAATGGTGTGGGATTAGTCATCCTCGTTATTTTCTTAATTCCTGGGATTGTTTACGGGATTTTAAGTAAACAAATTCAGAATTCCAAAGATTTAGGTAGCATGATTAGTGACTCACTTGGTTCTATGGGATCATTTATATTAATCGTCTTCTTTGCCGCTCAATTACTCGCCTTTTTACAATGGAGTAATCTAGGGATTATTGTGTCAGTCTATGGCGCTAAATTATTACAACATCAAAATGGGATTGTGCTCATCATCGGCATTATCATATTGAGTAGTTTAATTAACTTAATTATTGGAAGCGCATCTGCTAAATGGGGTATTCTTGCGCCAATCTTTGTACCAATGATGATTCTACTCGGTTATCATCCAGCGTTTACACAAATGATTTATCGTGTCGGTGATTCTATTACAAACCCTATTACACCAATGATGCCTTATATGCCACTGGTGCTATCTTATGCGCAAAAGTATGATAAAAATATGAAACTAGGTTCCCTACTTTCGAGTTTAATGCCATACACCTTCGCATTAGGTATTGTGTGGACCTTATTCGTCATTGCGTGGTACCTTCTTGGCATTCCACTCGGACCAGGTGGCCCTGTCAAAATTCCACACTAATTCGCAATGCATCGTGATAATTGAAACGCAAATCTTTGTAAAGACCTTCTCATTTATTGAGAAGGTCTATTTATATGTAATCCCTTACAAAAATTTTTACTTATTACCAATAATTATGTCACTCTCTCTTTTTCAAAGCGTGATATTACGGTAAAATAAAGGTATAGAAGTGTATTCATTATTAACATTATTTTAGGCATTTAGGAGGACACGATGGAAGAACGAATAGGTTTAGTAGATATTGGATCCAACACAATCAGATTAGTTATTTTCAACTTTAATAAAGCGACAGGCATTAATGAATTGCTCAACATTAAGACCCCTACACGTCTAAGCCAATATCTCACTAAAGATAATAAGATGAGTAAAGACGGCATAAAAGTACTCATTGATGCACTACACAGTTTCAAATCTGTGTCAGATAAATTCAATGTAACCGAGTTACATCCGATTGCTACAGCGGCAATTCGTCAGTCTAAAAACAATGACGAAATCGTCAAGGAAGTTAAAAAGGAAGTAGGCATCGATATTAAAATCGTACCTGAATCGGACGAAGCCTACTACGGTTACTATGCAATCACACATACGACGGAAATCGAAAATGGTGTATCCGTTGATATCGGCGGTGGTTCGACTGAAGTAACATTATTTAAAGATAAAGAACTTTTTGAATCCCACAGCTTCCCTTTCGGTGTCGTGACACTCAAAAGAAAATTCTTCAATGACAAAGCGCACAATGACAAAGGTGCTATTAAAGATATGGAGAAATTCTTATCACAACAATTTGAATCGTTAGAATGGCTTAAGGATCAAAAGGTTGCGCTTGTGGGTGTTGGTGGTTCCGCTCGAAATGTTGCCCGTATTCATCAAGCCGAGCATTCATATCCTATTGGTGGCGTCCACAACTACACAATGACGAATAAAGATATCGATGAAGTCTTTGATATCATTCGTAAAAACGATCGTGATGATTTAACCAACCTTGATGGTTTAAGTCGTGATCGTGCAGATATTATCCTTCCAGCGGTATCCGTATTTAAAACATTATATAAAATTGTAGACGCAAGGCAGTTCACATTCTCAAGAAATGGTCTACGTGAAGGCTATGTCATGAAACAAGTTCGTGAACGCTACCCTGACGTCTTTGATAAACATAACGTCCGTAAAGAGTCCATTCATTTCTTAGCACGTGAATACAAGATTGAAGATGTTAGTTCACAAGCGCGTCTCAAACTAGCTAAATCGTTATTATCACAACTCATTGATATCGCAGATTTAGATATTAGCGACAATGAGCAACGTCTCTTTGAAGAAGGCGCTTATATATACTATCTTGGTAGTTTCATTGATTCTGATTCAAGTTCTCCACACACGTATTACATCATTGCAAACTCAATGATAAACGGCTATACACATAAAGACCGAGTTAAATTGGCGTTACTTGCCAGCTTTAAAAATAAATCACTATTGAAATTCTATTGCCAAGAAACGGATTGGTTCAGCAATAAGGAAATAGATTCAATCCAAACATTAGGTGGCATTATTAAATTCATTAACGCATTAAACATTTCACAAACAAGCTTTGTTGTCGATATCGAATTGAAGAAAAAGAAAAAAGGCGACGATGACTATCAATTAACTGTATTTTATACAGAAGGCGAGCCTATTGCCGAAGAATATCAAGCAAATAGACAGAAAAAACATATCGAAAAGATACTTAAAGGAAATGTTTCTATCATCTTTACAAAATCTTAAAACAAGTATGCTATCTTTAAGTTAGGATGTTATGCCTTTTACTTACTAATTGAAAAGAACAACGCATATTTGAGGAAATGACGAGGTGTATTTGGAATGCAAACTCAATTGGGAGAAAATGATATTAGCTTACCGCAGTACTATAACAATCGCGAATTAAGTTGGCTTGATTTCAACTATCGTGTACTTCAAGAAGCATATGATAAAAACAACCCGCTACTTGAAAAATTAAACTTTATATCTATTTTTAGTTCAAACTTAGATGAATTCTTCATGGTTCGTGTTGCTGGTTTAAAAGACCAAGTTAAAATGGGATATGATAAACCTGAAAACAAAGCACAAATGACACCACAAGAACAAGTTGATGCTATCCAAGAAAAAGCTAAAAAATATGTAGATAAGCAATATGAACGCTACAATGAATTAATGACTGAACTTCGAGATTACGAAATTGTGATGTGTGAACCAAACGAATTATCTGAACCAATATTAGATAAATTAGAAAGAGATTTCAAATTAACTATCTTGCCAACCTTAACACCACTCGGCATAGATGCTTACCATCCGTTTCCTAAGCTTAATAATAAAAGTTTAAACATCTTCGTTGATATTGACACTGAAGATGCCATCAATTCAGCCATCGTTCAAATACCATCACTTATTCCAAGATTTCTAACTTACAATGAAGGTGCTAAACAGTATGTTGTGATGGTTGAGGACGTTATTACTTACTTTATCAATTATTTATTTACTGGTTATGAAGTCTTAAATACATTTACTTTCAGAATTACAAGAAATGCTGATTTAACGATTCATGAAGATGGCGCAGAAGACTTACTTATCGAAATTGAACGTTTCCTTAAAGAACGTAAGAGTGGTTCAGCAGTACGTCTAGAAGTTGATGGTCGTACCGCTAATCCAGATGATCTTGATTGGCTTATCGAGACATTAGAAGTGGATCACCAAGATGTTTATTTCCTTAATGGACCACTAGATTTAACATTTATCTTTGGTTTAGTCGATCACTTATCTCATAAATTAAACTATCTCACTTACGAGAAATATTCACCACAAATTCCACGTTCACTAGGAAACAACAATTTATATGAACTTGCATTGAAACGTGACATCTTCTTCCACCATCCGTACGAATCTTTCGAACCGATCGTTGATTTTATCCGTGAAGCGGCAGATGACCCTAATACGATTGCAATTAAACAAACATTGTATCGTGTAAGTAAAGACTCACCTATCATTAAGAGTTTGAAAGAAGCCGCAGAAAAAGGGAAACAAGTAACCGTACTTGTGGAATTAAAAGCACGCTTCGATGAAGAAAACAATGTCCATTGGGCACGTATGTTAGAAGACGCAGGGTGTCACGTGATATACGGTATGACACACCTGAAAACACATAGTAAAATCGCATTAGTAGTTAAGCGTGTCGGTGGCGAATTGACGTCATTCGTTCACTTGGGTACAGGTAACTATAATGACAAAACTGCGAAATTATACACAGATATGGGTATTATCACTACAAATAAACAAATTGCAGAAGATGCAATTAACTTCTTCAATTATTTAAGTGGGTACTCTGTTAAACCAGAATACAATAAATTAATCGTTGCACCTTTCGATATTCGTGACGTCTTTATCGACCGAATCGACAAAGAGATTAGCAGTCACCTTCAACATGGTAACGGTAAAATTATGATGAAAATGAACTCATTAACAGACAAAACAATCATCGAAAAATTATTCGAAGCATCACAAGCCGGTGTGAAGATTCAACTCATTATTCGTGGTATTTGTTGCTTAAAACCTGGTATCCCAGGCATTAGTGAGAACATTGAAGTTGTAAGTATCGTTGGTCGATTATTAGAACATTCTCGTATTTATTACTTCCATAATAATGGCGATAAACGTATCTATTTATCATCAGCTGACGTAATGACACGTAATATGATTAAACGTGTAGAAATCCTATTCCCAGTTGAAGATAAAGAGATTGGTAAACGTTTAGTCGACTTTATGGATTTACAATTATCTGATAACCAAAAAGGACGTTTCCAAGACGAACATGGTCATTACCATTATGTAGAAAATAACTTGTCACCATTAAATTCACAAGTTTATTTAATGCAAGAAGCGATTAAATATGGCCAAGAACTTAAAAAACGTTCAGCTCAACCTTCAGGTATGCCTGTCGTATCGAAACGTCGTGCAAATTGGATGAACCGCATTCGTCGTTCATTAAAAAATAGTCTATAAACAATTTAAAAAGGCAATGGTCGCACATGACCATTGCCTTTTTTCTATTATTTACTTCTCTGGATGATCGTACCAATGATTTAAGAATTGATATAGCACATCGCTATAAGTTTGAAGTTCCGATGCTTCAATCTTCTCATCTACGCTATGTGCTTCTTCTAGGCTACCAGGTCCATATAAAATCGTAGGAATGCCAAAGTGTGCAGTCCAGCCACCATCCGTTACTGTCGTACTCATACCATGTTTTAAGTCTGTGCCATGAACATGATGATGTGCTGATTGTAATTGTTTAAAACCAGGATGATTGAGCGGAATAGTGAAGCTTGGGAAGATTTCGCCTTTATCTTCAATCATTGATTCGCCGCCCCATTCAAACTGCAATGGATTCTCACGAAGCCAAATATCAGCCTCAGCCACACGATTCAAGTAATCTTCTATTTCTGCAACTACATCTTCATATCGCTCGTTTGGCAAATAATGAACCGTTATCCATAAACGGCACTCATCTGCAATAAAGGCAGGATGACGGCCACCCTCAATGACTGCTGGATTAATCGTATTGGCACCAGGTGGCATACCAGGACTATGTTTCATCACTGCCCAATGTTGTTCTAAATCATTTAGAGCGTGTATAATCTTTGTCATTTTCTCAATGGCACTCGCGCCAAACAATCCACCACCAGCATGGATGATTTGACTACGCGCACCATCATGAATGGTATTCTTACTTTTCACGGTAATCCATCCGGTAATCACACCACCTTGACCAAGCGCCATATTCTCACTTGTGTCTAACACGAGTGCTAAATCAGCTTCAGGTCCAATTTCACAAGCAAGTTTCGTACCTGCTTCACCTACTTCTTCTCCAACAACCGATTGCACGATAATATCACCTTTAGGTTGGCGTCCTTCTTGATGTAACTTTTCAAGAACATAAAATAATGACGCCATACCACCTTTCATATCACTTACTCCACGACCATAAAGCCAGTCATCCAATTGGGTTAATTCAAATGGCGGATACGTCCAGTTTGAATCATCATCTACTGATGCCACATCTACATGGCCATTTAATATAAGTTTAGGTGCGGAAGGGTTACTCCCCTTCAAAGTCGCGACAATGACACTATCATTCATATAAAGTTGCTCACGTTGAATACTAAATCCAAGTGCTTTTAATAATTCCTCAATCTCATCTTGCAAAGGGTCTGTATTACGTCCAGGTGGACTCTCCGTATTATAGCTAACTAATAATTCTAATAAGTTATAAAGACGTTTCTCCATCTTTGTCACTCCTCTAAATCTTAGTTATCCCCACTATCGTCCTTCAATATGAGTGTATCACGATAAAAATTACAAAAAAGGTGTTTCTTGCCAAATGACAAGAAACACCTATGACTATTATTATACTGGTCGTACTGTCACTTCGTTCACATTAACATGTGCAGGTTGTGTTAATGCGTAAACAATCGCATCTGCAATATTTTCAGGATCTAGTTTCTTACGACCACCAAAGTCACTGCGTTCTGTCATTGGTGTATCTACCATTCCTGGTAATATGCTTGTTGTTTTAATCCCTGTTTTTGCTAATTCTTTTTCTAAGCCATTAAAAATCATCAGTACAGCAGATTTTGTAGCACTATATAATGCACTTTCTTTAGATACTTCATTCGCAGATATAGATGCTAAATTGACTACATGTCCTGACCCCTGTGCTTCAAACTTAGGTAATATCGCGTTAAGACTGTATAGAAGTCCTTTAATATTCGTATCAACCATTGAATCCCATGACTCAACTTGATAGTCTGTGATTTTAGATGAACGCATGACACCTGCACAATTTACGAAGATATCCACGTGTCCAAATGTATCGATGACTTTTGCTACTAGTGCATCTACTTCTACTTGGTTTGTCACATCTGTAGGTACAATGTGTATATTGTCTTCATTCATATCTTTTGCTACCGTATTCAATTTATCATGACTACGTCCTGCTAATACGACTTTAACACCTTGCTTCTCAAGTGCTTTTGCTGTTGCTGCTCCGATACCACTACTTGCACCGGTAATAATTGCTACGCGTCCGTTTAATTCTGTCATTTCACTTCATCCTTTACTTTAGATTCATAAAATACATTACCTTATTTAAAATGCATTAAACCTTTAAGACAATTCCTAGGAAATATTATTATGAAAATACTAAGATGAATTGTAATCTTTAAGAAAACGTATTAAAGTTAATATATGTAATTAAATCATTGGGCATATAGAAAGATAGGAGGTTACACAATGACATTTGAAGAACGTATTCAAGCGTTACGCGCTGAAAAGAGTAGAACAAGTTTCTCATTTCATTTCATCGATTTATATAGTGAAGAAGAATGGATGGAGATGAGTGTGAATCAACGTACACGCCAAGAGAGAGAATTTATCGCACAATTGGACCAAATTCCACGTGTAAGAATGCCATTCTCTAGTCAAGAAGGCTACAAGTTTAAGTTATATAATCAAGAATATCAATATAATGAAGTTAAGAAGAATTTCAAAGATTTATAATACACTGAAGCCCGTATCTCTATGGTAAGATACGGGCTTTCAACACATTATTCCAGAATGATTAGGGGTATATTTATGGTATGCCTTCGACTGCTCACCAACGAAGGCATATAAGGTTCTTGAATGTTAATAGGAGGCCATTCAATTTGTATTAATTTGTAACGAGTGTTTTACGTTCGAGTCCATAGTAATATAGTCGTTCTGCATCAATATATGGAATTGAATCGATAGTCAAGTAGCCATCTTTAATATCACCGATCATTCCCTGATTAACACCAGTTTTCAAATAAATGTCGTAACTGCCTTCATCAGAAAAAACAACTTCTTCAATTACTTTTCTCATCAGTATCACTTCCCATTACTTATTCCTTACAATTCTTATCATACACCCTTTTAAAAATTTTTAAAGTATTTTGTGATACTTTTCACAAATAGTTCACTTTTTTGAAAATGAAAGCTATTGAAGGAATTTATGTATGTGGAATATAAAAGGATTTATATTTCACTTAAGTCGATATACTTGCCTAGGGGGCTATAAAGTAGTTCTTAGATAGATATTCACTTACTTAAGTTATTTCGCTTTCCTGCGGCAAAGGCTCAAGCCTGTAGTCTTGAGACACTTTCTTTTCCGCTAGGAGTCTTATAACTTCGCTACGTTATCTATCTTAGAACTACTCACAATGCGTTAAAGCGCTTAGGTTCAGGTAATTATACTTTTATGTTATCCCTCTTAACTATGATGTATATTCTATGGTTTAACATTAAATATTTTAAATTGAATACACTCGGCATTAAAGACTTTCTCTATTAAATCCTCTACACTTTCAAATTCATCATGGTTTTCATATGGATCAATAATATAAAACTTAGGTGTTTTACTATTTAATCCTATAATTCTGAATATCAAATATTTTTGAGGGTTCTCATACATGGCATATATTTCATTTAATGATAAGTAAAAAGGTTCATCCTCTTTTTTAGATTTAGTGGCTTTAATTTCAATATATTTTTCAACTGGACTATCTAAATTTTGAGGATCAAAAGCAGTCATGTCATATCCATATCCGTGCAGTTCACCCATAGATGTATCAATTGTATTAATAAATTGTTCTTGTAAATTTTTATCAGATATATTTTTTTCAATTAAATTCATAAAATATTGATAAGCTAATTTTTCTCCAATTTGTCCCGTTATTTTGTTTTCTTTATGGGCTTTTTCAATGTCGTCATCAGTTTGTTTTTTAGTAGAGGTCTTATATTTTTTTGCATATGTGGAAGCTTTGGGCTTATCTATTTGAGACATTTGAATATTTTTATTTTCATTAATACTTTCATTAAGTTCTTTAGTCTCTATTATTGTTACTATTTCATTAATATTTAATAATAAAGCGTTATATTCATTTATATTAATTTTATTTACTAATCCGTTAAGTAATTTAATCATTTCTTTGTAGTCTGAAATCATCATATCCTCGGTATACACTTCAGTCTCAAAATCATAATACTTATAAATAATTGAACCGTGAGCATATCCACTTGGCAAATCCGATTTATCATATTTACTATCCTTATTATTTGAATAATAAAATCTACCTACTTCAAAGTTATTATCATCCAGATATGACGCTAAATACTTGGAAAGGGCAAGTGCTTTTTCTTTAGCTTTTTTCACACCCAAAGTTTTTTCTTTAATTTCGCTCCAACCTTGATTTAAAGAGAGATATACCCCTTTGCCTTCGGGGTGAAATAAATAATGTAGTAACCTTTTTGAGTGCTTTTAGTTATATTAGTGTTAAAGGTAGTAACCCATGGAACCATACTATAATTTCCCTTTCCAACACTTCCAGTAGTTGAAAGGTCTTTATTATAAGATAAATTTTCTAGCTGTTTGGGCAATAATTCTTCAATAATTGATGAATACTTGTCACTTAGGTCCCAATCTTTATTCGTTCTGACATCCTCACTATTTTTCATTTTTATCAAATTCAAAACATTTTTTATATCTTTTATCATCTTGAATCCCTCTAATCATTATGTATATTACATATATTATTATATATTCAAAATAATAAAAGACACCATAGTGCAATTTAAAATCTGACTAATTACACTATGGTGATCGTTAATTTTATTCTTCTACAATATATCTATATATATCATCTCTAATTGATGTCTTCATAGTAAAATTCATTGTTACTACTCTATCACCAATATCTCGAATTTCTTCTTTAGCTGTTCCTTGGATGTATTCTGCTTCTCCTAAATAATAATGAAGTCTTCCTTCAGCATCACTTTTCTTTACAAAAATATAAACTTTTTTATTTTGCTCTTTATGGTTAATAATATCTTGTATTTCATTACTTTTTAATGATGCATTTGCTCTTGAAACCCAAGCTAATTCATCTTGACTTATAAAATGATCTTCATATTTAATATTATCTTCTATATCTTCAGATTTTTTATATGTAATAAATACTGGAATATGATCATCTAACACTCTATAACCATAAATGTTATTACTCATATTTTTTTCATCATTTCTCCAGTTTACTAATTTTAGAAAATCTAATCTCGAATATTGATTATAAAGGATTAAGTCATTCCCTGAATTTTGAAACTTCTCATTATAATATTTAGCTAAACTAATTAAATCGTCTACATATAATTGATATTGCATATCTGCCAAATGTTTTTTAAATGAAGCACTCAAAATATATTTATTTCCATTCTTAGTTATAATTGGACTACCATATCTCGCATGTTCTGCTTGACCAAAATATTCTAATGTTAATATTTTTAAAGAAGTTTTAATATCCTCATTATTAAGATGATTCAATTCATCATATATTTCTTCACCTATTTGACTTTTATTGATTATATATTCAAGTACTAAATAATCCGAATTTTTTAATCCAGGTGATATTTCTCTTGATAAGAAACATAAATTTTTTGTTGCATCATCTGAGAGTTCCATTTGCGTATATTTATATTTCTTTAAAAATTCATGATAACTGCTAAATTTAGATAAAATAACCTGAGGGTCAATCGAATTTTGTTCAATATAGTCTATAAGCATTGGTGTATGACCTATTCGTTCTTCAACAGTTTTATATGCATCAATAATAATTTTTACACTATTTAATTTAGCATTATCTATAGAATCATAGATTTTTTTCTTAGCGATTTCTTCAAAATTAATCGTAGATATACCTTCTATTTTATTAGGGTTACTTAAAAACTCACGATATGCATTTTTATTTTGAGATTGATTGTCTGACAAAGCTATTGGAATAAGATAGTTATTTTTATAGTTACCTATAAAATCTATGATTGTAACATATTCTTTTTCAGAACTTTTTCTCAATCCTCTACCTAACTGTTGAATAAATATAATACTAGATTGTGTACCTCTTAACATTAAAATTTGATTCACTTCTGGAATGTCTATACCTTCATTGAATAAGTTGACTGTGACGATATATTTAATTTCCCCATTAATTAATTCATTTGTTACTTTCATCCTTTTATTCGGGGTGTCACTACCAATCAATGACTTGCTTGGAATATTTCTAGCTGTCAACATCTCTGCTATTTCAATAGCCTCTTCTTTTCTACTAACGAATATCAACCCTCTTAATGTATCACCTGAAAAACCGTAATAGTTTGCTTTTTCAACTATGTGACTAACCCTTTCTTCAGAAGTTAAATCTTTTAAATCAGTAAAATCATCACTTTCTATGCCATTATGTACATAATCGGTAACTCCATAATAATGAAATGGACAAAGTATTTTGCTTTCCAAGGCTTTAGGTAATCGAATTTCATATGCAATATTATTATCAAATAATTTGAATATATTTCCATCATCTGTTCTCTCTGGAGTTGCTGTCATACCTAACATAAAATCAGGATTAAAATAATTAAAAATAATTTGATATGTTTTAGCATCAGTTCGATGCGCTTCATCAAAAACTATATAATCGAATGCGTCTTTTTTAAAGTTTTTGTAATTATCATTTCTACTTAAAGATTGAATAGTTGCAAAAACATATTTTGCTTTTTGTTCTTTTTGAGTACCTGTATATAAACCAAACTCTTGTGGACTTTCATGAGGAAATACTTTTATAAATTCTTGGCGAGCTTTCTTTAAAATACTCTCATTATGAACAATAAATAAAAATTTAGTAGGCTTATAATTCCTTACATCCAATGCACATAAAATAGTTTTACCAGTTCCAGTAGCCGATATAACTAACCCTTTATGTTCACCTGATTCTCTTAATTGTCTTAGAGACATCAAAGCTTCTTCTTGCATGATGTTTGGTTTTATTTCATTGGTTTTATTAAATTTGTTTAATAATGTGTTTTGCTCACTATTGATTTCAAATAAATTTTTATAGAGTTTCGGACTAAATGATAATTCATAGTCTTCAATCCATTTCTCATCTAAAGGTATACTGTTATCCCATAATTCTTCAAATTGATACCTTACGTTATGTATTAAATCGCCATTTTTATGAGTTGACAACAAAACATTATGTTCATAATTTACTTTCATTGCAGTTGATGTCAGGTTAGAGCTCCCAATGATCATAGAAGAATAATTATCATGGTCAAATATATATCCTTTCGCATGAAAGCCCTCAATGTCTGTTAAGCGTACTTCAACATTGTTTAGTTTCAATAATTCTTTATACATTTTAGGGGTATTAAATCCTAAATAATTAGAAGTAATTAACTTTCCTGAAATTCCTTTTTTATTTAAATCATAGAGTGCTGATTTAATACTTGCTAACCCACTTTCAGTAATAAACGCTACTGATATATAAAATGTATTACATTTGTTTAACTCATTTAAAATAGTTGTTAATACGTTTTGATTTTTATTATTTATTAATATTTTGGGATTCAAATTACCTTCGTGAACAACGTTTTTATCTATAAAACCTTTATTCAATGACTGCTTTAAACTATCTACTATATTATTAGGCATTATTCTTCACCAGTTGAAATCATTTCTACTGCTGGAATATCTGCTGGTGCCCATTGAAGTGTTTTTAACTCACCAGCATGTAACCACTTGATTTCTTTGTGTTCCGTTAGCGTAGGCATTTGATTATTTAATGTACACTTAAAAGTAGTTAATCTTACAATGCCAAATTCGTATTCGTGTTCAGTTGTAGTCACTTTGTCACCGACAACTAAATCACATTTCATCTCTTCCTGTATTTCTCTGATTAAAGCTTCTTTTTCAGATTCTTCAGGCTCAATTTTGCCACCTGGAAATTCCCACATTAATGGTAATGACATGTTTTCACTACGTTGTGCACATAAGATTTTCCCTTCTGAATAAATTATAGCGCCAACAACATTTATAACCTTTTTCATAGAAAAGACCCACACCTTTTTATTTTATTAATTATAATTTTATCAAAACTTACATTTTCATCAATCCTCTAATTCAAAAGTATGTATAAGTTTTTATAACTTAAATTGAATATATTTAGTTAGAATTTTAAAGCAAATTTGCATTTTAAGAAATCAACCAATTATTGATACTTTCTGTCCATTTTTTGATAACGGGTGCCATTATGTTTGCTTTATAATTAACTTACATTAGATCGATCTGATGTATGAGGGGTATAATAAGCTCTCAACTGATAAAATTCGTTAGAGGCGCATCTTAACTGGAGAGTAAGGTGGGTCTCTTTCTTTTTCAATAAATTTTAAATGAAGTAAAAAGATTGATATTTTTAGCTAAAGATTTGATATTGCGACAGGTATTCTATCTGAATAATATATTGTACAATTTAAGTGTATTAGATATACATCTAATACATAGAGTTTTAGAGGAGGTTGGGAAGTATAACCATTACATATTATATTTCCCATAAGCTCATCTTAGCGGAAACTGAGATGAGTGGAATTTATACTTCTTGAAATATATGTTCATAATGCTCGTGACATGTCAGTCAACTCAACATGAATCAAACATCCAAGATTACGTAATCTAAAGAAGAACCCATAATTCTTTACCATATGTCAGGTGTATTGTGAACTATATATTTAGGAAAAAAGCTATTACAAAATTTTTAATTAATACTTACTCTCTGATGCTTTAACTAAGTATTAATTAAGTCGAAATGTCTCTAAAGAAGTATAGGTGCGATGTTTTCACATCAAAGTTGAACCCCATAAACATTTAAGCTGATCACTTAAGTGCTTATGGGGTCTTCTTTTGTATCATTATATTAAAATCCTAATTCTTTTATAAACTTAATGAGTTCATCTTTCATCTTTGGATCTTTAAGTGCATATTCAATCGTTGTTTTAACGAAACCTAATTTTTCTCCAACATCGTAACGATCACCATCAAAGTCGTATGCATAAACTGGAATATCACTATTCATACGTTCAATCGCATCAGTGAGCTGAATTTCATTTCCAGCGCCCTCTTTTTGTGTTTCAAGGTAGTCAAATATCTCAGGTGTTAAGATGTAACGTCCCATGATGGCTAGATTTGAAGGTGCTGTACCTTGTTTCGGTTTCTCAACAAATTGTTTTACCTCGTAACGACGGCCCTCTTTTTCTAATGGATCAATAATACCATATCTATGAGTAACGCTCTCTGGTACTTCTTGAACGCCAATGACTGAATGGCCTGTTTCTTCGTAAACGTTCATCAATTGTTTAATGGCTGGTGTCTCTGATTCAACAATGTCATCACCTAATAAGACTGCAAATGGCTCATTTCCAATAAATTGACGTGCTGTGTGAATCGCATGTCCTAATCCCTTCTGTTCTTTTTGTCGAACGTAGAAGATGTTTGCTAAGTCCGTAGAATATTGTACTTTCTCAAGTAGGTCATCTTTTCCTTTTTCTTCAAGAACCATTTCTAATTCTTTTTGATTATCAAAATGATCTTCAATTGCGCGTTTATGTTTACCAGTTACGATGATAATATCTTCAATTCCTGCACGAGAAGCCTCTTCCACTATGTATTGAATTGTAGGTTTATCTAGAATAGGAAGCATTTCTTTAGGCATCGCTTTAGTGGCTGGTAAGAATCGCGTCCCTAAACCAGCAGCAGGTATGATTGCTTTTTTTATCTGTTTCAAACTCAAGTAACTCCTTTGCACATTCTGTCTTTTATATCATTTGTTAGTTTATCACTCTTTTGATTTCTTTCCTAGCAATAGCCTGTGATAACCAATTGTTTGAAGTTTGCGTTTAAGTTCTATTCAATTTCAACTTAAAAACAGATGATCGATTATTTTTAAAATACTTACGATAAAGTGTGACCCGAATACCCCAAACATCATATATATTGAACTCAGTAAATTTACTTTGAACGACTTTGATTTGTGTATGCTTATCAAATAATGGTGGATTGCTATAATGCATTAATAATTGTGCAATGTTATGTTTTGCTTTTTTAATATACTCGTTACATAAAAAGCATAGATTAAACCGATGAATGATACGATTAATATAACGTATTCACTATATTGAAAATCAATGATGAAAATCATACCCCAAATGAGTGCGATGATTAAAAGATCTAATTTATCTATCATTTTAAATTTATCTATTTCTTTTTCTACATCATCAATTTTAGAGTTTTGTAACAAATCTAAATCAATATCTCTCACATTTATCTTTTTAACTTTTGACATTCAAATACCCTCAGTAAATTTTTATTTCACAGAATAATATATCATTTAACAGATAATATTTTAATCATAACTTACTTTCTTATTGCATTCTAGACTTGTCATATCAGTGTTAATAAAAAAAGCCACTCGTTGGAGTGGCTTTACATTTTGCATTCAACAATAACCCTATACAAACAAACTAATGAATAAGATAAAGATGATACCTGATACAGAAATAATGGTTTCAAGTAATGACCATGTTAGGAATGTTTCTTTTACGGTTAAACCGAAGTATTCTTTAAACATCCAGAATCCTGCGTCGTTAACATGAGATAAGATAACACTGCCGGCGCCTATTGCGAGCACAACGAGTGCAACGTTTACGTCAGAGTGTTGCAATAATGGTAAAACGATACCTGTGGTAGAAATGGCAGCTACTGTAGCTGAACCTAATGCGATACGTAATACAGCTGCTACAATCCAAGCAAGTAAGATTGGTGACATGGTTGAACCTTCGAACATTTTCGCGATGGTATCGCCTACGCCGCCATCAATCAGTACTTGTTTGAATGTACCACCACCGCCAATGATTAAAATCATCATACCTATTGGATAGATGGCGTTGGTAACTGACTTCATAATGTCGTCCATTTTTCTGCCACGATTTAAGCCCATAGAGAAGATCGCAAAGATAACTGAAATTAACATTGCTGTACCTGCAGTACCAATGAAGTAAACGATTTGTTCAAATAAATTTGTAGCTGCTTCATGGCCTGTAATTAATTGTACAATAGTTGAAATTAACATTAAGATAACTGGCAACACAGCTGTAAATAAACTTAATCCGAAGCTTGGCATTTCAGATTCTTTGAATTCTCTTTGAGATCCTAATGCTGAGATATCCCCTTCACGCGTATAGGCAGAAGGAATGATTTTTTGTGCAATTTTATTGAATATTGGTCCAGCGATAATCGTTACTGGAATGGCAATGATAATACCAAATAGCAATACTTGACCAACGTTCGCTTTTAATTCTTTTGCAATAACAACGGGGCCAGGGTGTGGTGGTAAGAAACCGTGTGTTACTGATAAAGCCGTCACCATTGGTAAACCTAATTTAAGTGGTGAGACTTTCGCACGTTTAGCAATTGTAAATACTAATGGAATCAATAGAACTAACCCTACCTCGAAGAATAGTGCGATACCTACGATAAAGGCTGCGATTAGCATTGCCCATTGCACGTGTTTCGGTCCAAATTTAGCAATTAATGTGTCGGCAATTCGATTGGCACCGCCACCATCAGCAAGTAATTTACCAAGCATGGCACCTAATCCAAAGATTAGCGCAATGTGACCGAGCGTACTTCCCATGCCCGCTTCTATGGTTTCCATAATTTTATTTAATGGCATACCTAGTAATATCGCAGTGACAACAGAAGTGATGATTAATGAAATAAACGTGTTCAATTTTAAGAAAATAATTAATGACAAAAGTAATAAAATCCCAATAACAACACTGATAATTGGCCAAATATCTCCAAACATCGTAAACCCTCCTAATGTTTTCTTTTTCTAATTTAATGATTTACTCCATGTGTTTACGTTGAAAGTCTGCAATTTCTGCATAGCGTTCTTCTAATGAACGACTTAAGTTGATAAAGATGGATACTAACTGTTGATACACTTGAACTGTGTCTGGATCAGGTTGATGCGCATTTGTTGTCCCGACCATTTGTTCAATAATTGAGTAGTCATCAATTTCCCCTAACGCTTTCAAACCTAATACACATGCGCCTAAACAAGAGCTTTCATAGCTTTCAGGTACGATGAGATCTGTGTCGAAGATATCTGCCATCATTTGACGCCACACTTCACTCTTAGCAAAGCCGCCTGTTGCTTTGATTGTGCTTGGTGTTTCATTCATGACTTCCACAAGCGCAAGATAGACTGTATATAGGTTATAAAGTACACCCTCTAATGCGGCACGTATCATATGTTCCTTTTGATGAGAGAGCGTTAATCCGAAGAATGATCCACGCGCATCTGCGTTCCATAATGGTGCACGTTCTCCTGCAAGGTAAGGATGGAAAATAAGTCCTTCTGAACCTGGTTTAACTCTGCTAGCGATTTTAGTTAGTACATCATATGGGTCAACGCCTAAACGTTTCGCCGTTTCTACTTCACTTGCGAGTAATTCATCTCTCAACCATCTTAGTACGACACCACCGTTATTTACGGGTCCACCAATGACATAATGGTCTTCGTCCAATACATAACAAAAGATACGACCTTTATAATCTGTGCGTGGTTTGTTAATTACTGTACGAATAGCACCAGATGTACCAATCGTGACAGCTACTTCGCCCTTTTTGTAGCTGTTTACACCTAAGTTGGATAGTACGCCATCACTTGCGCCAACAATAATAGGCGTATCCTCATCTATGCCCATTAGGGTGGCGTAGCGTTTTTTCATGCCTTTAAGTATGTGTGTGGTAGGTACTAATTGTGGTAATTGTGCCTCAGTGATACCAAGTAATTCGAGTGCTTCTGCATCCCAATGGCGTGTTTCTAAATTAAACATACCTGTCGCGGATGCCATTGAATGGTCAATAACGTATGTTTCAAATAGTTGATAAAATATGTATGTTTTAATATCTGCGAACATCGCCGTTTGTTTATAAATATCAGGTTGTTCATGTTTCATCCAGAAGATTTTAGATAATGGTGACATTGGATGTATAGGTGTTCCTGTGCGTTGATAAATGTCTGAGCCATGATGTTCCTTATTAATACGTTCAGCATATTGACTTGCGCGATTATCAGCCCAAGTGATACTTTCAGTCAAACGATGATGTTGCGCATCGAGTGCAATCAAGCTATGCATTTGTGCGCTAAATGCAATGAGTTTGATGTCTTCTTTTTTAATATTTGCTTCTCTTACAACATATTTCACAGTCATAAGAACGGCATCAAACAATTCGTCAGGATTCTCTTCAGATACATCAACATTGGGCGTATGTAAGGGGTAGCCAATGCTATGTTTCATGATAAATTGTCCATTTTCATCGTATAATACGGATTTCGTACTTGTTGTCCCAATGTCCACACCAATCATGTAGTTCATAGTATTCCTTCTTTCTTCTATTTATCTTAGCCAGAAGCTTTCAATGTCTTCGCCAACATCGTCGAAATTTAAATGAAAGGCTTCTCTTAATTTCGCTGAATCATAGTGTTCAATCGCCTCAACAAACACATTATGATTGTGATGAATGCGTTCAAAATCTGCTTTATCATGGTCCATACGTTGTCGCATGGATAACAATACGAGTGTTTCGATCACTGGTTTCAAATGTTTCCAGAATGTTTGTAAATATTGGTGATTTGATGCATGTATCATTGCTTCATGAAATTGAATATCATGTTGTGTAAATGCTTCAGCATCTTCGAATTTAACTGCTACTTTCATCATTTCAAGATGTTTACGCATCTCTTTGATAATCGGTTCTCTATCTATATGTTTTATCTTTGCGAATGCAAACGACTCTAGCATTAATCGTAAATCGTACAGTTCTTTCTTCTCTTGCTCACCAAATTGCAATACTTTAGCGCCCATGCGTTCTAATTGAATGAGTTGATCTGTTTGTAATAATTTAAAGGCATCTCTAACTGGCGAACGGCTAACGTCAAATTGTTTAGCCACTTGATTCTCTGTAAGTAGCGTGCCCGCTTCAATCTCACCACTTACAATTTGTAAACGTATTTCTGCTGCGACACCTTCACCTTTAGACATGCCTCCAAGCCATTGTGTTGGATAACTTTCTTTCACATGCATCACTCCTATTCATTCAATTACAACTTGTATACAAGTATATTAATATATAAGTTACGTTTTTGCAAACGCTTTCTTTTTGTGAATTTAAAAATCCCGGCCACAGATGGACCGGGAAAACCATGATTAAAATTCTATTTCTTCTCATCTGAAACTTCGATGCAGTAATGTGTTTCGTGACACTTAGGGCATTCTAATTTACGTGTTTGCATAGTATGTCGCGCCATTATAAATTGTTTCACAGATGGTTTAAACGTATGTTGGCAGTTTGGGCACAAATATGAAATGTTTTTATAATAGAATGTCGTTAATCCAATGGCATAGGTTACTAAAATAGGCAAGATTGAAACGAAAGGCTTACTTGAACTTCTCAGTAAACTTACAATTAGTCCTGTGTATTGAATCATGCCAATGACGCCTGCGCTCATCCATACTTTACTTTTAAACGATTTCAATGTAGTCGATTGTTTCATTGCTTTATCTATGTCAGATAGATGATTGATTGGTGCGTTTGAGTGATCTGAAATGTACTGTTCTACATCATTGATATGTTGTAATGCTTTTGTTTGATCGTGTATATGTGTTTGCAATGCTTCCTTATGTAGTTGAAGCATTGCTTTTAATGTCTGCATATCGCTATCTTCGTACAACAATATTTGAATTTCATCTAACGTACAACCAAATTCCTTTAATAACGCAATCAACTGTAATTGTTGTACATCGTCTTCATTGTAATATCTGCGATTTGATTCTGCTGTACGTTTCGCTGTTAATAAACCTTTACGATCATAATATTGTAGTGTTCGAACCGTTATACCTAGTTGATCAGCTAGCGCCCCAATAGTGTAATGTGACATAGTGTCCACCTCCTACATTGAATATAGTTCATGACGTAACGTCACATTCAAGACCTTTTGATAAATGATGTTATAGGTCAGTCTAAAGGCAGTCTTATTTATCTTCAATCCATGATTTTATATGATCAATAATCCCTACAGTGCCATTAGGTAATTGTTCAAGGACAGATGGAAAGTCCATGTGCCCAATACCAGGATAGACGATTTCCTTCGTTTCACCGCCGTAGCGCTTATACTGCTCCATAGTGGCTTGTGAATCTGTGTACGGGATAATTTCATCATCTTGACCAGAGATAAATAGTAACTTTGGAAATTGTTCAATTTCTTCAATATCTGGAAGATAATCTGCTTTAATTGTATATAATAAATCAGTGATTATCGTCTTAATCGGGGCGACAAAGGATAAGATATCTAGACCGTTTTCTTTTCGTGCATAAACTGTTTTCTTTAAGATGTATTGTGGCAAGTTTTTGATGGCAGTAATTTCATCTTTGAAATGATCACGCTTACTATCTGTTGAGAATAAACGTGCAAGCATACTTGTGTTTGGCGTAATTTTAGCTGCGCTACTTAAATACACAAGATGAGATATCGGTAGTTTATTAAATTTCAATAGACGTGTGCCAATCATCCCTCCCATTGAATACCCAATAATCATGACCTTTTCAAGGTGTTGTGTGGCAACGATTTGTTCCAAAACATCTTCAATTCGTTCAGAGTAATCATCTAAAGTATGGTTATTACGATCAATCTTTGAACTTCTACCACGACTTGGACAATTAATAAAAATCATTTTATACTCTCTGAAGTAAGGTTCGAACATGGTCATAATACGGTATGTCATGATCGCACCATGTATAAATACGATTGCTCTATTTGATGTTGGATTGCCCGCGAAAGCGACTTCTACTTGTTCGTTATGATAATTTTTTAATTGATAAATTTGTGTTTTAAAATGTTTTCTGTTCATAATCATCCTCAAAAATCCCTATATTACTAAATTATTATTTTATCATAAAATTATCAAAACAGAGACAAATTAAAAAAGCATAACTTATAAAATTGTTACAGGTTATGCACAATTCAATAAGTTACGCTATATCGTTTAACGTTATTCATTATTATCTGAAATCGCAGAATGAATGGATTGCATTTTAGATTCTACATCTGAAATTTCAAGGGCACAGTCTTTTAACATATCGCTATAATCTTCTGTATTAGCATTATTTTTATAACGAATTTTATGTTCTAAACTTGCCCACATATCCGTGCCAATGGTTCTAATTTGAATCTCTACAGGTAATGTTTCCACTTTATTGGATAAGAATACGGGAATTGTCACAACGATATGTAAACTACGATACCCATTTTCTTTCGGATTTTTAATATAATCTTTACGTTTGAGAAGTTTAACGTCTTCTTGTTTTAGGAGCATCTTCTCAATGACATATATATCTTCTAAATAGTTACAAACGACACGAATTCCCGCAATATCAAGGATATGTTTACGCGCACTTTCTGCACTAATTTCGACTTGCTTGCGATGTAATTTTTTAATTAGACTATTCATTTCTTTTACACGTCGTTCCATATGATGAATCGGATTATGTTTATAAACATAGTTAAAGTTGTCATCGAGAATATCTAATTTGGTACTGATTTCTTTTAAAGCTGAGGCGTATAAATGATCGAGTTCTACGAAACCAATTAATCTATCAAAGGCTTCATCTCCATCTTTGAAATGATGTAAGTTATCTTTAAATTCGCTTCGTAATTCTTCTATATACAATGATGGTTTTCTTTCTACATACATAGTATTTCCTCCTTAATCATCACAGTTTATTATATCGAATTACAAAATAAACTAAAAATAATACTCTTTTATTGCAGATTATTTTAGAACTTTCAATTGATAATAAAAACGCACGAAGTTGAAACAGCATTCTGTTTGAACGCATTGTTTCAGCCTCGTGCATTGATTTTATTGCGATGATTCCCTTTTTTTATGTTCAATGACTGTCGTTCCACGATTATCAGCAATAGCTTGCGCGCGTTTCGTGGCATCTGCTTTCTTCTCAAAAGTATCGGACGCTTGTTTTGCCCCTTCTGTTTTCACTTTCCATTCGTCATCTTCAAAGTAAACATGTACATTTTTGTCATTGAGTTTTGGATTCGCTGATTGATCCTTTTGGTGTTGTGTGACATGCTTGTGCTTTAATTCATCAAGCTCTGCTTTCGATGCATCTTTATACCAATCTTTAGCTTGTTGTGTTGCAATCGGTATAACATCGCCTTCTTTATAGCCATCTTTCAACATTGCATTACCAATATCGATGGCTTTTTTTCGTTCTAATTCAGCAAAGTGCTTCCACGTATTCGGATAATCGTCCATCGTCCAAGGCATGGTATCAATCTCCTTTTTTCATTGATAGTTAGCTTTACCACTATCACCAGAAGTGAAACTCGATGATGATATTATGCTTTAATTGCAGCTCCATCTTCAACTTCATTAATATCTTTACGTGTATGCACACAATTATTTTGCAGTCGCATTAATGCCGATTTAATGTAATTATATTGCGGTAAATCGGAAAGTTCATTAATTTCAAGTCTGCTTTGAAGTTCGAAATGTTTCGCTAAGTTCTCAAAGGTAACAAGGTATTCTCCCATTTGATGATCAGAAATACGTTGACGTTGATGATCTTGCATTGCACGCATTAACATAAAGTTAATTTCTTCCAATGCGAAGATGCTTGGATAATAATAACGAATCACTTCTTGATTTGAGAATAATTCACCACTTGCTGAATTATTAATTTGTGTCATGTTACTCATTTTCACTGATAAAGCTAAGCTTTCATCTCTTTCACGTAAATCATCTTGGTAATGATTTTCTGAGAATAAATATTGGAAGATAACGGCTTCTTTACGAACCACTTCTGCAATCGTTCGTGGTAACATGGCGGATGCTGTTTGTCGATTAATAAGTAAGATCCCAACAACTGCGATGGCAATACCAATCAATACATCAAAGATACGTGTATAGGCAATTGAAATGGACAGGTTATCTGACGCTAAACCATTTAATAATATAACTTGGATTGTAATAAAGATTACCGCAAAGGCATAGTTAGAACCTACAAATGTTTCAGTAACCATTGCCGCAAGACCCATAATGATGACTGCAATAATCAAGTGTGGATTGAAATATAGTATTGCTGATAATACGAGTGTACCTAAGATAGTACCTAAGCCACGGGCTACAGAACGGTCTAACATGCGTCGTGTTGTCATACCCAATAAGACGGTATGCGCCGTTAATGGAATCCAGTAAGATTTTTGGATATTAAATGCTAATGAAATAAAAATGGCCACTGCCATAATTACGGCATAAATCAAAGTATTTCGAAATACGATAGAATCTAACGTTAAATTATGAATGATGCGTTGACTGTAAAGTGGCTTACGAACACTCGCTTCATGTTCAATTTGGTTAGAATCTAAGTTTGTAATTTCATCGATTTTCAAGATATATTGCCATAAATCGTCGAACGCTTCATCAACATTGACTTCTTTTGTCCATTTTTCTCGAGCTGCTGATGTGCGATATGCATTGCGTATTGCAACGTCCATCATTTCAACTAATTCATTTGGAATTGGGCGTATCCCTTTTTCATGTAATTCCAATAGCTCTGAATACAAACCTTGTGCTGAGGTATGTAGCAATAACAATCTTTGGAAGCGAGGACTTAATTTTTGATCAGCCCCAGCTGTTGCAGTGATTAACAATTCATCAGAGTTCTTGAATTGTGTTACTGCTGCTTTGGCACTCTCTTTAAACTTGTCAACATCGTTATAATTGTGCATTAATTCTTTAATCATGTTAAAGTCAGCATTAATTGCTCTATTTTCAATCTTTTGCTTTTGGAAAAGGATTGTCAAAATAACTACAAATGTAGCAATCGCACCACCAATAAGAATGGCAACACCGCGGTACAGTGCTTCATTTGGCGCTACTGGCAAGTTGCTCGGTAAACAAAATGTTACAAGGAAGAAAGTTGAAGACGGTCCAGCAATCTTCAATGCACTGAAGATATAGTAAGGAATGACCGTAACTAATAATAATGTCACACCATATAGAATCGGTTCAGTAACCGTAAGTGTTCCCAGTATCATACATACCGCAAATGAGAGCGAACATAAGATAACTGTTCTAATCATTGAACGTGGTGAGCTTTTGAACACATAAATATGTGCCAATGTCCCAGTTGACACGAGCAATCCTAGTGCGAAATTACCTAGGAAATAACCTAATAGTGCTGGGATTATTAATAACAAGCCCTGTCTGATACCTTTCATCGGGTCAACTTTACTTGTATCAAATGTGATAAGTGATTTTAAAACATTTCCCAATGTTATCTTTCCTTTCTATAAAACATACATATTCAATGATAACACTTTTTATTCGTTCATATGATAGTGATTGTTTAAATAATAAAAAGGTAGGATTGAAATCATCGCTTCGCAATTGACTTCTTATCCTACCTTAGTCATGTTTACGTTATGAAATTAACTTTAATTATTTTACTTCAGCTACGTCGATCACTGGTTTTTCTGTAATATAGTTACCGATATTTTCACTAAACACTTTAAAATGATCTGAATGATTGTGTGCTTCAACAGCAGCTTGATCTTTATAGTTCTCTACAACTACGAACGTATTACGTTCACTTACATCTTCATAGTGACTATAAAATGTATTACCTTCTTCTTCACGTGCATGTTTGACTAAATTCGTCATTAAATCTAAATAGGCATCACGATGTTCTTCGCTTACTTTAAGTTTTGCATTAATAATAATCATACATTTCACCCTCAATTTGTGATTTATTCACTATCATCTTACCACTTCCACATATATAAAACAGGGAGTGGGACAGAATTCTTTTTAGATTCGTCGTCCCACCCCCGCAAGGGTGACTAGAACTGAGAAAAGCTTGATTTAAGCATTTCCTCAGTTCAGTCAGCTACTGCGAAATTGCAAAATAGCATATTTATATTATTTATATCCCAGTCTCGACGATTTATCTAGGCATGATGCCCTAGTTTATATAAAATTATTTTAATTCACGACTTTCATCTTTAATTAATGGTTTATCTGGTGATACAAATAACCATAAAATTGCTGCGATAACTGCTGGAATAATTAGCAATTGGAAAGTCATTGTCCAACCAAGTGATGCTACTAATGCACCAGCTAAGAATGGACTTAATAACGCACCAATGTTACCCCATAAGTTCATCCAACCAGATACAGTACCTGCGAAGTTTCTACCAATGTCATTCGCTGCAGCCCAGCTCATACCCATTGATACACCCATACCGCCTAAGCCAAGTGATAACCAGAAAATAGTTACATATAAATTATCAGTATGTACTGCAAAGAAAATTGAAACTGCAAATACGATGAAACCTACAATAGCAATCAAACCTCTTGAAACAAATCTTGATTGACCACTGCGTAAAATTTTATCTGAAATCGCACCAGCAGATAAAATTAAAATAAACATAATGAACCAAGGTAATGAACTAATCGCCATGTCTTTAAATTCTACATGATATTGTTCAGTTAAGTACGTTGGTAACCAAATTAAGAATAATGAAATAACAAATTGTACTACAAAGTATTGACCTGCAATCGCATAGAAACTAATACGACGGAAGAATTGATTCCATGGTGGTAATGATTTCGTTGTTTGAACAAGGTCACGATTCTCCATAATGAAATGTTTCTCTGCGTCATTAACCATACGATGTTGCTCAGGTAAATCTTTCGCAATAATTCCCCATAATATCGCAATTAAGATACCTGCCACACCAAAGATATAAAATACCGCTTGCCAGTTAAATGCGTTTACAATAGCAATTGTAATGACAGGTGCTAATACAGGTCCAAAATATGAACCAGCAAGTAACATACTTGATGCTCTACCTTTCTCATCTTTAGAGAACCAGTTTGCATTAAACACGGCGTTTGATGGATACATAGGCGCTTCCCCGATACCGAATAAGAAACGAACTAAATATAATAAACCGTGATGTTTAATCATACCTGTTAAAATAGTGAAAGCACTCCACCATACTAAAGCAATTGTAATCATCTTACGTGGTCCGAATTTCTCAGCTAGCATACCTGAGGGTACTTGCATTAAAGCATAACCTAACGAGAAGAATGAAGCTAATAGACCAAATTGTTGTTTTGTCATATGTAAATCTTCCATCATTTGCGGGGCAATATACGAAATGTTGGATCTATCCATATAGGCGATAACACCTATAATAAAAAATGCTAATGCAAAAAACCAACGAACACTACTTTTCTTTTGTCTTTGTACCATAACCTCTTTTTCCTACTTCCTCTAATTTGTTGATTCTAAATATGTTGTCTAATATACTCACAAGACTCCCTATTATATAAAAATAACTCCCTTATAACCCTTACCATCATAGGGTTTTTAGCATTTATTTTTATTTATATTACCAGGTTTTGAAATCGTTTTCAACATCTTATTTAAAAGTTCTTTTATTAAATTGTACATCGTTCGTTACTTTATTCACTAATTACGTCATTTGGGAGTGGAACAGCATTCGTTGTTCACTCCCAACTTACTTTGGTTGTAAAATCACTTTCGTGATTTTTTGTGCTGGGGCCCCGACTCCCAACTTGCTTTGGTTGTAGAATTTCTTAATGTCATTCTTTGTGGTGAGACCCGCCCCCAAGGATGACTAGAACCGGCAATAGCTTAATTTAAGCGCCTTCTCCGTTCAGTCAGCTACTGAGAATTTGTGAAATAGGATCATTATATAATTGATGTCTCTTGCTCTTCCTATTAAAATTTGAACTCTATTCGAAAAAATTGTAGAATGAATTTGAAATCAAACGTGAATCATAATTATTAAAAATTAAATAGATAATTTATCCACTGGAAGTGCCTTTGTTTAAGGCTGAGAGTAAAGAAAGAACTTTATAATTCCTGGAACCTGATCCAGTTTGCACTGGCGTAGGAAAGTGGCTTGCTAAATAACGTTCTATATAGACCAACGCTATTTCCTACGAAGGAGATAGCGTTTTTTTCATTTATTAGGAGTGATAGACATCTTTATTGCGATAACAACTTACAAACATTTAACAGCGTCAGATTTAGAACATTTTCTTGATATTAGTGAGGGGATTGATGGTTTACTCTTTCGTACCCCTATGTCTAGAGATGAGTTGCATTCTTTTATCAACAGATTAATCGTTGCTAGATTCCCTAGAGATAAAATCATTGTCCATAGCGATATCGAATTATTAGAAGCGCTAAATCTTACACGTTTACATTGTCGCGAGATGGACACGTTGGCATTCCACTATAAAGAACACCATCCAGAGGTGCAGGTTAGCATGTCAACGCACTCGGTTGACTCTGTTAAACAGGCTTATCAACATCACTTGGATTATGTCTTTTATGGTCATATATTTCCAACCGCTTCTAAGCCAAATCAGCAACCTAGAACATTGTCCGAAATCAAAGATGTTTTGCACGTTCCTATCCCGATATATGCCATAGGTGGTATGACGGAGGATACGATACATCAACTGCCACCTGGCTTTGCAGGTATTTGTGCAATCTCATACTTTATGAACGCATCTTTACAACAAATTCAACATCTACGAAAGGAGTGGTTGAAAGATGCATGACGTTCTTATTATTGGTTCTGGTGTCATCGGAATGTCCATTGCAAGACACCTTAGTCACACGCATCTCGACATCGCAATCGTTGACCGAGATATACCTGGTAAACATGCATCCTATAAAGCTGGTGGCATGTTAGGTGCTCAGAATGAATTTACAGAAGATAGTGATTTATTTCGACTTGCACTCGAGTCGCGAGACCTCTTTCCGGAATTATGCCAATCTTTACAAGATGAAACGGGCATTGATATTCAATATCAAGCATCTGGATTAATTAAAATTGCGAATCAACCTAGTGATGTAGACCATTTACGTGCACAATATCAATTCCTACACGCATTAGATCACAATGTTGTTGCGCTCTCAGACAATGACTTAGCCGATTTAACAAATGGCAATGTCTCAGCAGCGGACATGGCTATTTATATCCCCAATGATGGACAAATCAATGCGAATCATTATACGAAAGCATTGTTTAAATCTCTGCAACAACGTCACATTACGCGCTACTTTAATACAGATGTTACAGGCATTCATCGTCAGAATGGCTATTATCAAATCGCATCATCTAAAGGTGATTTATATGCTAAAAAGGTCATTGTTGCAGGTGGTGCATGGTCATCTCAACTATTAAAGCAATATCAACTGCCACGTGAGGTTGTTGGCGTTAAAGGTGAAGTCCTACTTGTGGAACACGATGATTTACATTTAGATCAAACGGTATTTATGACCAATGGATGCTATGTTGTGCCGAAACAACCAAACCGTTATTTAATTGGTGCTACGAGTGAATTTGATAATTATTCAGTAGGTAATACAACGCAAGGTATTTCCTGGTTGAAACATTATGCAATAGCACGTATTCCTGAACTTACAAACGCACGTGTACTCAAACAATGGTCTGGCGTACGTCCGTACACAGAGGGTGAACTACCAATTATGGACCAAATTGATGATGGCTTATATATGATTACCGGTCACTATCGTAATGGTATTTTATTATCTCCTGTGATCGGACGTGACATCGCAAATTGGCTATTAACTGGTGTTAAACCAGCTCAATATGAATCTTTCAATGTCTCAAGGAGGTTAAATCATGAAATGTATCATTAATGGTGACACGTTCACGTTCGACTCGGAACAATCGATTCATCAAGTGCTCGAATCACTCGAGTTAGACCCACAACGTGTCATTGTTGAACATAATAAAACATTGATTAAGCAAGATGATTATCATCAACACACTGTGCGTGAAGATGATCAATTAGAACTATTAGAATTTGTTGGAGGCGGATAAAATGTTTAAAATTGGCAATTTAGAATTACACTCTCGTTTGTTATTAGGTACAGGAAAGTTTGAAAATGAAGACATCCAAACTAAAGCGATTAAAGCTTCGGAAACAAATGTACTTACGTTCGCAGTTAGACGTATGAACCTGTACGATAAAAATTTACCTAACCCACTTGCAAATATTAATTTAAAAGACTTTATCACTTTTCCAAATACTGCTGGCGCTAAAACTGCTGAAGAAGCAATTCGTATTGCAGAAATCGCTAAACATGCGGGTGTATGTGACATGATTAAAGTAGAAGTTATAGGTGATGATGAAACATTATTACCTGACCCTTTCGAAACCTACGAAGCTTGTAAAGTATTACTTGAACGAGGGTATATTGTATGTCCTTACATTTCTAACGATGTTGTCTTAGCTAAACGTTTAGAAGATTTAGGTGTGCACGCCGTTAT
This sequence comes from Staphylococcus sp. GDY8P47P, assembly GCF_016892225.1. NCBI lineage: Bacteria > Bacillati > Bacillota > Bacilli > Caryophanales > Staphylococcaceae > Staphylococcus > Staphylococcus sp. GDY8P47P. The sequence continues at coordinate 168,772 of NZ_JAFENV010000011.1, read as the reverse complement.
GCCGTTAGCCTCACCTATTGGAACAGGTCGCGGCATTAATAATCAACTGAACTTGAGTTACATTATTAAGAATTCAAATGTACCAGTTATTGTTGATGCAGGTATTGGTTCACCTAAAGATGCATGTCATGCGATGGAATTAGGTGCTGATGGCATCCTTTTAAATACAGCAGTATCAGGTGCGAAAGACCCTGTGAAAATGGCAGAAGCAATGAAGTTAGGCATTCACGCTGGCCGCTTATCTTATGAAGCAGGACGAATTCCAGTAAAATACACTGCCCAAGCATCAAGCCCAACTGAAGGTTTAGGATTCTTATAATGCAACGATACAATCGGCAAATGAGATTTTCACCGTTTGGTGCACATGGTCAACATGCTTTATCGGATGCAACGTTGCTTATTTTAGGTGCCGGCGCATTAGGTAGTCATGTTGCTGAACTTCTTGCTCGTATGGGTGCGCATCACATCGCAATTGTTGATATGGATATTGTTGAAACATCTAATTTACATCGACAAGCATTGTACACTGAGGCAGATGCATTCAATATGGTGCCTAAAGTACATGCTGTTCAACAACATATCGCAGACATCAATCATCATGTAGATGTACAAACATATTATCAAGAAATCACTTCATCTAATATTGAAGATATTATCACCGACGTTAAACCCGATATCATCATTGATGGCATGGACCATTTCAAAATCCGCTATCTCATAAATGAAGTATGTCATAAGCACCAAATCCCTTGGGTTTATGGTGCAGCTGTTGGCAATAAAGGAACCGTTTATGGTATTGATTTCAAAGGCCCTTGCCTAAAATGTCTTTTAAAACACATGCCATCCAGTGGTGAAAGTTGTGCGATTAACGGTGTTTTACCTCCTATTATTTCACAAGTGGCGAGTTACGAAGTTTCTGAAGTGCTACGTTACTTATCAGGGGAAGGCTTTTCAAAGAAATTAATTACGATTGATACATGGCAGATCGATTACAAAGCGATGAACGTCGATATATTACAAGACCCTGCTTGTGACGTATGTGCCAATCGACATTATTCACTCTTAGAAACGAAACAACAACATCATATTGAAAGTTTATGTGGCCGTACCTACCTTTTCCGATATCAGCCCAATGTCTTTCAACATGCACATCATCTTCCTGGAACACTTGTGAAGGCCACGTCTTTCGCAAAATTAATTAAAGATGACCATTACGAAATCACTTTATTTAAAGATGGCCGTATGAATGTCTATGGTGTCGAAGATGATGAAGAGGCAACGCAACTCTATCAACACTATTTAAAAGCAATGAAATAACGGTTGTCATTAGTTTATACAAGCAATTCATAGTAAATTTTATTATAATGAATTTACTATGAATTTTTTATTTTTGAAATTAAATGGTAAAAATTAATGTGATCGAGATAATTTCGACGCCGTATATGGCTTTCGCAGTTATTACGTTGTGATGTCTCGAACGCTTCTAAAAGGAGTTCTTATATATAAATGGAACAATTAATTACTGATTTTATTAGTAAATGGGGTTATACAGCCATATTCATTCTTATCTTATTAGAGAATGTATTACCTGTCGTCCCTTCTGAAATTATACTTACGTTTGCTGGTTTGATGTCGGTTAAATCTGGTTTATCTATACCATTCCTATTCTTAATTTCAACAATCGCATCATTTATCGGGTTACTCATCTTGTATTATCTTTGCCGTCTAATTAATGAAGAGAGTATTTATCGTTTTGTAGACAAACATGGTAAATGGTTTAAGCTGAAAGGTAAAGATGTTAAACGCGCTAATGATTGGTTTAAACGTTATGGCGCATGGGCTGTACTGCTATGTCGCTTTATACCAGTATTACGTGTACTCATCACAATCCCAGCTGGTATTAATAAAATGAATGTCGTTACGTTCGTCGTCTTATCATTATTAGGTACGACGATTTGGAACTTTGCCTTAATCTTACTCGGTCGTATGTTAAGTGGTAGTTTCGACGCCTTAATGGCCGGTTTACACACATACTCATACATTATGTACGTGATTATTATTCTTGCAGTTCTTTACGTGCTTTATAGAATATTCTTTAAAAATAGAAACCGCGTTAAGTAATACGTGAAATCCTCAGAATCCATTGGTGACTGAGGCTTTTTTGTTTAACAGTCGTATTTTAAGAATTAATTCTGACATTTTAAGCATCACCATTGAAAAAGTGATGCGTTTTAAAGATAATTAATGTAAGCGGTTTTATAAACGATCTACAATGAATATCAATTCCAAACAGGAGTGAAATACGATGACACAAACGACTGAAAGTGAATTACGAGAGAAGTATTTAGATTTATTATCACAACAATTTGATAGCCCTGAAAAGTTAGCAACAGAAATCGTCAATTTAGAGTCGATTTTAGAATTACCAAAAGGCACAGAACATTTCGTCAGTGACCTTCACGGTGAATATGAATCGTTCCAACATGTATTGCGTAATGGCTCTGGTAACGTTCGTTCTAAAATTAATGACCTTTATGCTAAAACATTATCTCAAAAAGAAATTGATGACTTGGCTGCCCTTGTCTATTATCCTGAAGAAAAATTAAAACTCGTTAAAAATAATTTTGATTCAAAAGGTAAATTAAATGTTTGGTATATCACTACAATTGAACAATTAATTGATTTGATTACCTATTGCTCATCAAAATATACACGTTCAAAATTACGTAAAGCATTGCCAAAAGAATATACATATATTGTTGAAGAACTACTTTATAAAAATAACGAATTTAACAATAAGAAATCCTACTATGAAACATTGGTAAATCAAATTATCGAGTTAGAACAATCGGATGATTTAATTATTGGATTATCCTATAGTATTCAACGTCTTGTCGTTGACCATTTACATGTGGTTGGAGATATTTATGACCGTGGTCCGCAACCTGATAAGATTATGGACACGTTGATCAACTATCATTCTGTTGATATTCAATGGGGGAATCATGATGTTTTATGGATTGGTGCCTATGCAGGTTCTAAAGCCTGTTTAGCTAACCTACTTCGCATATGTGCACGCTATGACAATTTAGACATCATTGAAGATGCTTATGGCATTAATTTACGTCCGTTGTTAACACTTGCAGAAGAGCATTATAGTGGTAACAATCCATCATTCAAACCGAAGAAACGTCCTGATAAACCAGTTGGATTATCTAAACTTGAAGAGAGTCAAATCACTAAAATTCATCAAGCGATTGCGATGATTCAATTTAAACTAGAAATGCCAATCATTAAACGTCGCCCTAGCTTTGAAATGGAAGATCGCTTAGTCTTGGAACAGATTAACTATGATACAAATGAAATCACCATTTATGGAAAAACATATCCTTTAAAAGATACATGTTTCAGTACCGTAGACCCAGAAGATCCTGGTAAATTATTACCTGAAGAAGAAGAAGTAATGAATAAATTGTTGCTTTCATTCCAACAATCTGAGAAATTAAAACGTCACATGTCCTTCTTGATGAAGAAAGGCAAACTTTACCTTCCATATAACGGCAATTTACTCATCCATGGCTGTATACCTGTTGATGAAAACGGAGAAATGGAGTCGTTTGAAATTGAAGGTGAACAACATAAAGGACGTGACCTATTAGATGTCTTCGAAAGACATGTACGTTACGCCTACGATTACAAAGATATAACAGATGACTTATCTACTGATTTAGTATGGTATCTATGGACTGGTAAATATAGTTCTTTATTTGGTAAAAGAGCCATGACAACATTCGAACGTTACTTCATCGAAGACAAAGCTTCTCATAAAGAGCCTAAAAATCCATATTACTATTTACGAGAAGATGTGGATATGATTCGTAAAATGTTAAAAGACTTTGGCCTTAATCCAGATGAAGGTAGAATCATCAATGGTCATACACCGGTAAAAGAAATAGATGGTGAAGACCCTATTAAAGCAGATGGCAAAATGTTAGTGATCGACGGTGGTTTCTCGAAAGCATATCAAAAAACAACTGGTATTGCTGGCTATACATTACTGTACAATTCATTTGGCATGCAATTAGTCGCTCATCAACATTTCGATTCAAGAGATAAAGTATTATCAGATGGCGCAGATGAATTATCTGTTCGCCGAGTGGTTGATGAAGAATTGCAACGCAAAAAAATTAGAGATACCAACGATGGTAAAGTACTCCAAGAACAAATCCGTATCTTAAAATTATTAATGCACGATAGATATTTGAACTAACATTTGACTAGACTTATATACAAAATTATGGGAGTGGGACAGAATTTGTTTTAAATTCATTGTCTCACTCCCTATTAAGAATTATTTAAAAACTCATCATAATCTTTTTCTAATATACATCTCTTAAGATGCCGTATACCCCATGTTCATATTGCGGTATCGGTTTAGTACTCTTATTAAATGACACCACACTACTATCATCAATATGATAAAGAATCATATCATTATCAGTAATGTTATCGTATGCTTCCGCAGATACTTCAACAATATTTTTATTAGCAATCGTATTATCAAACCATCTTGGACTATGTGATTCATCAAATAAAATGTGATTGCGCAGCGGTCCATTTAAATTATTACGTGCTTGTTCGTCAGTAAAGGACACAGGCATCATACTCACATGATTCAAGCCGAACTCCGGTACCAACTCATTAAAGGCTAAACTATTAAAAATAAATGACTTGGTCATTAATAAACATTTATTGTAACGAATTAAATCTGCATATATTCGATCACTACTTGATAATAGATTCCCTTTAAACACCTCAAAGCCAAGTTCTTCCGCTTTATCTGATGTATTCTCAAATAGATTAAATACCATAACCGGTATATCATGTTCACGTAGTTTTGTACCTAAGTGGAATGAGAATTCACTTTCACCAACGATGATGACACCTGGTGGTTCCGTACTTGCTAGGCCAAATAACTTACTTAAAGGAATGAAGCTAAATCCATATATAACTACCGTAATAAACACAAGACCAAAGGTTACAGGCGTAATATAACTCGCCATTCTAGCATGGTTATCTAGAAATAACCCACTAAAGAATTGCGCAACAGTTAAAACGACAATCCCTCGTGGTGCCATTAAAGCAACAATCGTACGTTCTCTTTTCGTGATTTCTGTACCTATCGTTGATACTAACACTGATATCGGACGTACCAAGACAATCATTGCAATCGCAAAGACTACTAATTGCCATGATAAAACATCCATTAATACCGATGATGTTAATGATGATGTAATTAAAATAAAGACAGTCGATACAAGAATAGAGGATGCATTTTCAATGAAATGATCTGACTCCTTGTAAATTAAATCATGTCTCTTATAACGCGCCATCATTAAACAAAAAATTGTTACGGCTAATAGGCCAGATTCTTGTAATATTTGATCACAAATACTGAATACTAACAGAATAAACACTAACTGAATCGAAGGCATTAAATTCTGCGGGATGAAATCACGTTGGATTAACCAATTGAAAATGAATGATGCGCCAAAGCCAATAATGGCTGTTGCTATAATTTTCAAAATAAAAATTAAAATGACTTGAACACCGAAGCCCTGTTCAAATATTTGATAAATATAAAACGCAGTTAATGCGAGTATCGGACCAATAGGATCTAAGATAATGCTTTCCCATCTTAAAATAGAATCTACGCTCTTACGCACTTTCGCTTGTTTAAGCAATGGCTGAATCACAGTTGGGCCAGTAATTAAGAATAACCCGCCCATCACAACCGCTACAGCAATTGGGAAATCTAAAATTTTATGTAATGCAATCGCACCGAGTACCCAAGCGATTGCTGCGCCGATGGTAATAATTCGAATAACCGCTTTAGAAATGCCTCTTAATTCACGAAAATCCAAATTACTACTGCCTTCGAATAGGATTACCGCTACAGCTAATGACACGATGGGACTAAAGACCTCAGCCCCCAATGTTTCTTGAGGGTTTGCCAGTCCCAAGATTGGCCCAATGAGTAAGCCGACAATCGACATCACTACAATGGATGGCCACTTAATTTGCGTCGCTAACCATTGGCTAAATATGCCCAACGCTAAAAATAGCACAATGATTAACATGACAGGTAAATCTAATGACATACCTACACCTTCCTCAATAAGAATCAACTTTTTTTTCAATACTGTGTCATACTATCAAACTTTGGTTACACCTGCATTACCAATTTATAAACAAGTTGTTAATGCCTTTGTCGGACACACAATGTTCACTTCGGGTAAACTTTCCTATTTATTTCTAACCTCATTTCGTCTAAAATAGATAATTGCGTTTAAACTATATGAATTAAGTAATGATTTGAAAGGAAATTTTAATTGTGCAACTTTTTAGAGAGACTATAATGGTAGCTTTCGCATTTGTGGGTGTTGTCGTTGGGGCTGGCTTTGCGACTGGTCAAGAAATATTTCAGTTCTTCACGAGTCACGGTAGCTATAGTATTACTGGTATTATCGTTACGGGGTTAATCATTACGCTAGCAGGCGTCTTCGTCTTAAACACTGGCTTTACGATTCAATCTCATAACCATTCAGAGTCTATTCAATATTATTTACATCCAATGATTGCACGTATTTTTGATATTATTTTAACTTTATTTTTATTCTCTTTAGCGATGATTATGACTGCAGGTGGGGCCTCAACCATACATGAAAGTTTCGGATTACCTTACTCGTTAAGTTCATTGCTATTAGTATTATTTATTCTAATGACACTGTTTCTTAAATTTGAACGTCTGATTACCGTCTTAGGTATGGTGACACCCTTCCTAGTCATTGTTGTTTCTATTATCGCCATCTATTATTTTATAACAGGAGATGTTAATTTTAGTGCAGCGAACCGCTTCAATGAACAACACGGTTTATCACTCGGTTGGTGGTTTGATGGATTAAACTATGCCAGCCTACAAATCGCAGCCGCGTTTAGTTTTTTAAGTGTAATGGGCGGTCGCATGCAACATCGTCAGTCGGCGTTATGGGGTGGCATCTTAGGCGGTATCATCATTACATTACTACTATTGATGATTAATCTAGGACTCGTTACAGAATTTGAACACATTCAATCTGTTGCATTGCCAACGCTACTACTGGCTAATCATATTTCACCGTTATTAGGTACAATGATGTCGATTATAATGATTTTAGTTATCTATAATACAATTGTTGGTCTTATGTATGCTTTTGCATCGCGTTTTACAGAGCCATTCTCCAAAGGGTACTTTGTACTCATCATTGCGATGGCTATCGTTACATTTATATGTACATTTATCGGCTTTATTTCTTTAATCGGAAAAGTCTTCCCCATCATGGGATTATTTGGTTTCATACTCCTTATCCCAATTTTGTATCAAGGATTTAAACACGTCGTATTATCTAAATAATTGAAAATACATTGAAAAAGACTCAAAGACGTAAGCCATACATCTTTGAGTCTTTTTTCATTATGAATTCAGAAATTCTTGTCCTTGCATTAATCCTGCTTGTGTAATTTCATGACTGTTCACCCAAACTTCAGTAACATGTGCGCCCTGTTGTTTAAATAAATTCATCACGTGCGCACTCTGATCCATTGAAACAATTGGATCATGTTTGCCCATAGATAATAATACTTCTACGTCACTCATATCTTTCGATGTGGTTACTTCAATGGGATACAGTGGTGCAAATAACAAGGCTTTTTTGAATGGTGCTGTGTCTCGTAACATTAAGTTAATCGCAATATTAGCGCCGTTAGAGAACCCAACTAAGACTGTTGTAGTCAAATCAAAATGATAACGTTCAGCGGCGTCATATATAAAATCTAACAACCGTTGACCACGATAGTCTAAATCTTCTTCATCGTAGACACCTTCTGCAAGGCGTTTGAAATAACGATTCATACCATTTTCATTAATTTCTCCGCGAATACCTAATAGATTATAATCAGGATTTAAAGCTGTGCCGAGTGGAATCAGATCTGTTTCATCCCCACCAGTTCCATGTAACAGTATTAATGTCTGTGCATTATCTTTACCTGGTCTATAAATATGTTCCATCAATCCACACTCCTTATTTTTCATTTAGTCTTAACGGTGTTAATTGAGATTCAATGTCGTATCGTCTGTCCTCGTAAAATGGTGGCAGCTGCAGTTGTTTACCTAACTCATCTAAATCTTCATCGATCATAAAGCCAGGACCAGCAGTCGCAAATTCAAAGATTAATTTGCCAGGCTCTTTCATGTAAATCGCATGGAAATAAAATCGTTCTTTCACATCCGTCACATGCATTCCTTTATTTCGAAGATCGTCACGCCATTGTAGATGTACCTCGTCATTTGGGACTGACCAAGCAATATGATGGAAGGTGCCACCACCCCAACGTACAAGTTGTGGGTTTATAAATTTCTGAATTATAATTTGATGGTGCACACTACCCACAGTTTGATACTGTACATTGTCATCTGTTTCTTGAATGTATTCTAGTCCCAAATCATCACGCAGTAATGCTTCTGTTGCTTGTGGGTCAGCTGATAACATCGTGACACCGTGAAATCCTATGATGTCATTGTTCGCATGTATTTCATGACTTTCAACCATTGCTAATGTCAATCCATGGCGATCTTCAAATTCCAATGTGGCTTGATTGAAAGAGACCGTCTGACGGGTTTGGATACCATTCGCATGTAATTTCATTTCCCAATGCGCCATACTATCTTTCGGTATGCTAAACGCTAATCGTCCAACTTGACCTGAACCAATACGCCCTCTATAACGATTTGGCCAATTAAAGAAAGTGAGCACCATATCTTGTTGTTCTTTATGATTTGTGAAATACAAATGATACGTTGATGTATCATCAAAATTTACTGTCTGCTTAATTAACGATAAGTTTAATACATTCGTATAGAAATCGTACGTCTCTTGCGCATCGCCAACAATCGCCGAAATATGATGAATATGTGTAATAGGTTCCATCAGTGAATCCCTCCTTAGTTATCACTTTTACCCGTAGTATCAAAAGGTCGTACTTGAGATTCGATTGCCTCTCTTTGTTCCTCTAAGAATGGCGGTAATGATAATTTTTCACCTAGCGTCTCATATGGTTCATCTTCCATAAATCCAGGACCATCAGTAGAAATTTCCAACAAGATGTGGCCTAGACGTGCGTATAAGGCTTCAAAATAAAAGCGATCTACTAACCCAGAATTAGGTATACCTATGTCATTGTAATTGTGCAACCATTGTTCAATCGCTTGATGATCTTTAACCCTAAATGATACATGATGTACTTCACCATATCCTTGAACAGCAACTGGGCCATCTTCATCTCTTCTTAGAATCACTTGACCACCATTACCACCGTCACCAACTTCAAGTAATGCTACATTGTCTTCATCTATGATTGTTCGCATACCATAAATATCTTCTAATAAACGCTTGAAATCATCAAAGTAGCTGACCGTAATTTCGATTGGTCCTAAACCATAAATCGCTTTATCCTCAGGAACCGGGCCGTTCTTCCAAGGTTTACCAGGTGACACGCCGCTATCGCCCTCATCAGATACTAATTGATAATCTTGTCCATCTGCTTCTTGAAAAGGCAATACCTTCTTACCTAACACGTCTTGGATTCCTTCATGCTTCACACCAAACGCATCAAAACGTTTCATATAATAGGTTAGTGCCTCATCATTTGGTACACGGAATGATGGTTTCGTAATTGAATTTGTCCCCTTACGTCCTTGTGGTATACCAGGAAAGTCAAAGAATGTCATATCAGTACCTGCTGACCCTTCATCATCTGCAAAAAAGGTGTGATACGTTTGAATATCATCTTGGTTTACCGTCTTCTTAACAAGTCTCATACTAAGTACTTCAGTAAAAAATTTATAGTTACGTTCAGCATCATCTGTAATCGCCGTTACGTGATGAATACCTAACAAATTAGTGTCTGTCATAAGTCACCCTCCATTTATTTCGATTTCGAGATAAATTAAGTTAAAAAATTAAAGTGCACAGGCTTACACTTCTGTTGTTTGTGCACTTAATTTTTTGAATGCTTGTTGAATCGTCATCAATTCTTCTTCTGATAGAACAGAAAACGCCTGTTCTAACGTAGCAGCATGTTGTGGGAAAATGTCTGCCATAAATTGTTGCCCTTTGTCGGTAAGAGTTGCATTATATACGCGCTTATCTGATGGGTCTTTGTCACGCGTAATCCAACCCTTCTCTTCTAATTGACTCACTACGTATGAAATACTACTACTTGCGATGAGCACCCTATCTCTAATACGTTGAATCGGTTGTGGGCCTTTACTATAAAGTAATTCTAATACTGCGAATTCTGTGACATTCAGTCCATAGTTTTTCACATCTTGCTGTACGATTTTTTCTAATCTATCTAATGCTCTATTAAGACCAATAAATGCTTTCAATGAATGTTCCGTGCGATCCATTAACGCACCACCTTTAATTTGTTTCGATTTCGAGATAAATTGTACACGTATTTCAACTTATCGTCAATATGTTAGTTCTATTATAAATTTATGCGCGTTTGATTACTATCTTTTTCAAAAAGAAATAAGCATGGAAATGGTGGTTACAGGGAATACTAACGTTGGAGGTGTCTCAAATGACCAATCAATTATTTATTAACAATGAATTTGTAGAGAGTAAGTCTAATAACACAATGGACGTTATCAACCCTGCAACAGGTGAAACGTTTGATACAATTACTTTCGCAACTGAGGACGACGTTAACGAGGCAATCGAAAAATCTAAACATGCACAACTTGAATGGGAAAACGTACCCGCACCTACACGTGCAGAGCATGTAAAATTATTAATCCCTTTATTAGAGCAAAACAAAGATGCGTTAGCCCAATTATATGTTCAAGAACAAGGTAAAACGTTGGCACAAGCTAAAGGTGAAATTGATAAAGCAATACAATTTATCGACTATATGACAAGTTTAAGCATGCGTAATAAAGGCGAAGTTCTACAAAATAGCGTAGTGAATGAAACCATTCAATTAATAAAGAAACCAGTGGGCGTGACTGCCGGTATTATTCCATGGAACGCACCCATTATGGTCTTAATGCGTAAAGTTATTCCTGCACTTGTAACGGGGTGTTCAATCGTCATCAAACCAAGTGAGGAGACGACATTACTCACTTTACGTTTGGCTGAATTATTCCGTGCTTCAACAATACCAGCCGGTCTAATTCAAATCGTACCAGGTACTGGAGAAACAGTTGGTACGCAACTCGCAACACATCAAGATGTTCAACTTATATCGTTAACAGGAAGTATGCGTGCTGGTAAAGCTGTTTATCAACATGCAGCCAATACTGTTAAAAAAGTAAATCTAGAATTGGGCGGTAATGCACCTGTCTTAGTGACGCCACATGCAAACTTAGACAAAGCAGTAGATTATATTGTAACTGCGCGAATTAATAATGCCGGTCAAGTATGTACATGTCCAGAACGTATCTTTGTTCATGAAGATGTGCACACAGACTTTGTCAATAAAGCCAAACAACGTATGCGTGAATTACAAGTGGGCGATCCGTTAGATGCTAACACGGATTATGGTGCCATTATTAATCAAACACAGTTAGATAGTATTGATCGCAAAGTACAAGACGCTATTCAAAATGGTGCTGACTTAATCTTAGGTGGTCATAAATTAGATCGTGCTGGTTTCTTCTATGCGCCTACCATTTTAGACAATGTTAAAAAAGAAGACAGTGCCTTTAAAGATGAAATCTTTGGTCCTGTCCTAGCTATTACAACTTATAATGATTTCGATGAAGCAATTAATGCTGCAAATGATACAAATGCAGGGTTATCTTCTTATATCTTCTCAGAGAATTTAAAAGAAGTCATGAAAGCAACAGAACGTTTGAAGTTTGGTGAAGTTTATGCGAATTGCGAAGCAGAAGAAGTCGTTAATGGCTACCACGCTGGCTGGAGAGAATCAGGTCTAGGTGGTGCAGATGGTATTCACGGTTTTGAAGAATACTACAATACAACGGTAAGTTACATTAGATATGAATAATGCTATTTAGCAAATTCGAAGTAGCTGACTGAACTGAGAAGGCGCTTAAATCAAGCTTTT
>NZ_JAFENV010000011.1:153751-156449 GCF_016892225.1 Staphylococcus sp. GDY8P47P | reverse complement strand
ACGAATTCAAAAGAATTCTGTACCTCTCCCATTTTTAATGATTTAATGCTTTATCTAATGCTTTAATGTTCTTCTTCATGATTGATTGGAAAGTTAGATCTTTATCGTTAGCTTGTTCTTTTGATAATACAGACAAATTATTAAAACTTAATGGTTCTGCATTGGTCTCGTCACGAATCACATCCGTTATCTTAGAAGTAATATTTTGTTCATAAAGTATATAGGGTTGCTTCGATTGATTAATTTGTTTAATAAGTGCAAGAATATCCTTTTGGCTTGGTTCTTCATTATTCATACCACTGCCCCCCTCTTGTTGGAAGTGGTAACGTTCTGCTAAATAACCTAATGAATCATGCGAGATAGTTATTTTGTGTCTTTTAGGATTTTTAGTAATTGTTTTTAATTTTTGATCTAAATCTGTTAAATCTTGATTTAATTTTTTAAAATTCTGTTCATAATATGCTTTGTGTTGAGGGTCTCTTTTGACTAAATCATTCTTAATTTTTTCTGCAAAATGCTTATCTAGTGCTGGGTCTAGCCAAACATGTGGATCATGACTGCCCGCTTCATGATTATGTTGATGATCGTGTTCATCATGATCATGGTCTTCTTCAAGTAATGTATGGTGGTTTAAATCAGCCGCAACGGCTAATTTCATATTATTATTCGTCATTGATTCTGTAATCGTCTTGGCAACTGGATCTAAATCATCACTTGAATAGATAAACACATCACTTTTCGCAATATTAATCATATCTCTTTGTGTTGGTTCATATGTATGCGTGTCTGCACCCGGAGGATAAATCGTATCAACATTGACATATTTGCCACCAATTTGTTTAGCGAAACTTTCAAATGCAAATACTGTAGTATAAATATTTAATTTATTATCCGTTGAAATATCTTTCTTTTTGGTACTCGAATATTGTTCTGTGCTACAAGCCGTTACAGTCATATAGAGACACAAAACAATAAAGAAATAGATTATCCTCTTCACACAGACCCCTCCAAGACGTAGCAAATTCGTTTACAACTATAGCTTTAATAATGTAATAATGCAATATTTATATTTATTATATATTTTGTATTTTAATATTTAGTTCATGCATGTTTCGGATTGCTTCAAAAGTGATACATATAAGTATGACATTATTAAAGGAGTGACGTTATATGGCACAAGACATTAAACAAGGTAACCAACAATTCTATGTTGGAGAAGATGAACACAATGCGCAAGCAGTCATTACGTTTAAACAAGTAGATAATAATGAAATTGATATTGATCACACTGGCGTTGCAGATGAACTAGGTGGACAAGGTTTAGGCAAACAATTAGTTGAAGCTGTCGTCAATTATGCAAGAGAAAACAACTTAAAAATCATCGCATCTTGTCCATTTGCGAAAAATGTATTAGAAAAAAATGAAGATTATCAAGATGTTTATCTAGGATAATCCACTTCAAATATAACGACGCGCATATAAGCGTTCACGCACATTAAATCGATACAGAGCTTTTAGGCTATAATCAGGCTTGTATAGTGCCTTTTGACTCATAGTCTAAAAGCTTTTTTTCATGCATTTAAAATTTAGAAAACAACTTTCTTGCTTAATTTAACGATTAGTAGTATATTTATTATACTTAATATAAATAATAAATGAAGATGACCCATTCATCTTAGGAGGCACTACATTATGAATGCATTTCACACTACTGAAGCAACACAAGTTACGAATATTACATTGAACGTTGAAGACTTAACTAAAATGACTAACTTTTATAAAAACATTCTTGGATTTTCAATTAAAGAACAAGACGACCAACACGTTATTTTCAATGTTGGCGCAAATGGACATACATTAACATTACACTATCTTGAAGATGGACGTCGTCCAGGATTTAGAGAAGCTGGTTTGTTCCATATTGCTTACTTACTCCCTACACGTGCAGATTTAGCAAACTTTTTATTCCACGCTAGTCGTTTAAACGTACCTGTAGGTGGTGGCGATCACCTTGTTAGTGAAGCATTATACTTTAATGATCCAGAAGGTAACGGCATTGAAGTATATCAAGATCGTCCATCTGAAGAATGGCAATGGGATGGTCATTTCGTAAAAATGGATACACTTGCTGTAGATGCAGATGATTTAATTGCACAACGTACAGAAGACGGTTGGGCTGGTTGGCCAGCTGATGGTAAAATCGGTCACTTACATCTTAAAACACACGATTTAGGACAGGCACGTGACTTTTATATTGAACAAATTGGATTAGAACATATTTCTAATTTCCCACAAGCATTATTCATGTCTACACAAAATTATCATCATCATATCGCCGCTAATGTTTGGCAATCAAATCAAGTTAGAACTGATAATAATAACACTTACGGCTTAGTTCACTTTGATATCTATAAACCAAACGCTAAAGAAGAAAATATAACGTCACCTGAAGGTTTCGATATTACAATTCATAGTGATACAAGCGTAGTTCCTGGATAGAATGATTCGTTTCATTACTACTTGCCATCGTTTAATAAACACGCCATTTTAAAGGGAGCGGGGCATAAATAATATAATGAAGCTATTTTGCGAATTCGCAGTAGCTGACTGAACTGAGAAGGCGCTTAAATCAAGCTTTTCTCAGTTCTAGTCATCCTTGCGGGTGGGGCTCCAACAGAGAGAATTTCATCAAGAAATT
>NZ_JAFENV010000011.1:0-153647 GCF_016892225.1 Staphylococcus sp. GDY8P47P | reverse complement strand
AACACAAAAAATCACGAAAGTGATTTTACAAGCTAAGCAAGTTGGGGTTACGACGAATTCAAAAATAATTCTGTCCCGCTCCCTTATTTTTTATTCTTCAACAAGCTTGCGATACTTTCTTACTGTGTCAAAATCGCTATCTTTCGCTTTCTCATAGCCTTGATGTCCATAAATATCTGTCAGTATTGTTTGACCTTTCTTTGTTTTACTTATCTCTAAAAATGCGTTACTGATTTTTGTTTTCCATTGTTGATCCATATCACTACGCACTGAAATCGTATCATTAGGTATTTTTTCCGTTCTATAAATCACTTTAGTATCTTTATAGATATTTGGGTAATCACGTTTTAAATCTGCACGTGCATCCTGATATGTTGCTACGGCATCGACATCACCATTTAACAATGCTATCAATGCTTGATCATGACCTTTGATTTGAGCAATTGTAATGTCATTTTGATGGATATGTACCTTTTTTAAGCTAGCCATAGGATAAATATATCCAGACGTAGATTCTGGATCTTGTAACCCTACCTTCTTTCCTTTTAAATCTTCTAACGTCTGTAAATGACTATTTTGACGTACTACAATTTGTGAACGATAGTAGTCGACCAATTTCGAAGTTGGATGTCCTTTATCATCTACCAAATAGCCTTTAGATTTTAATAGTACATCTGCAGCACCTTGGTCATGCGCGATTGTATAAGACACAGGTGAAATAAAGGCTACATCTACTTTTTTTGATTTTAACGCTTCTACCATCGTATTATAGTTAGTTGCTATATGTACCTTCACAGGAATGCCTAATTCCTTTGATAACAGTTGTTGTAATGGTTTAACTTTAGCATCTAATGTCTTTGCATTTTGTGAAGGTACAAATTCAACATTTATCGTTTCTGGTTTATAATCGTTTGAACGTTTGCCCTCTTTTGGTGAGCAACCACTGATTGCGACGACGAGCACGATAAAGCTCATGAATAATACAATTATTTTTTTCATCATTTTTCCTTTTGTAAAATATAAATTTTAAAGACTTAAATTGTATTATAACGTATTTCTATTATAAAGAAGTGTAAATGTATAAAAAAGCTATCCACAAAGTCTTTGACTTTGCAGATAGCCCTGATTCAGTTTGTAACTGATATACGTATTAACTTAGTATAAGCCTTTAGTTTCATTACTTGTATCGATAAAGATATTTTTAACTTGTTGATAGTTTTTGATTGCATCTTTATAAATTTCTCGACCAATACCTGATTTTTTGTAACCGCCGAATGGTGCTCCAGCTGGGAATTGATTGTACGTATTAATCCAAATACGACCTGTTCTTATCGATTTAGCCACGTTTAGTGCACGATTAATATTTGTCGTGAAGATACCACCTGCTAAACCATATTCAGAATCGTTCGCAATTTGGATTGCTTCTGCTTCATCTTCGAATTTCTCAACAACGACAACTGGTCCGAAAATTTCTTCTTGTGCCAATTGATGGCTATTGTCGTTAATTTCAATAATTGTTGGTTCGAAGAAATATCCTTTATCACGTCCATTGTCAGTTAAGCGATGACCACCTGTTAAGATGTTGGCATTGCTATCTTCTTCGGCAATTTTAACGTAACTTTCAATTTTTTCAAGTTGTTCTGGACCTGTTTGCGCACTCATTTTGACATCTTCATCGAATGGGTCGCCTACTTTAATATTTTCAAACGCTTCTTTAAGTTTCGGCATTACTTTATCATAAATTGATGATTGGACTAATAAACGTGAGCCTGCACTACAAACCTCACCTTGGTTAAATAAGATACCTAATTGAACGCCTTCAATCACTAGATCTAAATTAGCATCATCAAAAATGATATTTGCACTTTTACCACCGAGTTCTAATGTTGTTGGTACAATGCGTTCAGCACCTGCTTTAGCAACACCATAACCTACATCCGTAGAACCTGTGAATGATAATTTATTAACACCTTCATGATTGAAAATCGCGTCACCTGATTCAGAACCTTTACCTGTTAAGATGTTCACAACACCTTTAGGTAATACGTCTTGGAAAATTTTTGCAAGTTCAATTAATGATAAAGGTGTTGAAGACGACGGTTGGATTACAATCGTATTACCTGCAGCTAATGCTGGCGCTAGTTTCCAAGAAGCTAACAGAATTGGGAAGTTCCATGCAACGACAGCACCAACGACACCAACTGGTTCATTGATCACTAAACTCATTGTATTGTCATCAATTTCATTGACTGAACCTTCATCAGTCGTTAATACACTTGCGAAATATTTAAATTGATTAGCTGTTAATGGCACATCAATTGTTGATGTTTCTCGATAAGGCTTACCATTTTGAAGTGATTCAATTGTCGCGAAGTGTTCAACCTTTTCGTGAATTCGACGACTAATTTCTAATAAATAATCCGCACGTTCTTCTTTAGATGTTTTACTCCAACTGTCAAAAGCATCTTGCGCAGCTTTAACTGCTTTATCA
This sequence comes from Staphylococcus sp. GDY8P47P, assembly GCF_016892225.1. Taxonomy (NCBI): domain Bacteria; kingdom Bacillati; phylum Bacillota; class Bacilli; order Caryophanales; family Staphylococcaceae; genus Staphylococcus; species Staphylococcus sp. GDY8P47P. Next base: position 151,156 of record NZ_JAFENV010000011.1, on the reverse strand, counting down.
ACATCAGATTTACTTGCTTTGGCTACTTTAGCTAAATCTTCACCATTAGCGGGGTTAGTTACAGTTAATGTGTCTCCACTTTCACTTGCTTGAAATTCACCGTTGATAAATAAACCGTATTGTTCCTCTAAGAAATCTTTAACGTTTACTTTTGTCATTTTTCATCATCCCTTTATAAATATTTATGAAAAACATATGTGCGTTGTGTTTACATCAAATGTAAGCGCTTGCTTAAAGCTAATGCTATTTTACCTTATTTAAATTTTTAAATACACTAACTTGCTTGTATTTCATTTCCATATTTGTAAGTAGTTAAACATTAATAACAGAGAGCGTCTGAGACATTGATTGATGTCCAAGACGCTCTCTTTATACTTCATTAAACCCATTTGATGACATCATCGGCTGGTTGACGTACTTTAGCTTTAGGATCATGTTTACGATAGCCAAACGCAACCATTACAGATGGCGCAAACTGTTCTGTATCTATAACTTGTTCTTCAGCTAAAATTTCAGTAACTTTATCTAAATCAAATCCTTCCATAGGACATGAATCAATACCTAATAATGCTGCAGATGTCATCATATTAGCTAAAGCAATATACGTTTGCTTACTTGCCCAATCTAACAATGTTCTCTCGTTATCGTTAATATGGAAACTTGTTTGGAAGTCATTGTATTTGTCTTCTACTGCTGGAATCGTACTTTCTTCATATTTTTTGATACCTCGAACGATATGTTGCACATAGTCTGAGTCAGCAGTCACATTTTTGCGTGCAAGAATAATAACAAAACGACTAGCAGTGCTGAGTTGCTTTTGTGCACCCCAACTATAAGGTTTTAATTTCTCTTTTAAATCTTCATCCTCTAGAACAATAAAACGCCAAGGTTCTAACCCTAATGAACTTGGTGATAAGCGCCCCGTTTCCAATATTGTATGAAAATCTGAATCGCTCACATGTTTCTCTGGATCAAATTCCTTCGTTGCATGTCTGAAATTAAACGCGTTTAGGATTGTATCTTGCATCGAACTCATAAAATATTTCCTCCTTAGATTATACTAATTTGATTATATAAGACGTTTCCTTTAGCCTAAAGTTATACGCTTACAATTGTCATCAATTAAAAATAAATGAAAATTTACTATTTTTATGTGAAATTTTTAACAATTGAAAAATAAATTTCAATTTCCCTATTGATTTGTGAATAAATTCACAATATAATATATTTGTAAGTTAAGTAATAGAGATGTTTCAAATCATTATTCCTATTAATAATTCACATTTCTATAGACAACTTAGGAAAACTTATTTATTAATTATAAATTCATACAAAATGAAGTGAGGTTATTAAAATGACAAAAATTATGTTTTATGGAACTCGTGACTACGAGAAAAATGACGCTTTAAACTGGGGTAAAGCAAACAATGTTGAAGTTGTTACAACTGAAGAAATCTTAAGTGAAGATACAGTTGATTTAGCTAAAGGTTTCGATGGTGTCACTACAATGCAATTTGGTAAATTAGCAGAATCTGTTTATCCAAAACTTGAAGAATATGGAATTAAACAAATTGCTCAACGTACTGCTGGTTTCGACATGTATGATTTAGAATTAGCTAAAAAACACGGCATCATCATTTCAAATGTACCTAGCTACTCACCAGAAACAATTGCTGAATATTCAGTGTCTATCGCTTTACAATTAGTACGTCGTTTCCCTGCAATTGAAAAACGTGTTCAAGAACATAATTTCAAATGGGCTGCGCCTATCATGTCTACACCTGTTAAAAATATGACAGTAGCGATTATCGGTACAGGACGTATCGGTGCTGCAACTGGTAAAATTTATGCTGGTTTCGGAGCTAAAGTAGTAGGTTACGATGCATACCCTAACAATTCTTTAGACTTCTTAGAATATAAAGATTCAGTTGAAGAAGCAATTGCTGATGCAGATATCATTTCATTACACGTACCAGCAAACAAAGAAAGTTTCCACTTATTCGATGCTGATATGTTCGCAAAAGTGAAAAAAGGTGCAGTATTAGTAAATGCGGCTCGTGGTGCTGTTATTGATACACCAGAATTAATTAAAGCAGTTAACGATGGTACATTATACGGTGCTGCTATTGATACTTACGAAAACGAAGCAGACTACTTCACTTATGACTGGACTGGTAAAGACATCAAAGATGAAACTTTATTAGAATTAATTGAACATGAAAGTATTTTGGTCACTCCACATATCGCATTCTTCTCTGATGAAGCTGTGAGAAATTTAGTTGAAGGCGGATTAAACGCAGCATTATCAGTTATTAATACTGGTAAATGTGAAACTCAATTAAACTAAGATATGTGTTTAATAAATAAAAATCAGGAGAACGCTTAAAGTTGCGTATTCTCCTGATTTTTTTAGTTATTTCAATACTTCTTGTTCTATCACTTGTAAGACACCTTGTTCATCATTGCTAGGTGCGACTGCTTTTGCGATTTCAAATAATGTTTCATCATGACTATTAGCCATAACATAGCTGTGCTCAGCTAATTCAAGCATATCTTTATCATTGTTCGCATCTCCAAATGCCATCAAATCAGAAGCAGACATATCCCACGCTTTTAACAAGCGCTGAAGTGCTTGGCCTTTTGTCATGTTTGGCATAATAATATCAATACTATCATGTCCACTAGATACGAGTTTAATGATGTCGCTAAATTTCTCTTCTAGATCCTCATCTAATGTTGAATGCGTGTCTCGATTAATATTTAATGCAATTTTGACATATTCATCTTCTGGCAAAGGTTGAAAAGAATCAATTTCCTCTAACTGGTGATAGTAGAAATGGGCATCTTTCTTAAAAGCTTCACTCGTGTCTTTCAATATATAGGCACTTTTCAATCCACAAACTATAAATTCTTTAATGTTTCGCTCAATATTTAAATAATCAACCACTGCTTTGTAATTCGATGTATTAAAGCTACGATAATTGTATAGCGTATTTCCTTTATAGATCACTGCACCATTTTCAGAAATAAAGAACATATCTCTTTCGCCAAATATAGATTTTAGTTTCGCAAATTGATTGCCACTTGCGGCTATGAATTCTATATTACGTTCTTTTAATGCTTTGAAGATCTTCTCAAAACGGTCTTTATCATAATGCTTATTTGAATCTAAAAACGTGCCATCCATGTCTACTGCTATTGCTTTAACCATGTGTACTCCCCCTAGTCCGTTGTATTCATATTTATTATATCTGTCATCTCTTTAAGGTTGAAGTTTACGCTTTCATGATGAAACTATATTCACATTCTGAAATTGTATACAAACGCTAAAAATAACGCCCTTCATTTTGATAGCTAAATTAAAAAGAGTGAAACAGAATCCTTAATGAATGTACTGTTTCACTCCGATTAACTTACGTTTCTAAATTTAAGTAATGCTTAAATCCAAACACCTTAATGTTTTAGCTTTTAAGGTAATTCATTATTTCACTTGTTTCGCAACAAATATTTTACGCTTTTCCCAAACGCCAGTTTGTTCATTATAGTCATCACAAGTGATTAATGTTAATTGATTCTTCTCGCCTTTATGTTCATTAAGGACTTCCACTTGGTCTGGATTTACATCACGGATACTTGTCATTTTATATTCTCGTGTTTCATTCCCTATTTTAAAGTAAACCTTACTCCCTTTTTTAGCTGCTTTTAAGTTAGTGAATTGGTAATGTGGTCGATCGGTAAATGTGTGACCAGCAATAGAAATATTCTGATCACTTAGTGACTCATCCTCTTCAGCAAAGCTTACACCGCGATTTAACTGTTCTGGTGTCGCGGGACCAGGGTAAACAGGTTCTTTAATTTCTGCATCTGGTACTGAAATATAACCAGCCATTTTAGATTTGTCTTTAGGAATTGTCGGCGTTTGCTTACTATTTGACTTATCATTTTTATCATATTGTTCAATTTTGTTGTCGTTGTCTTTTTCATGTAAATAATTATCAATGTGTGGCTTAGCAAATAAATATATTGCTATTAAAATGAGGATGACCCCAATGATTGTCATCAATCGATTGATCCAATTCTTCATTATATGTTACTCCTTTAACGTACTTTCTTAGGTCATAGTATATCATTTTTACTTCATAAGTTTAATTTAATTCATCGTGTCATATTTAATGACATACAGTTGCAATAAAACAATTCTCGCTATAAACTGAAACAAACTTTGAAAAAGTAGGTGCCATAATGATTAGAGAAGCAGTACTTGAAGATTTACCGGCAATCTTAGCTATTTATAATGACGCAATATTACATTCAACAGCCGTTTATACTTATGATGTCCAAACGCTAGATGAACGAAAAGCTTGGTTTGACGCAAAACATCAAGCACAAGAACCAATATTTGTATTTGAATATGAAGGTAAAGCCGTGGGTTTTGCGACTTATGGTCAGTTTAGAAATTGGCCTGCCTATTTATATTCTATTGAACATTCAATCTATGTTGATCAATCGAATCGTGGCAAAGGCATTGCTTCCCAATTACTACAACATCTTATTGACGATGCGAGATCGAAGAATTATCGTACCATTGTAGCCGGTATCGATGCATCGAATAACAGTAGCATCCAATTACATAAGAAGTTTAACTTTAAACATGCAGGGACCATTACGAATGTTGGCTACAAATTTAATCAATGGTTAGACCTAGCATTTTACCAATATGATTTACATGCAAAATAAAAGAAAAGTAAGTGAGCCCCTTTTATGGGCTGACCCCAATTAGTGGGAATTATATAAAAACACTTTCGTTGAATTCATATTAAAATGAATCATACGGAGGTGTTTTTTCTATGAAAAGAGTATCTTATTCAGTAGAAACAAAGTATAAAGCAGTTGAAATGAAAATAGCTGGTTTTTCGACAAAAGAAATTATGAAAGAATTAAATATTAAAAATAGAACACAAGTGGAAACTTGGTGGCGATGGTATCGAAATGATGAAAGTTATAGATTTTCACAACACATTGGAAAACAATATACCTACGGTAAAGGATTAGAGGAATTATCAGAAGTAGAACGATTAAAATTAGAAAATAAGAGAAAAGATATAGAATTGGATATTTTAAAAAAGTACAAGGAATTGGAAAGGAAGTGGTACCAGCAGTAATCATAGATTTAGTGGAGCAATTAAAAGTAAAATATTCAATCAAATTGATACTAGAAGTATTAAACATATCTAAATCAACATATTACCGATGGAAAAACAAAACCCATAAAAATGATACCGTAACACAAAAAGTCATTGAATTATGTGAAGCTAATCACTATACATACGGTTATCGTAAGATTACAGCTTTGATTAATCAGTGTTATACATCACCAATTAATCATAAGAGAGTACAGAGAATTATGCAGGAGCATCAATTGAACTGCCGAGTTAGACCTAAAAAGACGACAAGAATAGGTAAACCATATTATAAAACAGACAATTTATTACAAAGACAATTTAAAGCGAGTCGTCCCATGGAAGTATTAACAACCGATATTACTTATTTACCATTTGGTCATTCTATGTTGTATTTATCTTCGATAATGGATATTTATAACGGAGAAATTGTAGCGTATAAAATAGGTGATAAACAAGACCAAAGTTTAGTTAATGATACATTAAATCAGATCGATATACCTGAGGATTGTATATTACATAGTGATCAAGGTAGTGTTTATACATCCTATGCTTATTATCAATTATGCGAAGAAAAAGGCATTATCAGAAGTATGTCCCGAAAGGGAACACCTGCCGATAACGCCCCGATAGAAAGTTTCCATTCCTCACTAAAGTCTGAAACTTTCTACATAAACAATGAGCTTAATAGCCCTAATCACATTGTAATAGATATTGTCGAAAAGTACATTAAAAACTATAATAATAATCGAATTCAACAAAAACTAGGCTACTTATCCCCTGTAAAATACAGAGAATTAGCAGCCTAGAGCATAGTGTTTTTATTAAGTTCCCATTTAAGGGGTTCAGTGCCTTTACTCACTTACTTTTCTTTTATCGTCTTTTTCAAAAAGGTCTTCTTTCTCATGAAAGATTTCCTTCTTAAATAACGTTTCTATTTGTTTCCTCTTTTTCTCCGCAATCACAAAACCCACATAATAAAATAGGAATACAATAATCATACTTAATGACATTGATTGTAGTAAGAGATTCTCCCATGTTCCCTCGACAGTCCATAATTGTGTGATAGTTGTGTTAATCACGAATACAAAAAAGATGATACATAACCTTAGCATATCATCATCCCCTTTTGAGTTATTTTATCTGTATTGGTGAAATTTTGCAATAACTTTTTTAATTTTCTGATAAATGTATGCAATTTTAAATCGTTTACATGACACACCTATGACTAAATAAAAAAAGCCATCCTCAAATGCCTCACAGACATTCAAGAATGACTTATAACCATGGTGGGCTTATGAGAAGCTATTCACTTCTGCTTCACCAAAGATTTTACGTTTGATTGCTTCACCAGTTGGTGTACCTGCTAAACCACCAAGTCCTGTTTCTCTTAATTCAGCTGGTAAGCCACGTCCTACTTTATCCATTGCTTCGATAACTTCATCCACTGGAATTCTACTTTCAACACCAGCTAATGCTAAGTCAGCAGAGATTAATGCGTTACCAGAACCAATTGCGTTACGCATTACACATGGAATTTCAACTAAACCAGCTACTGGGTCACATACTAGACCAAGTAAGTTACTGATCGCTAGTGCCATTGCGTGACCAGATGCTTCAGGTTCACCACCAAAGATGGATACCGCAGCAGCTGCAGCCATTGCTGAAGCTGAACCAACTTCTGCTTGGCAACCACCTGTAGCACCTGCAACACTTGCGTTATTAGCAACAACGCGACCAAATAATGATGAAACGAATAAGAAATCTATCATTTGTTCTTCTGTAAGGTCATGTGTTTTTTCTAATTTAAATAATACGCCCGGAATCGTTCCGGAGGAGCCAGCTGTTGGTGTTGCACAAATGATACCCATTGCTGCGTTTACTTCGTTAGTAGCAACGGCGCCTTTCACTGCTTCAACCATTTCATGGCCTGATAAAGCATGATTATTTTCATTATATTTAGCAAGTTTAATCGCATCTTGACCAGTATAACCTGTTACACTTTTAACGCCTTCGCCAGTTGATCCTTTAACTACAGCATCTCTCATGACGTCTAAGTTCTGTTTCATTGTTTCTCTAACTTCGTCACGTGTTTTACCTGAAAGTTCCATCTCTTCTTGGATCATAATATCTGCAAAAGACATTTTATTTTCGACTGCGTAGTCTATTGTTTCTCTAATTGAATCAAACATCTTTAATCCCCCTCTATTTAATATAGGATATATTTAAGTGACTATATTTTTCTTTAATTTGATCTAACGTTGATTCAGATAATGCCTTGTTTAGTGGTAATACTGCTAAACTGAAATTATCGCCCGTTTGTGTCATTTCTTCTTTTATGTCAGCACCAAGTTCACTTACATCATTGATAAAATGATTAACTTCTGATTTATTTGCCGCCCCATCCATTTCTAAGATAGGTAAACCATAGTTAAAATCAATGTCTAGACCTTCGACGCTAATGCGTTTTAATTTAATTGTACCGCCACCGATTGAATTCCCAATGACTTCAATGTGACGTCCATTACCTTCTGCAACAAGATACGCACAGTTAGGATGTTCACCAATACTGTCGCCTTCTTCTTCAATAATGTTCACTTCGATATTTTGGTCTTTAGCAATTGCTAATGAACTTTTAATACGACTATCAAAAGTGCTGTAACCCATTGCACCACCAACGATGGCTAAATCCGTACCGTGTCCTTGATGTGTTTGCGCAAAGGATTCGTAATAATGAATTGTGAGTTTATCTGGCTGTACGCCACCTAATACTGCATATGCAGCATTACCAATTTTAACTGCTCCTGCTGTATGAGAACTTGAAGGTCCCATCATGACAGGCCCAATAATATCAAATGCGCTTTGATAATCGTAGCTTTTTTTAGTAGCCATAATTAAACACTCTCCTTAGGTTGTTTCTGTTTACTAGGCAATTTAATACTCATGTCCATTAGGTTGAATTTTTTAATTAATGTACTGAAGATAAATGCTAAGATAACACTTACAACTGCAACTGTAATGATTGTGATAATTGATTTTGTAGCATCGTTAAATCCGAATAACACGATTGCACCTGCAATTGGTGTTGCCATACCTTTAACACCGATAACAAGTCCACTAAATGTTACGATACATGCGTTTACTACACCGATAATTGCGTTTGTACCATATAGTTGTAGAGGGTATTTTGCAATTAAATCAATTTGTGTTAATGGTTCAACAAATACTGCGAATGCTTTTGATTTACTTCCACCAATATTAAGTCTGCTGAATAATACATAGTTAACAAATGATGAACCTGTACATGTTAATGCACCGATAGCCATTGGTATACCAGTTAGTCCTAATAAACTAGTTAATACCATTGAACTTAGTGGTGTCATACCCGTTACAGGAATAACTAATCCTAAAATAACTGCTAATGCGTATGGATTGCTGTCTCCTACTGATGTAACTGCGCCACCGATTTGATGTAATACAGCCATAACCCCTGGGCTAATAGCTGTTGCTAAACCAAATACAACTGCTGGAGCAATTAAAATCACAGCAATTAAGTCCAAGCCTTCTGGTACTTTTTTCTCGATAAATTTAATACCGAATGAAATAAGGTACGCTGCGATAAATGCTGGTAATAATTTAAAGTCATGTAATACGAGACCAACAATGACTGCAAATACAGGTGAGATACCCATTTTCAAACAAGTTAAGATACCAACTGCAACACCTGCAAGACTTCCTGCTAAGTCTCCTATAGTTTGTAAAAATTCAATATGGAATACGCCACCAATAGCGTAACTTAGGAATGCTTGTGGTAAGAAAGTCGCACAAGCAGCTCCTGATAATGCTTGTAGTCCTTGTTTACCGTATGGCGCAAAGTTTAAGAATAGCGTCATAACGATAAGCACTAATACGAGTGTACCCACTCCTAAAATAATATTCATTCCCCAAAACCTCTTTCAATTTATTTAAGAACCATAGTCATACTACACCCTCTAGAAAACGATTTCAAGACTTATTCAGTGACAAAAATGTAAATTTGTGAAATAAATCACATTAAGAGACTTTTTGAGGATAAAATATTTTTAATTTGAAATCTTTTGAAAAAATCTAAATAATTTTAGTTATTTTACACCGCTAAAACTACCTTTGTAATCCTTTTCAAGGCAACACTAATATTTGTAATAATTAGTTAAATTGTACACATTTATTTTGTTATATATCCACTTTAACGTGTCAATTTATAGTTACATAACAAACTGCTCACAAATGAAAAAATTGTAAAATTTAAATTATTAAGTTTTTAGCACAATAAACGGGCGTGGAGCAGAATTTGTTATGAATTCATTGTTCCACGCCCAACTTGCTTGGCTTGTAGTATTGCTTCTTATCATCTTTTTATTGCGTTCTCTCCTAAAAGGCTAACGCTCATTTGGTTCTATCCTAATTGTCGATTTGAATGATTAATCTTCAATCTTTAATAAAGCTTCTGTTAATTGATGTGTGTGATGGTAAATGTCTTTGTATACTTTATAATATGCTTCATATTGTGCGTGTCTTGTAGCGTCTGGTTCAAAGGTTTGAGCAACATCAATAAATTTCTCAACACATGCATCAAAGCTATCAAACCAGTTCAATCCATAAGCTGCAATCATCGCCGCGCCCATACTTGGCCCTTCTTCATGTTTCAATTTTCTGATCGTCGCATTGAAAATATCTGCTTGCATTTGTAACCAAAATGAACTTTTGGCACCGCCACCGATTGAAGTGATATGCGTTATCGTCTTACCTGCTTCTCGCATTAATTGTATAGAGTCATATAATGAGAAGGTAATACCTTCTAGCACTGCTCTCGCAAAATCCGCTTTCTTATGGCTGCCATTAATACCAATAAAACTGCCACGTATAAATGCATCTCCATGTGGTGTACGTTCACCTGCCAAATATGGTGCAAATAATAAATGGTTAGCGCCAATGGCTGACGTACTGGCTTGTTGAACAATATCATCAAAGCTATCCTGTTCAAAGAAGGTTTGTTTAAGCCAATTTAAACTGTAACCCGCAGCTAACGTCACACCCATAGCATAAAATGTTTGAGGCACACTATGATCAAAGAAATGGATATTGTTAGTGTATTCAGTATAACCTTCACTTTCTACATTAAGGACAACACCAGAAGTTCCGATACTACAAAGCGTATCATTACCATTGATGATACCCGCTCCAATTGCGCCACAGGCATTATCTCCCCCACCAGCATAAACTTTCACAGGTGATTTAAAACCAAGTGTTTCCACTAGTTCTGAGCGTACTTCGCCAACCGCTTCTGTCGAACGCACTAAAGGTGGGTAAATATCTCCAATACCTAAACGTTCACCAACATCTTTAGTCCAATCATGTGTTTTTGGACTTAATAATAGTGTACTCGCCGCATCTGAATATTCCATATGGATTTGGCCTGTTAAACAATAACGCACATAGTCCTTAGGCAATACGAAGACACTCACTTGTTCCCATAATGATGGCTCATGTTGTTTCATCCAAAGCATCTTAGGTAACGTAAACCCTTCAAGTATTGGATTGCCATTTAATCTTTCTCCATATATGTCTTTGATTTGCATACATTGTTCGGAGTTGCGTGTGTCATTCCAAAGAATCGCGTGACGTACTGGTTGATGATTGCTATCTAGAGGCACTAAGCCATGCATTTGCCCTGAAAATGATAGCCCTTTAACACTATAATTTGCCATTTCAGGTGCTTGATTTATACGTTTAATCCCTTGTTTCACCGCTTCAAACCATTCATTTGGATCTTGTTCACTATAGCCAGCACGGCTTTGTATCAAGGTTAAAGGTTCACTTGTCGAAGCAATCACTTCACCCTGTCGATTAACCGCAATGATTTTAACTGCACTGGTACCCAAGTCAATTCCTAATACTACGTCTTCCACAACCATTCCACCTTTATCAATCAATTGTAAGCGCACATTTCCTTACATATTAAGTAAGCAATTCAATATCTTTTTATTTTATATAAATTTTAAATTAAATTCAAAACCTTTATATTTATCATATCGATTCTGCTGATATTTTCAATAGTAAACTAAGATTTAAAATCTTTTTCAATAAAAAATGAAGCAAGGGTGGAACAGAATTCACTTTGAATTCATTGTCCCACCCCCATAATAATGACTAAACATCGATTATGTTGATATACATTGCTTCTCAGTTTAGCCAACACATGCACATTGATACTAAACTATCAAACGTTTTGGAACCAATTGCTTACGATGCTTTTTCTAATAGATCACAATTATCTATTACCCACATCTTGGCCAATTTCAACCGTTTGATCATTTTTATTATAAATGGCGCCTTGAACACTACCAAAGTTAGCGTCATTACGTTTTTCTTGAACGCCGTAGCCCATACTCTTGAAGATATTAATATCTTCATCGCTCGTTGCATTTTCATAATAAATCGTACCACCATCATTATAGAAACGTGGTTTATCAATAGATTCTTGTAAGGTACCATTTCCTCTAAGGTAGTCAATAAGTACTTCGTTTAAAATCGTAGGAATTTTGTTTCCGCCTGGTGTACCAATACCCATATAGAAATCTGGTCCAACAACAATCGATGGTGACGTATATGAACGTGGTGCTTTATGTTTATCACCATAGTTTGGACTATTCGGATCACTTGAGAAGTTTGTTAACGAGTTGTTCATATAGAAGCCTTGCTTCATAAATTTACCTGCGCCAAAGAAACTAGATAATGTATTCGTTGTACTAGCGACTTTACCATTCTTATCAATCACTACGAAATGCGTTGTACTCGTAGTATCAAGTGACGTATCAAAGTCACTGTTCGTTTCATTGCCACCACTGTTAACATTATTTAAGTTATCTAATAAATAGTCTTCTGATAAATGTGAATCACTATTTGCTTCTTGACCATTAACGATATCCCTATTTCGATACATTACATCACGTGATTTAACAATACCATTAATGTAATCTGCTCTATCATTGCTCGAATTGGCACTTTCATCAATTTTCAATCCTTGTAACATTAAAGCACCACCTAAAGGGTTTGAAGCAGAGTAGATTGTGTTATTGAAATATTTGGTTGCTACAGGTCGTTTTTCTTCAGTTTTAAATGTTGAAAAGTCTTTTTCAGTTAATTCACTATCGACTTGTTTAGATATACTTTTAGCGATGTCTTTATAAAAATAATCAGGCCCTTTATCTCTAATACCTTTAATTGTTTTAGCTAATGCAGGTTGTTTCACCACATCACCTTCACGTACCGTACGTTTTCCTTTAAAGAATGGAGAATTACGGTCGATATCTGATCCATAAATTTTTAAACTACGTTCCAATTCTGAATCCACTTCGAAACCATCTTCGGCTAATGGCACAATATAACTGAATATTTTCTTCTCGTCCATTTTACCTTCACGTTGATGCATATCATGCATACCTCTAACGAATCCTGGCGTACCCATTTCATCGCCTTTCTTATAATTATAAGAAGACAATGTTTTATATTCATACATCTTAGGTTCTTCACCATCATTACCATTGTATGTAAGTGTGGCACCACCGCCACCTAATCCTGATGAGTGTGGTTCCGTTACTGCTAATGCATAGGAAACACCTACAGCCGCATCTACTGCATTACCACCATCTTCAATAATTTTATTTCCGACACGTGTGGCAATAGGGTTATTTGATGCTACACCATATTTTTTACTACTGCCAGAGAATTTATGATCTGCAATTTTATTTTCGAATAGTGTATCTTTATCAGGATTGTCTTCTTTATTGAAATAGTAAAAGACAAAGGATATCAAAATGGTGATAACTAAAATGACTGATAATGTCACTTTACTATAAATATTCATACTAACTGGCCCCTTTAGATAAATATTGCTCCGTTGCATCTTTTAATTCATTTTTCTCAAAATTATCAAGGCCTTCGTTCGCTTTGGCAAACGTTACCATTAACAGAATTGCAATTATAATGAGCGTTGTTACAATACCTAACCAATGCTTTTTAATATTCAAAGGTATATCCTCCATTCTCCTTTTTAAGGTGAATTGATTTGTCGTTAATATTATTGTAATAACGTTGTGCCTCTACCTTGTTCATGTTGTCTTTTGTTATCTTGCCATCTGCGCCACGTACTGGCGTAATGCTGAATTTATGATGTTGTCCATTCCAATCGTGTTGAACGACCATCCCTTTTTGATTTTTAGATAGGAATGAATCTGACGTTAAATTACCTAAACTATAAAAGATACTCGCATTTTTATATTTTTCAACTTTTTGAACGACCGAATTATGGCCGATGATGACATCTGCGCCAGATTGCACTAAAGCATGTGCATACTCTTTTTGACGATCCGTTACACTACGTTCATTCGTAATACCCCAATCCACGTTAACAACAACTAAATCATTATTTTCCTTTAAATTTTTAATCAGCGGAACAAAGATTTTAGGATCTAAACTAATAGATGTTGTATTTTTAAGTGGATCCTCATAATTCGAACCTACATCCGTAAATGACACATTGGCTATTTTTTTGCCTTTTACCGTTTGTTGTACCGTTTTACTGTTAATTGGATTCGAACCGTTGCCAGTCATAAAGTTATAATCGGTTTGCGCTTCCACTTGTTTACTCAAATCTTGGGCTTGCACATTATCAATCGTGTTATTGATTAAATTGACACTTTTAATATTTTGCTTTTTCAAGAACATAATATTCTCAATATTTTTCTTAATATTCGTTTTCGGATCATTTGAGAAATGGCTTACTAAGAGTGACGCCGTTGAGAAGTCACTGTGTTGAAGTGGTTGTTTCAAGCCATTAAACACATCGTTAAGATCCATTTGTCTAAAATGTTTATTCAATGTGATATTACCTAAATATGTACTACGAATATAATCATTACCTGAGCTTGGCATAGCCTCAACTGGCTCAACTTTCACAGCTCTAATAGCGAATACCAGAAGTACAAGTGCAACAATTAAAACGATAAGTGTATAAATGAAGTTAAGGCGTTTGTGTCGTTTAGATTGCTTAAGTAACCATTCGCTCGCTGATAACCGTTTTTTCTTTTTCATTACTCTGCGCTCCTTGCTCGCGATTAATTAATAAAGCTATATAAGAATAAGATGACATACGTGATACAAGTAAGTAACATCGTTGTTGACAACGTGATCACGACACCTTGTTTTTGAATTGTATTCGCAATGATCCCTGGAATAACGACACCAATACCAGACACTTGAACCATTTCAAATGGCGTCAATGGATAAATCAAGTCGAATAGGAATTTAAGAACCATCCCAGTTAAAATCATCGCCGCAAATTTTCTTCTTCCGTACAAAATAACCCATCTACTAATACCATATGTAACGATGAAAAATGTTAAACAACTAATAATTAACACAGATAATAACATGATGGGCTGATCGAATATAAGTGCCAAATAGCCTGGTACAACGAGCCCTGCTGGATTAATCCCAAATTTCTCGGCAAATATTAAACTTAATACGATACCGACAAATAGGGAGAAGTATAATTCTGAACCTATCATTTTATTCTATCCCTTCTATAAATTCTGCTATTCTACCACCTGGACCATGAATATTACCTACACAGAAAATGAGTGCATTGTGTGATTCTTGCATGATGGCTTTTTCAATTTCTGGGAACTCACGGTTTTCAAAATTAAGATATTTTTTGTCAGGTAAGTGTTGCATTAAGTCTGTCACCATTTGCGTACTTTTACCGGTACAAATCAGTGTGTCAAAGTCTACATCGTCAATAAAGTTCTCAACAAATTGACGTGTTCTATCTACCCTGTCTGAACGACAATTTAAAATAACTACTTTTTTGGTATATGGATAGTTGTAAGATTCAACTTTGTTCAAAATCGCTTTAGTCGATTGTGGTTCATTGGCAGCAAATGCGTTAACAAATACATTTCGTGTGCGATTTGCATTAAAATATTTAATTTCTACTGCGCCAGGATCTGGTGGTGCATTTAACATACCTCTTAATGCAGTATCCTTATCTATCCCAACAGCTTGCGCAACGCCTAATGCGATCGCAACGTTATCTGGAAAGACAAGATAAGGGAACTTTCTTAAATAGGATTCAGGAATTTTATCTTTATCGACAACGATTAACTTCGTTTTTCGTTTTTTAGCTTCTTTTGCGAAAAATTTAGTATAATCGTCTTTCATCACAACTAATGTCCCTTTGTATGGAATTGTTGCAGTAAACGCTTGTGCAACATCTTGAAGCGTAGGTCCAAGCACATCCATGTGGTCTTCCATAACATTGACGATAACGCCAATATTGGCTTTGACTAAGTCCTGTTGAAAGGTAATCTGATAATCTGGATTAACTGCCATACATTCGTTCACTAGCGCCTCGGCTCTTTGTTTAACCACTTTGCGCACGATGTCACGTTGTTCCCCAATATTAGCACCTTGGGGTTTCCTAATGACTGGATATTCTTTGTCAGTAAACCAATATAACATTCGGGCATCTGTTCCTGTCGTTTTACCTATCACATGATAATGATCCTCTCTTAGAATGCTATAAATCATTCTAGTGATAGTTGATTTACCTCGAATACCGTTAATGTTGATTCTAATCGGAATCTTATTAAGTCGATTTGTATGACGCTTTTTCTCTTTAATACCGAGCCATAAAATCAATGCGATACAAATTATAATGAGAATCACAGTATAGTCCCTCTCTTTGATTGTTTTTAATATTAAGTTGTCTAAACACGTATTGCGTTAATATGTATATCAAAAGTGATGTTTCAACACTTTCTATAGAAGTTGTTAATTAATAAAACGTCTTTTCTATCATGAACACCTTAAACGAATTATTACTTCTAATAAGGGTATGCTATCATTTACGTATTTAGTCAGTTTTAATATTGTAAATCTAATGTAAAATTATATTAACAAAGATTAATTTTTTTAGAAATGTTCAATAATTTAAAATTACAAATAAAGACTAATTTTAAAAATATTTTTCTAAATTTAATATTTACTATGTGTTATCTGATAAATCATTAAATATTTACGCCATATTTACATTAGATTAAAATTCTGATGTTACTTTAAAGGTAAATAAAGATACAACTTTAGGAGGATACTGATGGGTAAACCTTTGACTAAACCTGTGAAAATAGCAATTGGCATCTATTTAGCAATGGTATTATTCGTTTGTTCAAGCTATTTAGTATTTATTCTTGTAGGTAGCTTACAAGGAAACGATATGAGTAATTCAGTTTTAGACACAGACCATCAACACATTAATAGTGTTACTAAAGATTCTAACGAAGGCATCGATGATACAAAGTTAAACAAAGCATCTGCAACGCGTGATGATGTTGCGAAAGAAGAAATGACTTTAAATTCAAATGATACAATTTTAAATACAGATACCGAAAAAGTAGGCGCACATTCATCTGATTGATGAACATTGCACCTACTTTATTTTAAATGTTTCGCATATTTGATTTGGAATTGCTTCGGTGTAAGCGAATATTTATGTTTAAAACTTTGTATAAAATAACTTGTTGTTGAAAAACCACAATCCATCGCTACTTCAGTCACATTTCGATGATGATACATCAGCTGCTTTGCACTTTGCTCTAGGCGATAGTTTTGTAAAAAGTTCAATGGTGTGTCCCCTGCAAATCGTTTAAATAACTTGATTGTTTCCGCCTCACTCATATGAACCATACGACTTAATTCGCTAAGTTTAACTTTTTTATAATAATGACTTTGTAAGTATTGAATACATTGCTTCACTCTTGGATCAAAGAAATATTGAGTGACTTGTTGATACTGATCAAAGATATTTAACAGGTGATTTAAACATTGATAAAATTCACTAAGAATTTGTAGTTGAAAATAACCTTTTTGAGCGATATAAATTTGCCCTACTTTCTCAATCCGTTTCAATAAATGGATGCTCTCTTCATCATTTGGACTTAATTTAATAAACGGAATAGACTGCGCTTGATCTACAATATGACTAACATACGTAAAGTTAATATATTCTGTAACATTAGGTAATCCAATATTCCAGCAATAAAAACGCGCCCCTTCATCTACATCATGAATTTCATGTACAACGTTGGAGTTAATAAATAATCCTTCACCCTCATGAATCACTAGTGTATTTTCTGCTAACTTCACCTGAATTATCCCATCTGTCACATACATAAATTGTAATGCATAATGCCAATGTAGCGGTATATAGCCGAGTAATGTCTTATTTAGCGTCGTATGTAAAATAACATGTGGCCAACGACGATCAGGATAATTAATCTTTTCTTCTAAATTTGCATTTACAGTCATTTCAGACGTCATCTGTAATCACCTCAATATTTTGATACTTTTACTCATTATTTGAGTATTATCCATTTCATAAACATTATATTATGAGATTTATAATAAAACAAAATACAGATGGAGGTGCATTGTATGACTCACACACAACATAGACTAAAAGGTGTGTTATTTGCAATTATAGGTGCTACTTTGTGGGGATTAGGCGGAACGGTTTCAGATCTACTGTTCAATCAACGCGGTTTAGATGTTGATTGGTATGTCACTGCACGCCTATTAATCAGCGGCGTCTTCTTACTCAGTCTTTATAAAATACGACGCCCTAAACAATCTATTTTTATTGTTTTTCGAAATCCTAGAACAATCGTTAGTTTGTTTATTTATAGTTTAATCGGTATGCTATTTGTTCAATACGCCTATATGGCATCGATCGCAACTGGTAATGTTGCTGTAGCTACCCTTTTACAATACATTGCACCTGTGTATATCATCATTTGGTTCGTTATACGTGGTCTCGATGTATTCCGTCCATTTGATATTTTAGCCATTGCAATGACATTAATTGGAACATTTTTACTTTTAACAAATGGATCGATTTCTCATTTAGTTGTATCTCCTACAAGTTTATTCTGGGGCATTATCGCAGGTTTAGCACTTGCGTTTTACACGATCTATGCCACAGGTTTGCTTGATAAGTTTCCATCTATTTTAATCGTTGGATGGGCAATGATCATTTCTGGTTGTGCCATGAACTTTAAACAACCTATTTGGGATGTTAGTTTGAATACTATGAGTGCGTCTACAATCGTTTATTTGATATTTGGTATTATTGCTGGGACTGCTTTAGCATTCTATTTATTTATCGATAGTCTCAAATACCTATCGCCTAAAGAGACAACATTATTAGGTACCATAGAACCAGTCATTGCAGTTGTAACAAGTGCCTTATGGCTTGATGTTACGTTTCAATCGATACAAGTGGTCGGCATTGTATTAATTCTAATCTTAATTTTAATGTTATCGCTTAAGAAACAACCTGAAGAGATATAACCAATGAAAAACGCCTAAGACGTTTACCATGATTAACACAAGTGGGATAGCATTTACGATGCATTAATTTATCCACGCGGTGAATCATTTCGTCCTAGGCGCTTTCTTTTATAGAATAATAGATTTAAGTTGTGTAAAGAATTTCTGTCTTTCTGGTAATGGGAAAATCGGATAAATGTGGAATAAATTATACCCTGGTATAAAATCATGTTCAATGCCTTTCGCATTCAACATTTTAGATAATTTTAAAGCATCTGGATATAACGTTTCTTTCGTACCGATGAAGATGGATAATCGTCCTAATCCTTCTAAATCACCATTAATCGGAGAAATTCTATAATCCTCAATTGGTAATTCACCTGCCCATAATTTGATGAAGTATTGACTACCTTCTATCCCCAACATAGGATCGATGCGTTCATATGTTTTAGCATCTGGATTGCGCATCGTACCATCTAACACTGGTGATAGCATTACGATATGACCCGGTTGAGGCAACGTCGTTTCTGCTTTCAAATATTCTGCAAATGATAATGCGATTTGTCCCCCTGCTGAGTCTCCCATAATAATGAGTTGATCTGTATGTTCAACTTTGGCAACCTGTTTATCATAAATGAGCTTTAATAATTCAAATGTCGTGCGGTAATCACGATGAGGCACTTTAGGATAAATTGGCATAATGACCTTCGCATCAAGTTGTCCTGCAAGTTCATCGATAAAATTAAAATGGTTCTCTAGCGGATCTTGGAACCACGCACCACCATGAATATATAACACCACTTTTTGTTGATGATTACATTGATCATTCACAATATATGTCACACAGCCATTCCAACTTTTTGTTCGAACATCATGTTTAAATTCATAACTTGTGCCACCATATTTACCGGCCGTAATTGCTTTAGTTTCTTCTAATGCTTTTTTAGCATCTGCCTCATTCTCAAATGTTTTTTTCATACCAGACATTCGTATATACTTTTCAGTTATATAACTCTTATAACTACGTTTTTCTTTTACTTTAATAAATGCTAATGTACCTAATATCGCAGATGTTGCTACTGTTAATACACTTTTTTTCATCGTCTTGATGACCTCCTATACATTTATATATTATAAACCTTAAATTCCAAATCATTTAGTAATTAACACTAAGAATATCAAACAATATTTTCAATTTAAGTCAAACGTGCTATCCTTATATCAATTATCTGAATTTTCAATTTAAAAGAGGAGGCAAGCATTGATGTCACGTCATAAAATTGTTCTTATAGGTAGTGGTTATGTAGGTTCTGCGTTTGCCCACGCAGTTGTAGCTAAAGGATTAGTCGACGAATTGGCAATTATTGATATTGACGAGGATAAAGCGAAAGCGGATGTATGGGATTTGAATCATGCTACGCCATTTGGTGATCACTTCGTTAATGTGCATGTAGGACAGTACGAAGATTGTAAAGATGCAGATATTGTGGTGATCTGTGCAAGTGCGAAACTTGCTAAAGGTGAAACACGACTTAAATTATTAGAAGATAATGTCGATATCTTTGTTCCAATGGTTCAACGTATTGTCGATAGTGGCTTTGATGGTTACTTTGTATTACCTTCTAATCCTGTAGATATTATGAGCTATGTCGTTAAACACGTCTCAAATTTCCCTAAAAATAAAATCATTGGGTCAGGTACTTCTTTAGATACGGCTCGTTTTCAATTCTTCTTAAGTCGCGCGTTTAATGTTGCACCAAATCAAGTATATGCGCCCATTATTGGCGAACATGGAGATTCGCAAGTCGCAGTATGGTCACATGCTCAAATTGCAGGTGAATCCATCCTAGATTTATTGCCATCTGATACAAATATTGAAGCGTTTAAAGCATCCATAGCAGAACAGACAACGCAAGTTTGTTATGATATTTATGTTCGAAAAGGCACAACCAATTTCGGCATATCGCTTAGTTTAGTTCGAATTGTAGAGGCGATTCTATTCAATAAACAGATCATCATGAATGTGTCAAGCTATTTAGAAGGCGAGTATGGACTGACCGATGTCTATATAGGTGTGCCAACAATCATTAACGGTAACGGAGCAGATAAAGTCTTTGAATTCGCTTTATCCGAAGATGAACACGCACAATTACATCAATCAGCCCAAGTGATAGCAACCTATCAACAACGTGCCGATGATATCATTCAACGTATGCGTAAATAAATAACGGACACATGGGATAGGGATAGAATTCAATTTGAATTCAAAGTTCCATCCCCTGTTCCAAAACAGCTATCATACATTAAATCCAATTGGTGTTCGAAACGTTGCATATCTATAAAACGTGCTTGACGATGCATTTCTTTACCATCCATAAAAATTAAATCTACAGGCACAGTAAATATAGATAACTCACCTGCAATTGCTTCGATATCTGATTGGTTTATAATGGCAAGTTCTGCATGAGGATAAGTAGCTACAATATCCTCAATTTGAGGTAACACCGCATGGCATACCGAACAATGATTTCGCATTACATGAACAACTACTAGTTGATGGTCTTTAATAAATTGATGAAAAGCTTCAATAGTACTCAAATGCTTCGTCATTTTCTCACCCACACTTTCACTTATTTTAATAAATCTTGAAATACTTCTGGCATCTTAGTTATTCTTTGACGTTCTAAATCAAAGAAACCACCCGTTTGATATCCAATACAATGCACTTTATCTCCGGAAGAAATTTCAAATTTAAATACCCATTTCATTCTTCCACCTTGAACAAACCAGCATCGTCCTACTGGCTTATCATGTATCGTTATCGGAACTTTATATTCTATTTCTGTTTTCATTAATATTGGCGATATATGTTGCTTCATCATTTCTGAGAAGGTCATGTAGTTATTAATGAATATTGTACGTAGATCTTCAAACCAGCGAATATATACAATATTACTCACGATACCCATCGCATCAATGTCGTAATTATTTACTTCAATCTCTTTTTCAGCTACTAATAAGCCTTCATTTTCCATAGATATACTCTCCTTTAAATCATCTTTCAATTATATTTTACGACGATTAAATGCATTTTTCATCCACTTTAACTATAAATTTCATGATGGCAGACTTATATATGTCAATTTTATTATATATTATTTTTATTAAATACATAATCAAATTAACATGCTATAATTATTGTGAAATAATTCACAATTAACAGGAGGATGATTCATTTGAAAGCTTATATTTATGAAAAGCCAGGTGTCGCAAAACTCATTGACAAAGAGAAGCCGGTTGTTACTGAAAGTACAGATGCTATTATCAGAATGGTCAAAACGACGATTTGTGGTACGGATTTACATATTATTAAAGGGGATACACCTGAAGTGCCTGCAAATACAACATTAGGTCATGAAGGTATTGGTATTGTTGAATCTGTTGGTTCAAGTGTCAACAATTTTAAAGTTGGCGACAAAGTTATCGTGTCTTGTATTTCTTCATGTGGCAAATGTTATTACTGTAAAAAAGGCATCTATGCGCATTGTGAAAATGATGGTGGTTGGATTTTAGGTCATTTAATTGACGGTACACAAGCCGAATATGTTAAAGTTCCTTTCGCAGATAACTCTTTATATCATGCACCAGAGTCTTTACCTGACGAAGCATTAGTCATGTTATCCGACATATTACCTACTGGATATGAAATTGGTGTATTAAAAGGGAAAGTGAAACCGGGTAGTACCGTTGCAATTGTTGGAGCTGGACCAGTCGGATTAGCTGCATTATTAACTGCACAATTTTACTCACCTTCTAAAATCATTATGATTGATTTGGATGATAATCGTTTACAAACTGCGAAAGAATTAGGTGCAACGCATACTGTTAATTCTAGCAATGTGGAAGAAGCTATTGCGCAAGTCAAATCACTGAATCATCGTGGTGTAGACGTAGCAATAGAAGCAGTCGGTATTCCGCAAACATTCGATTTATGTCAAAAATTAATTGGCGTCGATGGCACAATTGCTAACGTAGGTGTCCACGGTTTACCGGTTCAATTCGATATCGATAAATTATGGATTAAAAATATTAACGTAACAACAGGACTTGTGTCTGCAAATACAACTGAAGAACTGTTAGAAGCTTTGAAAAGTAAAATTATCCAACCTGAACAATTGGTTACACATTATAGTAAGTTAAGTGATATTGCACATGCCTATGATTTGTTTAGAAACGCTACAGATCATAAAGCGATTAAATTACTTATCGAGAATGATATAACACAATAATCCTTAATCATCACTTTATATTATTAATTTCTATAAGACCTTTAACCATTCTAACCATTGATTTCAAAATGCATAGTCATTGGTTAAAGGTCTTTTTTACATAGAATCCAATTATAATTATCAGAATGATCTAAATTTAATCTCATTTTTTATTTCAATTGGTGTTAAAATGGATTTATTCAACTTTTCGAGGGGATAGATGGTCATTGTTCTCTTACTTACTGTTTATTACTACCATGTCATTCACACCTGGACCTAACACCATCATGGCGATGTCCGAAGGTCAACGTAAAGGCTTCATAAGCGCTTTACCTTTTAATTTAGGTGTTTTCATAGGTATTTTATTTACACTCGCAATTACTTTATTATTTTCAGAGCCACTAAAACATAACCATAGCTTTATTATCATTATGAAGATTGTTGGTACGCTTTATTTATTATATCTTGCGTATCATGTATTGATTTCAAAGCCTGATAATGTAAAAGAGGCATTAGATCGTCCTGTACTTAAAGGTATCCTCATTCAAGCTACGAATGTTAAAGCAATGTTATACTTTTTAACTGGTTTAACAACATTCACATTACCTGATGCTTGGAATTCTACTTTTGGACGCTCAATTTTACTTATTGTCATCGGTATTGCTGGTGCAATCGTTTGGAGTCTATTAGGCCAAGTGATGAATCGAATCTATCAACAACATTATAAAATCATTAATATCGTTATCACAGCTTTATTACTTTATAGTGCTGTGGAACTTTGGTAGTTCATTTTCCCGATTAAAAAACCTCCTGTCATTATTTCTGACAAGAGGTTTTTTCAAGATTATTTAATTTTCATAATTGCTTTACCTGGGTCTACTGATTCAACATCTTCTACTGTTAATGTTTTATCTCCCAAGTTTGTAATAATGATTGGTGTTACTGTACTTGGTGCATGTTCTTTTAAGTATGCTAAGTTGATTTTCATTAAAGGTTGACCTTGTGTAACTGATTCGTCAGCATTTACAAGACTTTCGAAACCTTCACCGTTTAATTTCACTGTATCAATACCAATATGAATAAGTACTTCCACACCAGATTCAGATTCTAATCCGATTGCGTGTTTCGTTGGGAAGATAGTTTTAACTGTACCATCAAATGGTGCTACGATTTCTCCTTTTTCAGGTACAAATCCAACGCCGTCACCCATCATTTTTTCTGAGAATACTTTATCAGGTACTTCTGATAATGGAATAATGTGTCCAGTTCCTGGTGCATAAATTTCTGTCTCTTTAATTTCTTCCACGTTTATAGGTTCATCTGATGTTTCTTCAGTAACTGTTGTTTCACTTGGTTTAGTGATTTCACCTTTCATGATAAGTGACATATCATGTTTAATTTGATCTGATTTCGGACCGAAGATTGCTTGCATATTATTACCTACTTCAAGCACACCTGAAGCACCTAACGCTTTCAAACCTTGTACATCGACTTTAGATTTATCATTTACTTCAACACGAAGACGTGTGATACAAGCATCTAAATGTTTGATATTTTCTTTACCGCCCATTGCGTCTAATACATCAAATGGTAATCTTGCTACACTTGAGTTACGAATTTCTTGTTCTTCATCTTCACGGCCAGGCGTTTTAAGATTGAATTTCTTAATTGCAAAGCTAAATAAGAAATAGTAAACAACTGCATAGACTAAACCAACTGGAATAACTAATAACGCATGCGTACGATCCCAGTTTAATAAACCATAAAGAATATAGTCGATAAATCCACCAGAGAAAGTCATACCAATCTTAACATCAAGTAAGTGCATGATTAAGAATGATGATCCTGCTAAAAATACATGAATAACATATAATAATGGTGCTACGAATAAGAATGAGAATTCTAATGGTTCTGTAATACCAGTTAAGAATGATGTTAAAGCAGCTGATAACATTAAACCACCAACTACTTTTTTACGTTCAGGGCGTGCATTTTTATAGATTGCTAATGCAGCAGCTGGTAAACCGAACATCATAAATGGATATTTACCAGTAGTAAATGCACCTGCTGTGAATGGTACGCCATCTTTCAATTGAGCCATCCAAATACGTTGGTCACCGCGAACGAGTTCACCTGCATGGTTTGTATATTGTCCGAACTCGAACCAGAACGGCGCATAGAAAATATGATGTAATCCGAATGGAATTAATGAACGCTCAATAATACCAAAGATAAATGTTGTTAATGTTAAGTTCTTATTCAATAAGAAGTTTGATAAGCTATTTAACCCTTCTTGAATTGGTGGCCAAACGAAACATAATGCAATACCTGTGATGATTGCAACTACTGATGTCACGATTGGCACGAAACGTTTACCTGCAAAGAATCCCAAGAATGGTGGCAATGTAATATTGTAGTATTTGTTATAACACCAAGCAGCAAGCGCCCCCATAATGATACCGCCGAACACACCCGTTTGAAGTGTTGGAACACCTAAAATTAAGGCATATGCTGGTAGTTTATCAGCTTGACTTAATTCTTTAGCGCCATTAGCGTAACTATAAATATCATCAATTGTGATATGCATAATTTGACCCATAGTGGCATTCATAATTAAGTAACCTACTAAAGCTGCTAAAGCGGCAACACCGTCTCCACCAGCTAATCCAAGTGCTGTACCCACTGCAAATAGCAATGGCAAGTTATCAAATATAATTTGTCCAGCCGCTTCCATAACAGATGAAATCATCACGAAGACGTCCATTTTTAGCCACGGTGCAATGCTAACAAGTTGTTCATTGTGCATCGCATTACCGAACGCTAATAAAATCCCGGCAGCTGGTAAAATTGCAACTGGTAACATTAAGGCTTTACCGATACGTTGCAATTGACCGAAAAATTTCTTAAACATAATCCTTATTCCCTTCTACCTAAAATTTGAACACGATAACATAAAAAAAGACATAAGCAATACTAAGAAAAGTAAGTTTGAGAAATGCATAGCGATACAGTGATTTAAAATCATGTACACTCGTCCCTTTAATTTCTCTTCTACTTTCAAAAATACATCTCTAAGTAACCCAAATTATGAAATGTATTTTTACTAAGGCTATTCCATGCCTTAGTCTCATTGATTGCTTATGCCTAATTTAATAGTAACACGCAGTTCTTTTTTTCAATTACTTTATATTATATACCTATGATAAAACGGTTTCAATACTTTTTAAATAGAAATTGCCGACAAAATCAAAGTTTTGTCGGCAATTTTGTCTCAAGCGTTATGAGAGCGCTGAATATTTATTATAAGAAACGTTTAGCAGCAACTGAAATTGGTGGAATTTCGTCGAAGTCTAATTTTTTATCTTCAGTAATTGATCTGTAAGCCCATTTACCATAATTAATTGCTTCTTCGTTCACAATTTTACCTGGTAATGGTGCAGCATTTGGATCAACATGTACGTCAACAATAGTTGGTACATTTTCATTTAACGCTGCTTCTACTACTTCATCAATACGGCTTGGGTCTTTTAAGACATAACCTTTACCACCAGCAGCTTCTGCGAATTTAGCGTGATCCATATCAGAGAAGTCAATGGCATATTCTAATTCACCAGCAGCTTGTTGTTCATATTTAATGAATGATAATTGTTTGTTATTCATAACAAAAATTGTCACTGGTAGGTCATATTGAACAGCAGTTGCAAAGTCTTGCATTACCATTTGGAATGCACCGTCACCACTAATAGAAATTGCTTGGCGTTTAGGGAATGCAATTTTAGAAGCAATTGCGCCTGGTAGACCGCAACCCATTGTACCTAACCAAGAAGAAATAATAAATTTATTATTAACTGATAAGTTTAGGTAACGTGTTGACCAAACTGTAGACGTACCTACATCAATTGAGAATACCGCATCGTCATCACTATATTTGCTAATAGCTTTCATTAAGCGTTCTGGACGGATTGGCGTACTTTCTTGATTCATGTCTTGTTCCATCCATTTATCCCAAACAGCTTTACGTTCTAATGTTTTTTCTAAGAATGCACGTTGTGGTACGTGTTTAATGCTATCAGTTAATTGGTGGAAAGCAAGTTTAGCGTCACCAACGATACCTACGTTGACACTGAAACGATGACCAATGACATCTGGGTTTGTGTCGATTTGAATAGCTTTAATATTTTTCTTAGGTAGGTAATCAACGTATGGATAGTTTGTTCCTGCCATGATTAATAAATCGGCATCTTGAATTGTTTGATAAGATGTTTTTGTACCGATTTTACCTAAGTTACCAATGCTATATGGGTGATCATCAGGAATGATTGTTTTGGCTGGTAACGTATGAATAACTGGAATTTTAGCTGCTTCAACAAATTCACGTAATTCATCTTTAGCATTTTGTGCACCTACACCAACGATCATAACTGGTTTTTTACTTTTATCGATTAATTTTGCAGCTTTTTTAATGCTACGTAGTGTTGGCGTTGGCGCTTTAGGTTTAGTAGTATCTATAGCACGGTTTGTAGTGTCTTTAATTTTTTGAGTTAATAAGTCGTTAGGACATACAACTACTGCGACACCACGTTTTTCGTATGCAGTACGAATTGCTTCGTTTACAATTTCAAATACGTTGTCACCTTTTTTAATTTGGTGGTTGTATACAGAAACATCTGAAACCATATCTGTAATGTTTGTTTCTTGGAATGCTTTTGTACCTAATAATGTACTGTTTGTTTGACCTGCTAAAATTAATTGAGGAACACGATCCATTTTTGCATCGTACATACCATTTAATAAGTGAACGATACCAGGACCACCGATACTTAATGCTACCCCAATTTTTCCTGTCATTTTAGTGTATGAAGCTGCAGCTAAACTTGCTACTTCTTCATGACGCACATGATAGAATTTAAATGAATCTCTAACTGTACGTAAACTATCTACTACTGCGTCAATTGAATCCCCAGGAATGCCATATAAGTGGTCAATATCCCATGCTTCTAACGCTTTTACTAATGCTTCGTTTGCTTTTATCTTCGCCATTATTACAATAGCCCCTTTCTCTTTTTCAACGAGTACTAAGTATATATTCCCTTTAGTAGAACAAAATAATCATGATTGGAATAAGTATTGAACTTATGACAGCAGTCAATATCATTCCAATTGAACTGAATGCACCGGATTCAATATCGTGTTCTAATGCTTTTGCGGTACCGAACGCGTGTGATGCATTCCCATATGTTAAACCTCTCGCTATAGAGGTCTTAAAATTACCTACTTTCAATAACATTGATCCCATCATACTACCGATTAGTCCTGTAGTGATGATGAATAAGACTGTTATCGTATCCGTACCACCTAACTCTTGTGAAACTTCAATACCAACAGCAGCTGTTATTGAACGTGGTAATATTGTTACGATGGTTTCCTCGTCATAACCCAATAAGTTCAACGAGGTAAACACTAACACAAAATTAAGTATTACGCCAACCATCACGCTCGTAAAGATAATACTTAAATTTTCAATGATTTTATGTCGATTCTTATATAGTGGGTAAGCTAAACATACAACAGTGGCATTTAATAGATGGTTAATCCACTTACCACCTGTCATGTAATCATGATAGTTTTGATGTGTTAACAATAATACGATAATGACACCAACTGAACCAACTAATGCTGGATTCAAAAATGGATTATCGTATTTTTGTTGTAGTTTTTTTGCAGCAAAATACATAACGACGGTTAACAATATCATTAAGATTGCTTGAATAAGTGTCATACTATTGATGACCTCTCTTAACGTTAGGTTGTTTAACCATCTTTTCAGCAATGTAACCAGAAGCAAGTGCAACGCAACTTGTACCTACAATAATTAATAAGAAGAAAATGATATAACTCTTCGTGATATCAGACACAATATCCATAATACCTACAACGGAAGGTATAAAGAAAAACACCATTGTAGCTAATAGGAATTCTGCACCTTCAGATATCCAATTCATGCGTATCACTTTCAACTCAAGTAAAATGTACAACAATATCATGCCTACGATACTTCCAGCTAGTGGTATATGCAATAATGTTTGCAACAAACTACCTAAGTAACTAATGACTATGATAATGGCAATTTGTATGATAACTTTTGAAATAAATAATATTTTTTTCAAGATGACTGACCTCCCACTAAAATATGTCGAAATTGTTACAGTAATTTTTGAACCTATATTCATTATTCTAATTCAACGTTCAAAAATAGAAAAATATTCATTTTAAATACGACCTATAGTTTTTTTCTATGTAATCGCTTTAACGATTATCATTAGTAGTTTCAAATAATGTGTTTATATTGTGAAAAATGTATTCAAACCTTCATTTTGATTACATAAAAAAGTTGGAATGCGAATACACATTCCAACCCTTAAATAAAACATATGATATAAGACGTTATTTTAGTTTATATAATTGTATAGACCTATGATTTTAATCATATTTCAATCGCTCACTCATAAAACCTATCCATTTAGATGTTGCATGACTTAATAGTTTATCTTTTTTCCAAATGGCACCTAATTCCCAGCTCATACCTGTATCTTCAATTTTAATACTTTTAATATTATCTTTGAGCATATTTGCAATATGTTCTGGTAAGATACTAACACCTAAATGTGCTAGCAATAAGTACTCAATAAAGTTCCATTGCGAAACATTCGAAACTGTATTTGGAAGAAAACCTGCATTTTTAGCTGCAGCAATAATTTTATCATTGAGGTAAAAATCTTCGTTAAATAGTATAAAATCTTCATTCTTCAACTCAGCCATCGTCACTGAATCACGTGTAGCAAGTTCATGCTCTTTACTTACAACCAACCTTAAATCTTCACTGTATAAAGGTAAATAATCAAAGACATTTTCATCAATCGGAATAGTTGTAATACCAATATCAATTTGGTCATTGATCAGACGTGTTTCTATCGATTTACCGCCACTCTCATTTAAATTGTATGTCACGTTAGGATACAGTTTATGGAACTCACCAAGAATATAAATAAATTGTTGCATATCCATTACTGCTGACATTCCAATGTTGATATGGCCTGTTTCCAATCCCAATAGTCCATTAATTTCAAAAGGAATATTATCATATAAGGCAATAATTTCTTCACATTTTTTGTAGAATATTTTACCTGCATCCGTGAGTACGAGATAGCGTTTTTGACGATCAAATAATGTCATCTTTAATTCATTTTCAATATCTTTAATCGCTTTACTAATCGTTGGCTGAGCGATATATAAAGATTTTGAAGCATTTGTCATACCACCTTGATTTACCACTTCCATAAAATATTTCATATGTTTGATATCCAAATGCTCACCCTCTTTGTTCATTATTATAATTTCATTATACACGAAATATTTTTGAGAAAATAAAAATATTTAAAGTAAAACTATATGTTTCCATGCACTATGATATTTAAATTTCAATGTTTGACCCTATATGTTTCCTTTTCAAAAAATGTTATAATCACATAGGCTCAATTTGATTAAAGAGGTGAGGCATTGAGCTTTTACGAATTTATGCAAAATTTTGTTGGTGATGACACACCATTAGGTGAATTGGTAAATTGGATTAATCAAGATAGCAATTTCCCTAAAGACGTGAAGAGCCAAGTAGAAGTATTGTCATATTTTCGAAATAATCCATGTCCAGAAAACATACCCGTGACTATCGTTAAAAGAGCATTGGCTGTTTTTAACCAATTCACAAATGTATGATTTCTAACTTGTTATTATACATCATGGACGTATCATCTCACTAAGCGCCTTTATGGCGCTTTTTTTGGGAGTGGGACAGAATTCTAATTCAATTCGTTGTCCACCCTCGCATTTGAAATTAAAAGTCTTTCGAACTTTAAAACATTACTATGCTACTGTGTGAAATTGTGCAAATTTACTTTAATGTAAAATAAGTTACAAATTACACTGTTATATTTCATATATATTACAGTTATTTGTATAATTCGTTTCTTATATTGTATTAGACCTTTTTAACGAATATGATTAATACAGTTTTTAATTCTTTTATATTTTGAGGAGAACACAATGAAATTTAAAAAATTATTTTCACGTCTTTTACTCGCTACTGGAATCATGTTCGCAGGAACTTTTACATATCAAACGATTGAACACACGCACGTATCTGAAGCCGCTTCTTATAATTACTATACGAAAGGTCAATGTACTTGGTGGGCATATCAACGTCGTGCTCAACTAGGTAAACCTGTATCAAATCGTTGGGGAAATGCTAAGAATTGGTATTACAACGCACAACGCTCTGGTTATAGAACTGGTCATACACCTAAACGCTACGCAGTAATGCAATCTACTGCAGGTTATTATGGTCATGTTGCTGTTGTCGAAGCCGTATATAAAAATGGAAGTATTAAAGTTTCTGAATATAACTATAATAGATCAAATGCTTACGGTACTCGTTACTTAAGTAAATGGTCAGCGCGTAATTATAATTACATCTACTAAATGAAATCATGACATTAAATGAATAAATAAAAGCCACTACCATGAGTAAGGTACTTAAATACAGTCCTTAAGTCATACGTAGTGGCTTTTCTATATATCATTATTGTCGTAAATCTTCTAAAATTTGTTGCGCTGTCTCAGTGTTTGCTTTAGGCGCTTGTTTTAATGCTTCGGCAACACGCGCGATTTCATCACCTTTAGCGCCTACAACAATGGCTAACGATTTGTATTGTAAGCTCATATGGCCTTTTTGGATACCTTCAGAAACTAACGCTCGACACGCTGAAAAGTTCTGCGCTAATCCCACGGCAGCAACAACTTGACCTAGTTCTTGTGCTGATTGAACATTTAATAATTCGAGTGAAGCTTTCGCAATTGGCAACACTTTTGTACCGCCACCAACAATAGCTAATGTCATCGGTACTTCTATCGTTCCAATTAAACGTCCACGTTCTTTATCATATTTCCAGGTTGCGATACCTCTATATTGCCCATCACGACTTGCATATGCATGTGCGCTCGCTTCAGCACCACGTGTATCATTCCCTGTTGCTAAGACAACTGCATGGATACCATTCATTACCCCTTTATTATGAGTTGCTGCACGGTGGATATCAACTTGTGCTAATACTGAGGCACGTTCCATGCGGTGTGCAACTTCTTCTCCAGAACGATCACCTTTATTTAAATCATTAATATCAATTTCACCTTGTACACGTACGACTGAGGCTGTCGCATGGTTAGACAAAATACTCATAAGCACATCACGATTTGGAAATTCATTCTTTAAATGTGCTGTAATAGCTTCTAAAATCGTATTAAGCATATTGGCACCCATTGCATCTTTAGTATCAACAAAAACCTTCAATGACAATAGTTGATGTTCTGGAAACGTATCGATTTCAATTCGTCTATATCCACCGCCACGTTCTATAATTGATGGATATGCTTCAGCTGCAATTTGCTTAATTTGTGGTTCTAATGCTTGAATGTCTTGAGCTAAAGCCTCTGTATCGTTGACATCATCAAAGACGATTTGACCAATCATTAAGCGTTCACTTTTAACCGTCTTAAAACCACCTGTATTGTTGACTAATTTGGCACCATAACTTGCTGCAGCTACAACAGAAGGTTCTTCAACCATCATTGGTACAACATATGCTTTGTCATCAACAATAATTTTAGGTAATAAACCTACAGGCAACGTTCCTTGGCCTATTACATTTTCGATTAAACTATTCGCAACCTCTTCATTAATTAATGGATTATTTAATAATACATGATAGTTGTCATCTGTTAGCCAACCATAATCAACGAGTTGTTTTAATTTATCTTCACGAGATAAATGTCGAAACGACTTATCTAATTGCTTCATACTATTATTCCCCTTTATCGATCATTAAAGCGATGCCTAGTCCGCCACCGATACATGCCGTTGCAATACCAGAGCGTTTATTCTCTTGTTCAAGTGCATTCACTAATGTTGTGACAAGTCTAGCACCACTTGCACCAATTGGGTGTCCTAATGCAATCGCACCACCATAAATGTTTAACTTGTCATCTGGAATATGCAAATTATCTTTAACTGGTATACTTTGTGCCGCAAATGCTTCAGTCATCTCTACAATATCGACATCATCGATTTTACTATCTGTTTTATTCAGTAACTTCTCAACAGCATAGAATGGTGCATAGCCCATATATTGAGGATCGCAACCTACTTCAGCATAGTCTCCAACAATACCAAGAATGTCATACCCGTGTGCTTTCGCATACGATGCTTCCATCAAGATAAGCGCAGATGAGCCATCGTTAATACTTGAAGCATTACCACCTGTGACTGTGCCATCTTCTTTAAATATTGTCTTTAATGTTGCAAGTTTCTCAACACTACTATTTGGACGCACACCTTCATCTGAAGTCATTTCTTCACCTTCAGCGTCTGTCATGCTAATAATTTCATTGTTAAATTTACCTTCTTGAGTCGCTTTTGCTGCTTTTGCTTGTGAATGATTTGCAAATTCATCTTGCATTTCACGTGTGATGTCGTATTTTTCAGCGATATTCTCAGCTGTTACGCCCATTGGTACATAATGAAACGCATCTGTTAACCCATCGTGCATAAAGCTTTCAACAGGTTCTTGACCCTCTTTTAAAATTAATTGAGGGGCATTGGTCATACTTTCAACCCCACCGACTGCAACAACATCCGCTTCGCCTAATTGAATTAACTGTTTCCCTAATATGATCGCTTTAAGCCCAGAACCACATACTTCGTTAATTGTCATAGCTGGTGTTGTATCAGGTACACCGGCTTTGATCGCAATTTGGCGTGCTGGGTTTTGTCCTACGCCACTTTGTAATACGTTACCAAAAATAACTTGTTGTATGATATTAGGATCAATGTTCGCAGCTTCGATGGCACCTTTCAAAGCTGTCGTTCCTAATTCAACTGCAGAATAATTTCTTAATTTCCCTTTATATCTACCGATTGGTGTTCTTTTAGCACTGACTATAGCAATTTTTTTCATTCTTTATCTCCTTATATGTAGTTTATATATAAATTGTAATTTAGTTATTTAATTTGGTAAAATAACTATTAATATGATTATTAATAATAGCCGATAGAAGTTTTCTCAAACTCAATGTTATACCATGCGGTTTCACGTATTTTATTATATTACGCTATTAAACGACATGCGTTATTACATTTAACTATTAGAATGAAAACGCTTTCTATTAGTGAGCATTTTAAATGAAATTGTCACAAAAAGCTACTATTAATATGAATTATAAAAATTAGAATAATGAAAGGATGTAGTGCCCGTGAGTATAGGAATTGATAAAATTAACTTTTACGTCCCTAAATACTATGTAGACATGGCTAAGCTTGCAGAAGCTCGCCAAGTTGATCCAAATAAATTTTTAATTGGGATTGGTCAAACCCAAATGGCAGTCAGTCCAGTATCACAAGATATTGTATCTATGGGGGCTAATGCTGCTAAAGATATTATAACAGATGATGATAAAAAACATATTGGAATGGTCATTGTAGCGACTGAATCTGCAATTGATAATGCCAAAGCTGCGGCAGTTCAAATACACAATTTATTAGGTATTCAGCCATTTGCACGCTGCTTCGAAATGAAAGAAGCTTGCTATGCTGCAACACCTGCCATCCAATTAGCTAAAGACTATATTGAGAAACGTCCTGAAGAAAAAGTCCTTGTCATCGCAAGTGATACAGCACGTTATGGTATTCAATCTGGTGGTGAACCAACACAAGGTGCTGGCGCAGTGGCTATGTTAATTTCTCATAATCCTAGTATTTTAGCCCTAAATGATGACGCTGTTGCATATACAGAGGATGTTTATGATTTCTGGAGACCAACTGGACATCAATACCCATTAGTTGCAGGAGCTTTATCTAAAGATGCCTATATTAAATCGTTCCAAGAAAGTTGGAATGAATATGCGCGTCGTGAAGGTAAATCACTATCTGACTTCGAATCATTATGTTTCCACGTACCATTTACTAAAATGGGTAAAAAAGCATTGGATTCTATTATTAATGATGCCGATGAAACAACACAAGAACGTTTAACTTCTAGTTATGAAGATGCAGTATACTACAATCGTCATGTAGGTAACATTTATACAGGTTCATTATATTTAAGCTTAATCTCATTATTAGAGAATCGATCACTTAAAGGTGGTCAAACAATTGGATTATTTAGCTATGGCTCAGGTTCAGTTGGAGAATTCTTTAGTGCCACTCTAGTTGAGGGTTACGATAAGCAATTAGATATTGATGGACATAAGGCATTATTGAATGATCGTCATGAAGTCTCAGTTGAAGACTACGAAAGTTTCTTTAAACGTTTCGATAATTTAGAATTCGATCATGATACGGAACAATCAAATGACGACACATCTATTTACTATTTAGAACGTATTCAAGATGATATTCGTCAATATCACCGTCCTGAATAACATCATTCATAGTAAAGAGGCGTAAGAGACATGCACTTTTAGCAAGGTGTCTCTTATGCCTCTTTTTATTTATATTCACTATGATCACGGTTTGGTTGAATGTTTAGGTCGATACAGGTGAGTCATGTCTACTTGTTCAAGTTCGAGTAGTTTGATTTTATGATTAATTGTGCCACCATATCCTGTTAAGCTACCATCTTTTCCAACTACACGGTGACATGGAATAATAATTGAAATAGGATTGCTACCTACTGCGCCACCCACTGCTTGTGCAGACATATTGGGTTTACCGCGTTCTTCTCCTACAAGATGTGCAATCTCACCATATGTTTTTAATTGACCATATTCTATGTGTTGTAATTTCTGCCATACGCTTTTTTGAAATTCAGTACCTTCTGGTTTAAGCGAAAAATCAATAGTCGGACGCTGTCCATCAAAATATTGATTTAACCATTTAACTGCTTTTTTGAAGACATCTAGCTCCGGATTAGTAGGATGTGTCACTGTCGTGTCCTGATATTTATAAAGTAGATGTGTGAGTGACTTGCCATCACTAATGAGTTCTAAATTTTGCACGGGTGATTCGTAAAGCATTGAATACGCCATCAAACCCCTCCTTTCTGACCATTATGACGAAGTTTGATGCCAATGTACAACGGGAAGTATGTAACAATACTTAAATAATGGGGGTGTACCTGTGGCTGGTTTAAATAAAGATGATGTTGATTTGCATTTCAATACAAACCGATTTAATGAAGATAATCATGCTAAACAAATTTCATTCTTCTACAAAGCCCTATATCAAATCAATGATATTGTATTAGGCATTATATTCTTGATAGGAAGCTTTTTATTCTTTAGTGATCAAACTATGATTGCTGGCACAATATTATTTGTGATTGGTAGTCTTCAAATGACTGCAAGACCTGTAATTTCTTTTGTTCATGATATGAAACTATCAAGATATTACAAACGAAAGTATAGTCAACACGTTACCGAAGAGACACATAATCATTAATAAAGTGCAGTCTGGGACAAAAATAATATAATGAAGCTATTTTGCAAATTCGCAGTAGCTGACTGAACTGAGAAGGCGCTTTAATCAAGCTTTTCTCAGTTCTAGTCACCCTTTCGGGCGGGGCCCCAGCAAAGAGAATTTCATCAAGAAATTCTACAAGCAAAGCAAGCTGGGGTGGGACGACGAATTTAAAAGAATTCTGTCCCACTCCCCACGCTTTATTTGTGTTAGAACCAATCTTTCTTTTTAAAAAGTGTAATGAGTGATACAACAACTATGATCGAAATAGCGATAAAGACAAAGTAGCTATAATGCCAATTGAGTTCAGGCATATAGGAGAAATTCATGCCATACCATCCCGTTAAAAATGATAATGGAAAGAATATGGATGAAATAATCGTTAACACATTCATCACGCCATTAATTCTATTAGAACGATAAGACTCATTATTATCTTTGATATCATCTGTAATATGTTCACATGCCATTAACGTATCGTTCTGCCTTAATAACCTACTATGAATATGCTTAATCAATAACTGATACTCGTGTGATACGTTTAATGATGTTTCATCTATCATTTCATTTAGTAGTTGTTCCATTGGGATCAATATACGCTTTAATTTAATAATTTCAGAGCGAATGCGATAGACATCATCCATTAATTTACGGTTATTAACTTTATCTACATTCTGATTTTCAAAAGAAAAGACAATGTCTTCCACACGATTGACATAGTTAAAATATTCCTCTGTAAATCTATCAATCATGACGGCTACCAGTTCAGTTACAGTTATCTCTTTCGGCAACGTATTGAATGACGAAATGATGTCTGATAAAACCTTCATGGGATATTTATGTACGGTAATCATCCAATTATGCTTTACAGTTATACTTAGTGGTTCTGCTGAAAAATCATTGTGATTTATCGCATGGAGTATGAGATATAAATGTTGTTTATGCGGATGGGTACTTATTTTAGGTCTTGTTACTGTAAATTCAGACGCTTCTATGTGGTGTTTAGCAATACTGAACCGTTGCGTCAGTATTGCTTGATCATTTTGAGTTGGATTTTCGAAATCAACCCATACAAGTCTAGCATCTTCAGGTATAGCTGAAAATGTACATGCAGTATGAAAACGATGTGCTTGGTCTTGATAGTGGACACGGATTGCCATAGTATCTCCTACTTTTTATATCTTTTATTCTTCCATACCACTTTTCAGAAAATAAAAACAAAAGGCTAAGACACACAGAAAGTCGCATTAAATACATTGCTTAAATCCGTTAATGTCTTAACCTTAATTCCCAACCATATTACACGTGTAAAGTAATCACATTAGTTTTGATTAAAATTATATAATTCATAACCTTTGTCTTTAGCATATTCAATGGCTAAAATTTCTAAAACGTTAATAAATGCTGGTTCATTTTTAACATTGACATATTGGAATTTCAAATTGTAATCTTCAGCTGTAATTGATTTTATATCGTCTACATTAACCCCTTTTTGTTGAGCTAAGCCTTTTTTAAATTTAGTCGTCCCTACACCTGATTTTAAATTATATTGACCTAATTTATTAAATAAATCCTTAGTAATTAGTTGATAACCTGTAGAGTAACCACCAGTTTGTCCAACGAAAATAGGCGTTTTCTTATCAAAAATAACATAAACGCCAAATTTATCTTGAACCTTTTCACGGTCTTCTTTACTAAATGTTAGCGCGCTCTCTTTATCATATTTAAATAATTTCTTAAGTTGCTTCTTATTATCTTCTTTAATTTGATCTAATTGTTTACTGCCTTTCATAATTGAAAATCCTCCCATACAGAACTCGTTTAATATCATTCGTTAAGCAATGTTTCTATTTGCATAACATATACCCTTTCACAATGCTTTGAAACGCATCGTCTAAATCATCGTACACGATATTTCAGAATTTTCATATCAGTTTAATTTTTATACGTTATTTACATCTTTAATGTAAATACATGTTTATTTATGTATTTATATAATCTATAATTAGATATTATGTTTCTATAAAATGATTAGATTCTTCTATAGATGTTAGGGGAGAACAATTTTGAATGATAAAGACTTACGGGTAATTAAGACCAAAAAAGCATTAACAGATAGTCTATATTCG
Source organism: Staphylococcus sp. GDY8P47P (assembly GCF_016892225.1). NCBI lineage: Bacteria > Bacillati > Bacillota > Bacilli > Caryophanales > Staphylococcaceae > Staphylococcus > Staphylococcus sp. GDY8P47P. The sequence goes on along the minus strand of NZ_JAFENV010000011.1, from coordinate 112,590 downwards.
TTGCTAGAAGAAGAAGCATTTTCAACTATAACGGTAAATATGATTTGCAAAAATGCTGGTGTGCATCGCACGACGTTTTACAAACACTTTTATGATAAATTCGAATTATTAAATCAGCTATTGAAATTAACACATGATGATTATTTTGCGACTGACATTAAAGAACGTTTGAATAATCCTTTTCAAACACTAGCCAATACATTTAATAAAGAAGAAATATCTAGAATTGAACATAAACAATTCAATGATAAAGCATTTTATGAAGCGCGCAATAACTATTTGATTGAAATCATGCAGAACGACTTCAAAGCAAACATGCATCGCATTACTGTTGACGGTGTCGTTCCTAAGAGTTTAGTATTCTATGTCTTCGGTTCCGTGCTAAATGCATTTATGGATTGGAAAAAGGATGAAAATGTAGAAATCAAACCTAAGCAAATGGACCAAATTTTTCATAAACTTATCAATGTCAAAGCACACGATTAAATCAACATGAGGAAGTAGGCATCAAAGCTACTTCTTCATGTTTTTTTATAGTCGTCAATAGGTATTAATCGCTATTTATTATAAATCAATATATAATGGCATTGGTTATAAACTAATAAAAAGGGGTTAAATCATGACTGAATTATTTCCATATTTAGCATTCGAAAATGCAAAAGAGGCAATATCCTATTACGAGGACGTCTTTGGCGCTACAAACGTTAAAAGATTAGACATTAGCGAAGCACAAGCAGAACAATTTGGCATGACGAAAGAACAAGCTGCGGACGCTACTATGCACGCAGAATTCGAAGTATTAGGCGTCAAAATCTTATGTTCCGATTCATTTGGACGTGTAGAGAATATTAATAATGGTATTTCACTGCTTATCGATTTCGATGTCAATGATCATAACGATTCAGATAAAGTTCAACAATTTTACGATAAAATTAAAAATCACGACTCTGTAAACATCGAAATGCCGCTTAAAGAACAATTCTGGGGTGGAAAAATGGGTGCCTTCACTGATAAATATGGCGTACGATGGATGTTACACGGGCAAGATTACACACAACTTAATTCATAATCCACATCATTTTCTGTTTTATTTCATTAACAATGCGCTGTAATAGAATCTATAATATAAGGGAGTGGGACTGAATTCTTTTTAAATTCATCGTCCCACTCCCAGCTTTATATTTATAAAATGTTTTTTGATCTTAGAACATTTCTGAAACGACTTTTTGTTCTAAGAAGTTTAATAAGTAGTCTGGACTACCTGTTTTGGCATCTGTACCAGACATTTTGAAGCCACCAAATGGATGATAACCTACAACTGCTGCAGTACATCCACGGTTAAGGTATAAGTTACCTACATCGAATTCATTCACTGCTTTAATCCAGTTCTCACGATTATTCGTAATCACTGCACCTGTTAAACCATAGTCTGTATCATTCGCAATTTCAATTGCTTCTTCGAAATTATCAAATTTAGTAAAGCCAACCACCGGACCAAAGATTTCTTCTTGCATTACTTGGTCAGATGATTTTAATCCTGAAATAATGGTTGGTTTAATGAAGTAACCTGTTGAATCATCAGCTTCGCCGCCAATTTCAATTTTACCTTCTTTACCACCAATTTCGATATATTTTTTAATTTTGTCGAATTGTTTTTTATTAATTACAGGACCCATAAATGTATTATCTACAGTATTGCCAACTGTTAATTCTTTTGTTAATGCTACTGCTTTTTCTAAGACTTCATCATAAACTGAACTGTGTACGATAGCACGTGAACATGCTGAGCATTTTTGGCCAGAGAAGCCAAATGCTGACGTTACGATTGACTCTGCAGCTAAATCCGTATCAATATTTTCATCAACGACAATCGCATCTTTACCGCCCATTTCTGCAATAACACGTTTTAAGAATGTTTGGCCTTCTTGAACCACTGCACTACGTTCATAAATACGTGTACCAGTTGCACGAGAACCTGTGAACGTAACAAAGTGTGTATGCACAGAATCAACTAAATAGTCACCAATTTCTTTAGGATCACCAGGTACAAAGTTGACAACACCTTTAGGAAGACCTGCTTCTTCTAAAATTTCAATTAATTTATACGCAGTTAATACTGTATCTTCAGCAGGTTTCAATAGAACTGTATTACCAGCTACTACTGGTGCTAATGTTGTACCAGCCATGATCGCAAATGGGAAGTTCCAAGGTGGAATCGTTACACCTGTACCAATTGATTTATAGAAGTACTTGTTATGTTCCCCTTCACGGTCTAATACCGGTTTACCATCTGCTAATTCCATCATTGAACGTGCATAGTATTCGATAAAGTCGATACCTTCAGCCGCATCGCCTACTGCTTCATCCCAAGGTTTACCTGCTTCGTATACCATAACCGCAGAAATTTCTTCTTTACGACGACGAATAATTGCTGCTACACGTAATAATAATTCTGCACGATCTTTATGTGACCATTGACGCCACGCTTTATATGCTTTATTTGAAGATTCAAATGCTTTATCAACATCTTCCTTAGTTGCTTTAGATACTTTAGCAATTAATTCCGATGTATTAGCTGGATTAATTGAATCAAATGTATCATCTTTAGTAATGTGCTCACCGTCAATCACAATTGGAAGTGTTTGACCAAATTCACTTTTAACTTGTTCTAACGTTTTTTGAAATCTTTCTACATTTTCTTGTACTGAAAAATCAATCCCAGGTTCATTTTTGAAAGGTACTACCATTCTTAATTACCCCCTATGTATTTGTAAGAATTATAAAAATCAGTAAAACATTGACTTACTTAAAATGATAATTTGTATCATTAATTTCATTCTACTATGCTTCGGGTTATTTTTGCAATCGCTTACATACATATTATCTGAAAAGTTTTAATTATTAGTCAGATGTGGTGTTTCACTCAAAAACACATGCGAACGATATTATTATAATTTTATATTTTTATAAAAATAAAGTATAATAAATTTACACAAATTAACGACATCAAGAAAAGGAAGTACACAAATGAAAGCATTAATTACAGGCGGAGCAGGATTTATTGGCTCACATGTAGCCGAACATTTTGTTAAGCAAAATATCGAGGTACATGTTATCGATAATTTAAGTTCAGGATACTTACATAATATTCCCTTTGTTAATAAAGAACATATTTACGTTAAGGATATCACCGATTTTGAGTTTGTAACGCAATTAATACGTCAAGAGCAATTTGATTATGTTATTCATTTAGCAGCCATGGTGAGTGTTGTTGAAACAATTGAGAAGCCATCTTTATCTAATCAAATTAATATTGATGCCACAGTTCATCTTCTAGAAACCATTCGAACGTACGATAAGCAAATTAAAAAATTCATATTTGCCTCATCGGCAGCCATTTACGGTGATCTACCAAGTTTACCTAAATCCGTTTCTCACTCAAAACCATCGCCATTATCTCCATATGCAATACAGAAATACGCTGGAGAGCAGTATGCTAAGATTTATCATCATTTATATGATATGCCTTGCGCTTGTCTCAGATTCTTTAATGTTTATGGTCCAAGACAAAATCCTAACTCGGATTATTCAGGTGTCATCTCAATAATGAATCATAAATTTACGCATCAGACTGAATTTACTTACTATGGTGATGGTGAACAAACTCGTGATTTTGTTTACATTGATGATTTAATTGCCGCTATGTGGCTTGTGCTGAATACTCCAGCAACAAGTGGTTCAATATTCAATGTAGGTACGGGCATACAAACAAATCTGAAAGCAGTTTTTAAAGCGTTTGAAAAGGGCTTCAATTACAGTATCCCATACCAATTTAAAGCACCAAGACTTGGAGATATTAAACATTCTTGTGCTGACATTACACCACTTGAATCATTGGGTTATCATCCTCAATATGATATAGCTAAAGGCATTCAATCTTATTTGGCATATAACAAAGAACATAAAGTAAAATTATAAAAGCATCGACTCAGATAAATTAAAAGCATCTTGTTGCAAATGCCCTTTTAATTCAGTCAACTACTGTCAATATATTTGTAGGGAGTGGGACAGAATTCTTTTGAATTCGTCGTCCCACTCCCTTCTTATCGTTCTATTAACCCCATGAAATTATTACTTACTTTATCCCAATCATGATTGTTACACATTCAAATGCTTTTAGGATTAGGAATTTTTAAGTTCAATAGATATTGTATTTACTGATTATTTTAGAAGGTTATAGAACTCTTCTATCGCTAATTGATTGTATTCTTGAGCGTTAAACGTCTCATAATTGGGTGTTTGATGTTTGATAAAACGCTCTAAGCCGTGCTTAATATCATTGACATCATGACTCACTAACATCCCATACTTACCATTGTTTAATACATAACGATTCGCAATGATATCCGATGCCAATACATTCATACCAAGTGATAGTGCTTCAAGTAGAACCATTGATTGGCCTTCATAATAAGACGTTAACGATAAAACATCCGCTTGTTTCATAATATAGAATGGATTTTTTCGTTGTCCTAATAAAAAGACATGTTGTTCTAACTTCAACTTACGAATTTGTTGTTCTAATTTATGTCTTAATGGACCTTCTCCCATAATATATAATTTCGTATTAGGATAATGCACGATAACCTTGCCAACCGCTTCAATTAATAAATCAAACCCTTTTTCAGGTGATAAACGGCCAACCGACACAATTTTAAAATCATCCTCTTTAAAAGGTACCGACGTCACTTTCCCTTTATTCACACCGACGAGCACCGGTACATTATTTTTCTCAAATTGGTCAGCATTATCTAACATGGATTGCGATATTTTACTTAAATTAATCGTGTTTCTTGACGCTACAAATTTCTTATTTAATGCTTTTTTAGCAATATTGTGCATATTTTGTTCTTTTGATGCATCAGAAACACATACCAGTTTATCAAATTGATCATACAATGTGATCAAACCTTTTAAATTTTGATAATGCGGTTTCACACCGTTGACGATTTTCTCCATGTCCGCTTTGATATCACTATGAAGGTAGACCAATTTACGTTTAGCAGTCGTAGCTAAAATAAGATTCGCCCAAAACATAGAATACCCACTGAAATCTATCGCATAATCAAATTGACTTTCACCTAATATTTTACGCATCTCACGTTCATATACATGTTTTGGATATAAGAAACGTTCTAATGCACTTATTAGCCCTCGTTGTCTGACGAAGTCTACTTTATACGTCTCTTTTAACGACGCTGCTAATGGACCAACTCTTAAAATAATTCTTACATTTTGGTTAACATTATTCAGGTTATTCAAGATTTCTTCATTATTACTTCGATTCGTAAATAGCGTAACGTCATATTGATTGTAGTCAATATTCTCTAATAAATTGATAACAGAAGAGGTAATACCATTATTTTTCATCCCACCAGGATAAATTAATAGTCGTTTTTTAGCACATTTCTTTTTCTTTTTACGTTTATGTTTTGAGGTGAATACGCGCTCAATCACCTTGTCAGTAACATTTCCATCATCTAGATACGCATACGTATTTTTGAACGTTTGATAGTTATGTTGCACCTTACTTAATTGATATGTTTTTTGTTGTATCGCTTGCACAACATCATCAATGGTATGCACAACCGGTCCCGGTAAATCCTGAGCATTGATATACATTCCTCTTTCAAATTGATATGCTTCGTAGTCAGGTGTATAAAAGACAATGGGTTTATTTGTGACTAAATAATCAAAGAAGATACTTGAATAATCCGTTATCATTAAATCAACAAATGTTAATATTTCATTTGTATCAAAATAATCCGGAATAAGATAAGGTTTTAGTGCTTCATTTTTAATTGCTTTTTTATAAATAAATGGATGTACCTTACTAATACTTGATAATCGAGATGATGTTTTAATTTTTCAACTTCTTCGACAATATGATTTAAACTTTCCTCAGGCGTGTTGACATCATCCCCTCTCCAAGTAGGACAATATAACAATACTTTCTCATCAGTAATATCAATGTATGATCTTAATTCATTAATAAGCATTTTTGAATCACTATTCAATGTAAGATCGATTCTTGGATACCCAATTTCTAAAATTTGCCCACCATAAATATTGTCCAATCTAAATGCCCTTTCAAAAATGTCTGACGTATGGCGATTAGGACTTATGATATAATCACTCGATAAAAAGTTTTTAATAATATTTTGCGAACCACGTAAGCCATTTTCAAGATCTAGACCCATATATTTGAGTGGCGTACCATGCCATGTGTTCACATAAATTTGATCAGGCTTTTTAATGAAATAGGCTGGAAACGTTGAGTTGTTAATTAGATACTTACATTCGGTTAGTGCCCTTAAATACTCTGGAGATTCTTTAATCACGAATTCAATATTTTTATATTTCTCAAATTTCTTTTTATAAAATTCTAACGTTTCGGTAGTGTCGACGACCCATTTATGCGTATATTTACGATATTTGGGATGATGAATCAAACGTTTAAAGATAGCATATGGACTATCTGTAATACTCTTCCCATCTCTTACTTGATATAGAATATCGTGTTGTTTAACTTTATTCGCTTCATAATTGTGCGCATAACGCATTATTTTACGTGTATAAGCTGAGTTATTTCTTCTTTGTAAAGGCGTCGTTATAAATTTAAATTTACGACGACTTTGATTTTGTAAAAATGTCTTCAGTGCCATATTCATTTTCCTTTCTAAGTTGTATTTCATTCTCTTAAGTTGATGTCATAAAATGAATGTGTTGAATTACATTTTGATTCTTAAGTATGTATGGAGATGAACGCCAATATACAGTCTAAACATATTATATCATTTATTTATATTATATATTATTAAAATAATGCGTTTTGTATATTATTTTTTTAGATAGAAAAACCTTTGAGCCACTGGACGACTCAAAGGTTATCTATACCTGATTGATGCCATGACTATTTAGGGGCATCTCTTTCATCAATTTCTCTTATTACTTTAGCAGGCATGCCCGCAACTAGGCTATTCGGTGGTACATCTTTTGTCACTACACTTCCTGCTGCAATAACTGAGCCATCACCAATCGTTACACCAGGTGTAACTACAACATTGCCACCAAACCAAATGTTATTCCCAATTGTGATAGGCTGGGCCAACTCTAAACCTGCATTACGTTCTTTAGGCGTTAATGGATGATGGGCAGTATAGAAACCACAAGACGGACCTATAAATACATCATTACCAATCGTGATGCCACCTCCATCCATGAAGTAACAATTACTATTAACAAAGATGTTCTTACCTAATTTAACATTCCACCCATAATCTGTATCGAAGGGACTATTAATTGTAATATGCTCTAATTGGGCACCAAATAATTCAGTTAAGATTGCTTGTCGTTTGCTATCATCACTTGGGCGTGTGTGATTAAAGTCATAACATAAATCTTTAGCTCGTATACGTTCTGCTTCTAAATCATTATCAAAATTCGCATCATACCATTGATGTGCTAACATTTTATCTTTCTCTGTCATCGTACTCACTCACCTTCTTTCAATTATTATCATAAAGTTTAAACGAATCAAGATGCTTTTGCACTGAAATTCCCTTTCCATTAAAGAAATGCAGACTTTATGTCTAACAACCAAAAAGCCGGGAGTGAGACAACATTCTTTTTAAAAACGTCGCCAACCCCAGCTTGCTTTGCTTGTAGTATTTCTTAATGACATTCTCTTTGCTGGGGCCCCACTCCCAGCTTGCTTTGCTTGTAGTATTTCTTAAATGACATTCTCTTTGCTGGGGCCCCACTCCCAGCTTGCTTTGCTTGTAGTATTTCTTGGTGACATTCTCTTTGCTGGGGCCCAGCTAGAACTGTGAAATGCATGGCTTAAGTGTCTTTTCAGTTCAGTCAGCCATGGCGAATTTCCAAAATAGCATTATTAGATTATATATGTCCCAGACCATAACCATGACATCCTAGACATTAAATATGATAAAACTTCCATTTACGTTGTAATATAGTCGCCACCATTAACATGAATAATTTGGCCTGTGATATATGAGCTATCTGCATTTGTTGCAAGGAACACATAGGCTGGCGCAAGTTCTGCAGGTTGTCCACGTCTCCCCATTGGCGTATTGCCACCTTGATTTTCCACTTTGTCTTCATCAAAGGTAGCTGGAATTAATGGTGTATAAATCGGTCCTGGCGCTACACCATTGACGCGTATATTTTTCTCCATTAGTGTTGTAGCTAATGATCGTGTAAATGAAACAATCGCGCCTTTAGTTGAAGCGTAATCAATTAAATGACCTGAACCACGATATGCTGTTACACTTGTTGTGTTTATAATCGTATCGTCATCTCTTAAATATGGAACGGCCGCTTGTGATAAGAAGAACATACCAAATATATTAGTTTCGAATGTCTCTTTAAATTGTTCCGGCGTTATGTCCATAAAATGGTCTTGTGGATATTGAACAGCACCGTTATTTACTAGAATATTTAATCCGCCAAAGTCTTGAACCACTTGTTGCACTAAATCTTTAGATTGCTGTGCATCTTTTAAATCATGTGCATACGCTTTAGCTTTAACACCGATGTCTTTCAAACGTTGAACGGTTTCCTCAGCATCTTCATGCTCATCGTAATAACCAATTGCTACATCCGCGCCTTCTTTAGCAAATAATATCGCAACAGAACGACCAATACCTGAGTCACCACCAGTAATTAATGCAACTTTACCTTGCAGTTTACCTGCTGCTTTATAGTCATCTAGCTCTGAAATTGGTCTAGGATTCATATCTTTCTCAGTACCTGGTTGATGATCTTGAGTATAGCCTTTAATTTGCTTATGAAATTCTAATAAATTCATTCGTTACCACTCCTTATCCATTTACTTAACCGTTCCCACTAATGTCGCATTTGAAACAAAGTGATTATCTGTTTATCAACGTCCCATTTCATTACAACTTTAGAATGATGAGAAGTCAGTTCCTTGGTCTCATGCATTTTAGTACGAAACCTTATATAATTAAATTAAACTTCTATTAAAGATATAACTTAAGCCACTAACGAGAACATACAGATAAAGGAGTGCGACGCTATGCGAGGTTTATTTAAAGGTATTATTGCATTACTAATCATACTTGGTATTGTAAAGACCTTCCAAGATCATGATGTAATGAACGAAGCGAACTATTATTACAATCAAGCTAAAAATGGCGAATTAGTTCAAAATATATCCAATTTTGATTTTAATAACTATAAAGATTTAAATTTAGACCATTTTAAACCATCTGATTTTTTCTAAAATAACGATATCATCGACACAATAGAATGATATTTTGGCAATAAGAAGACATTCAAGTGCATGTTGAATTCAGTCCACGACTGCTCATATACACTTGTAGTCTAAGATATAGACTTGATATGTGTCCTTCAAAGTAGACATTGAAAAATGAACACTTTGGAGGGCACTTTTTTATTCAAAAGCAGAACAGAAGCATTGACTTGAATACCCTAAGGGGGTATATTATGTATGAATTGTAATGGAGGTGTCCTAATGAGCAATAAACAACATACTACATTGAATATTACCGGTATGACTTGTGCCGCCTGTTCTAACCGTATCGAAAAGCGATTAAACAAAATGGATAATGTTAACGCACAGGTTAATTTAACGACTGAAAAGGCGACAATCGAATATGATTCAAATGACTATGAAATCAATGACTTCGTTTCGACCGTTCAAAAGCTTGGCTATGATGTAGTCATAGATAAAGCTGAATTAGATATAAGTGGTATGACCTGTGCTGCTTGTTCAAATCGTATTGAAAAAGTATTAAATAAAACTACAGGTGTCAAACAAGCATCTGTCAATTTAACGACTGAGCAAGCCACGGTAGCTTACTATCCCGGTCAAACCGATTTAGATACTTTAATAGAACGTATTAGAAAGCTAGGTTATGATGCACAACCTAAACAAACTGAAGAAGATCAAGCTACACGCAAACAACGCGCATTGAAACATAAGCGAAACAAATTAATCATCTCAGCGATTCTGGCATTACCGTTACTCATGACAATGTTCGTTCATCTCTTTAATATGCATTTACCAGATATCTTAATGAATCCTTGGTTCCAATTTATACTTGCAACACCTATCCAATTCATCATTGGTTGGCAATTCTATGTTGGCGCTTATAAGAACTTGCGCAACGGTGGCGCTAACATGGATGTGCTTGTCGCATTAGGCACTAGCGCTGCTTACTTTTACAGTATTTATGAAATGATCAAATGGTTAGCCGGTTCGACACATATGCCTCACCTATATTTTGAGACAAGTGCTGTGCTGATCACGTTAATTCTTTTCGGAAAATACTTAGAGGCACGCGCTAAATCGCAAACAACACATGCATTAAGTGAATTACTGAATTTACAGGCAAAAGAGGCACGCCTCATTGATGACAATGGCATCGAACAAATGGTACCTCTGAATCAAGTTAATGTGAATGATATCTTGTTAATTAAACCAGGTGAAAAGATACCGGTTGATGGTCAAATCATCAAAGGTGAAACCGCTATAGATGAGTCAATGTTGACTGGTGAATCCATGCCCGTTGATAAGCAGGTTGATGATGCAGTAATCGGTTCAACGATAAATACAAATGGTGTAATTACAATTAAAGCCACTAAAGTTGGAAAGGATACTGCCCTTTCTAACATTATTAAAGTCGTTGAAGAAGCTCAAAGTTCTAAAGCACCTATTCAACGTTTAGCTGATATCATATCTGGCTATTTCGTGCCAATTGTAATTGCTATCGCATTATTAACTTTCCTCATTTGGATTACCATCGTTCATCCTGGTCAATTTGAGGATGCACTCGTTGCTGCGATATCAGTTTTAGTTATTGCTTGTCCATGCGCGCTTGGATTGGCGACACCAACGTCTATCATGGTTGGTACAGGTCGCGCTGCTGAAAATGGTATTTTATTCAAAGGTGGCGAGTATGTCGAACGCACACATCAAGTTGATACGGTTGTGTTCGATAAAACAGGCACATTGACTCATGGTAAACCAGAAGTTACTTATTTAGATGGGGATGAAGATACACTATCTTTAGTGGCCTCCGCTGAAAAGAACTCTGAACACCCTTTAGCTACTGCAATTGTTAACTATGCTGAACAACAACGTGTGCAATTGGTAGACGTCACTGACTATCAAACATTACCAGGCCACGGTATACAAGCGATGATCGATGGGACTCAGTTACTTGTCGGCAACAAAAAATTGATGCTCGCACATCACATCAACATAGATACGATGAAACAGAAGATGACACATATGGAAGCTGATGGTCAGACCGTAATGTTAATTGCATATGGTGGTAAACTTAAGGGCATGATTGCTGTTGCAGATACAGTTAAACCTTCCGCCAAAAACGCCATCCAACAACTATCAGCTATGCATATTAAAACGGTTATGCTAACTGGTGATAATGAACGAACTGCACGTGCAATTGCCAATGAAGTTGGTATTGACCAAGTCATTGCCGAAGTTCTACCACAAGATAAGGCACAACATATCACGCAGTTACAAGAGCAGCAGCATAACGTTGCTATGGTAGGTGACGGTATCAATGATGCCCCTGCACTGGTTAAAGCAGATATTGGTATTGCAATGGGAACGGGCACTGAAGTAGCGATAGAAGCTGCAGATATCACCATTCTAGGAGGCGATATTCAGTTAGTACCTAAAGCCATCCACGCGAGTCATAAGACCATTCGCAACATTAAACAAAATTTATTCTGGGCATTTGGATATAACATTGCAGGCATCCCTATTGCAGCAATGGGATTACTTGCACCATGGATAGCTGGCGCTGCAATGGCCTTAAGTTCAGTTAGTGTTGTAAGTAACGCTTTACGACTAAGACGAATGAAACTATAATTTTGAAGCATTTCTATTTTATTTCTTTGTTTATTAAAAAGGAGTAAAATATGGGTATATACTATTAAGAACGTCGGAGGTGATCATTATGATTAATAAAGTAATGAATGTTGAAGGTATGAGTTGCGACCACTGCAGAAACGCAGTGGAATCAGCACTAGCTAAATTAAATGGTGTTACTTCAGCTGAAGTAGACTTAGACAAACATCAAGTTCGCGTCGATTATGACGAAGACAGAGTATCAGTTGAACAAATGAAAGAAGCCATTGAAGATCAAGGCTACGATGTAAAATAAGGTCCGAACAAAAGCGCTTAGGATTTAGGCGAATTCGAAAAGTGAGCAAAACTGCTTCTCAAGTTTTGTCGAGCTTTGAGTTTTTCGACAAAAATCCTGCTTTTGGTAGGCCGTCAATAAGGTCCGGACAAAAGCGCTTAGGATTTAGGCGAATTCGAAAAGTGAAATAGAAGAAGTTAGGCGTGGCAAACCCCTGCAAAACGTATTTCTGAATGAAATGCTACAAGCTAATCAAGCTGGGGTTACAAAACATTCAGTGTGCCACGTCTAACTCCTTTTTTAATTCACTCTTAATTGCGTCGTCCCTGTATTCAACACGTCAAGGACTGCATCGAGTGCATCCACAATCAAGTTCTTAACTGCCGCATCAGTATAAAACGCGATATGCGGTGTTAACCAGATATCTTCTCTAGCAATTAATTCATCTAATAAATCGTCATTAATTACTTTATCACGATAATCTCCAGGGAATAATCCACGTTCATGCTCATATGTATCTAACGCAGCACCTTTAATGTGTCCGCAATCAATGGCATCTAGCAATGCTCGTGTATCTACAATTGATCCCCTAGCCGCGTTGACAAATACAGCGCCTTTTTTAAATTTAGAAAATAATGCTTCATTAAAAAGATGCGGATTATATTTTGTTGCTGGAATATGAACTGTGACAATATCAGCATCCTGCAATGCGTCTTCTAATGTTTCTTTATACGTAACATACTGTGCAACTTGCTCATTTGGAAATGGATCATAGGCAACAACACGACTACCATACCCTTTGGCAAAGATTCTTGCTGCAATGGAACCAATACGTCCAGTTCCGATAACTGCAACAGTTAAATCACTGATTGAACGTGACAAGATTGAAGGTTCCCATCTAAAATCATATGCTTGAAGTTTACGTTGAATGTCATTTTGATTTCTAACAATATTAATTGCTTGTGTCACGGCAAACTCTGCAATGGAACTTGGTGAATAAGATGGAACATTAGATATAATGATGCCGTATTGTGTAGCTAAATTTAAATCATACGTATCAAACCCAGCACTACGTTGCGCAATATGTTTAATCCCGAAACGTTGAAGTTTCGCAAATACGTCTTCAGATATTGGATGTTGTTGAGATAAAGATAACCCATCAAATCCTTGAACACTATCCACATTATCTTCCGTCAATATCTCTTTGTTTAATTCTATTTCAACCTTATGCTGTTCTGCCCATTCTTCAATATAAGGAATATCTTCATCACGTACACTCATCATTTTTATTCTAGTCATTATTTATCATCCTTTCTCATGTTCGTCTTAGTGTTATACGTTATACAAATTAGATAACGATGCGAGTCGATTCGCCGCTTCAGTCAATACATCATCCTCCAGTGCCAAAGAAATGCGCACATAATGACGCCCATTTTCTCCAAATGGAATACCTGGTGCTACTAGGATGGACTGCTCTTTTAATAAATATTGTTCGAACGATTCACTATCGTAACCCGGTGGCGTTTGAAGCCATGAATAGATACCACCCTTAGAATGCACAAATGGTAAATTTGCTTCCTTTAATCGTTTCTCAAAAGCATCACGACGTCGTTTAAATGTGTCATTTTGTTGATCCAAAAAGGCATCATAATGATTCAACGCATACGCTGCTGCATCTTGAAGGGCACCAAACATACCCGCATTCGTATGTGTCTGATATTTCTTTAGTGCTTGTATCATGTCTTTATTCCCTACCGCAAAGCCTACTCTGAAACCTGACATGTTATACCCTTTTGACAATGAAAAAATTTCAATGGCTACTTCCTTTGCATCTTTAGAAGCGAGTATACTCGGGTTCTTAGCATCGAAACCAAAAGCACTATATGCAAAGTCATGAACAATCTTTGTTTGCGTACCTTTAAATTTTTGAATTGCTTCATCAAATACCGCTTTAGTGGCCGTTGAACCTGTAGGATTATTTGGGTAAGTTAAATAAACTAATGACGTATTCGCTAATGTTTGTGCATCTACTTTGCGCCAATCTGGCAAGTAATCTGGTGGGTCCAAATTAAGTGGTACTGGATTGGCATCAGCAAGCAAGACACCAGCGAGATAATCTGTATAACCAGGATCTGGCAACAACACATTCTCTCCAGGATTAACAATACATGTCGGTAATGCCACTAAACCGTTCTTTGTACCATAAAGTATGCACACCTCGTCTTCTTTATCTAACGTGACACCGTATTGGCGTTGATAAAAATTAACAATCGCTTCTTTAAATGATGCTTTACCATGAAAGGCACCATACTTTTGATTCTCTGGAATTCGAACTGCTTCTGCAAAATGATCAACAATACCTTTAGGCGTTTCACCATCCGGTATACCCACTGCCATATTGATTAACGGCAATGGACCATGTTCAACTTTACGTCCCATTGTCTTACCAAAGTAACTATCTGGAATATGCGCTAGCTTATTTGAAATTGTCATGATTTACCCCCTTACAAAATTAAAAAGCTATATATCACGCTCAAAAGAGAGTGACATATAGCTTAGTTATAACTATGACACTTATCTTTGAGGTATACCTCTTTGGAATTAGCACAGTACTTTTATCTTTTAAGTCTGTTGCTGAAGTTTCATCGGGCCAAATCCCTTCACTTCTCTGGATAAGTCTATTGAATTAATATTCATTGTATCAGTTCAATAATGATTGTCAATATTTATAATTTTCTGATTCATTTAATTTATGGAGATTATACACCATGATTAATATCTTCAAGCATTGCTTCTGCCGTAATTTTAGCACTCGTTAGAACGATTGGTACACCAGCACCCGGATGTGTACTTGCACCTGCAAAGTATAAGTCTTTGTAGTCTCTTGAAACATTGGCTGGTCTGTAGTAATTACTTTGTGTCAGCGTTGGCATGAGTCCAAATGCTGAACCGAACTTAGCATTGTAGCGTTGCTCAAAATCAAGTGGTGTAAAAACCGTTTCAGATACGATATCTTGACGGACATCTTTAAGTGCTTCAATCGTTTCAAGTTTGTTATAGATGACGTCTTTCGCCTTCTCGACTATTGTAGGGTCATGCCAGTCAATTTGGCCTGTTTTTAATTCTGGGACTGGCATCAATACGTACATGCCTGTCTGACCCTCAGGTGCTAATGCTTCATCTTCCACAGATGGGAAGTAAAGGTATAATGATGGATCCTCTGGCATCTTTCCACTGAAGATATCATCAATATTACCTCTAAAATCTTTAGCAAATACCACGTTATGGACATGCAATTTATCACGTAATTGACGATTAATACCTGCATAAATTAAAAATGCTGAACATGAATAATCCATGTTCTCCACCTTTTCAGGAGAATAGCGCTTTAATGGCGCGTGCTGAGGCATGAGATGTTGTGCCACATATGGGAAGTCAGCTGTACATAGTACTTTATCGAAACGTCGAATATCACCATTAACGCGTAAGCCATCTGCACGCTTAAATTTAGGATCAATGATGATCTCTTGCACGTCTGCATTGAGTTCAACATTGACACCATAGTCATGACCAAGCTGTAATAAGCCTTGGGCTAAGCCATACATGCCACCTTTGATATAATGGACGCCATGAACCATCTCAATCATCGGAATAATAGAGTAAATTGATGGACCTTGTTTCGGATCAATACCGATATATAATGTCTGAAATGCAAGTAGCTTGCGTATTTTTTCATTAGATACATAATTATCTATTAATTGATTCGCATTGTTAAACGTCTTCAGTTTAAGTCCACGATATAACGTTAACGGATTATAAAATTCGCTTGGCTTACGGAACGTGCGCTCAAGGAAATATTTACGCGCTACTTCATAACGTTTATATATATCCGTTAAAAACTGCATAAACCCTTGCGTTGAGCCTGGCTCTATATCTTCTAGCGTCTGGCTTAGTTGTGCCAAATCCGTCGATACACTTACTTTATCTTTATCTGAGAAATAGATATCAAAAATATGTGTGAGTGGTTTCATATCGACATAATCTTCAAAACGTTTGCCACATTCTTCAAATACTGCTTTATAAACATCTGGAACCATCACTATGGTCGGTCCCATATCGAAGATAAAACCATCCTTCTTAAATTGACTCATACGGCCACCGACTTGTTCATTCTTTTCAAAAATGGTTACTTGATGACCTTGCGCGGCCAATCGTGCGGCAGCTGCTAAGCCGGTAACACCAGCACCTACTACTGCTATGTTCATACATCTCACCTAATCTTTATATTTTTTCTTTAAGTTGCGGTAGATTTTATGTTTTTTCCATTTAGAAACATATGCGCGTTCTTTCAATGAATATGATGATTTACGTACCTCAGTTAGTATACCGCGATAGACTTGAGCTGCTAACTCAATAATCATACGAGATTCTTCATTATAAACATCGAGATGATTCAATACCATATCGTAGTTATTATCCGCTAGTGTTGCATAGAATTCCCAAATTTTGATGTAATTGTCAGAGGGTTGATCGCGTTCCATTTCATCTGCAATTGAAACATTAAACTCATTTAAGCGTGCTTTACTAAAGTAAATACGCCCGTTTCGATAATCTTCACCAACATCACGTAGTATATTCGTTAGTTGAAGCGCCTCACCTAATTGCTTACCATACGCATAAGCTTCGTCTGACGGTGGTGTTGCCAAAATAGGAATCAGTAATACGCCAACTGTTCCTGCTACCCCATAACAATAATCGAGTAGACCACGATCTGTTTCAAACATCTCGAAGTGTTGATCGGCTTCTACGGTGTCAATTAAGTCATAGAGGGCTTGGTAATTCATTTGGAAATGTGTCGCTGCATCAGCAAAAGCCGTCATAATGCGTGCATCACTTTCAAATGTCGTTATTGTTTGATGTTCAATAGATTCAACATCACGATGAATCTTATGTAAATAATCCACGTCTTGATGTACATCGATACTATCATCAACGATTCTGCAAACAGCATAAATTGCCCATATTGCGCGTCGCTGTTGCTCAGGTAACATATCAAAAGCATATGAGAAACTCTTAGAGTAATCTTTCATAATTTGATGACAATATTGATAATTTTCTTCTAATGTGCTCATGGAGAACCCCCTGCTAAATATTATTTAATATTAAATCGTCGTCCTTTCCATTTTACCTGTTTTGTGTAATGGATGTGACGAAATGAATTGATAAAAATTAAAATAAACACTAAAAATAATATCGGATGACAAATCAAGACTAAAATCGAAAAATTACCTACTCTACGATGTAAACGGCTGAATTGTAGTGTATACAAGCCATAAGATAGTAGCGCTCGTCTAAATGACAATCCTTGTTTAAATAAACTGAGTATGAATGCACTGAATGAAGTGATACTACCTATCATCCATAACATGATTAACATCATAATATGCGGTTGTGTTGACGATGCACCTACCGCTAAGTGCTTCGTCCATCCTTCTACGAGCGTTTGAACGCCTGATTCGTACATTCTAAAATTAACGTAACCCTGACCTTCAAATTGAGTCACTGGCAACTGGCAACGTTGAAACGCTTTGCCTAAAGCAAATCCTTCAATGATTTGTGACGCAGCATTTTTATGACCTTGTGTCTTAATATAATCCGCTTTGTTCATGACGGTTACCGGGCCAAATGCCAATGCATCACCCTTTGCTTTAGCTAAAGTTGAAAATGTATTTGTACCTACAATTGTCATTAGATTAAACACTGCCGATAAGTGTTCATACGGTTTCCGCACACTGTGATACGGTTGAATACTTAGTAAACCACGATAATGTTGTTGTGCATAGGTCTGAATCATTGCTTCTAATGCATCATCATTTTGTAATGTTACATCTGCATCCATAAAAACAATGATGTCTGATGTTGTGTGGTCAACACCTTGATAACATGCATATGACTTACCAACCCATGTAGGCTCATGGCTATCATATGTCACATTATACACGTTTGCGCCCATTTTTCGCGCAATTTCAGCAGTGCTATCATTTGAATCATCATCCATGACGATACATTCAACTTGTAGTGACTGTTGTGACAAACTATGTAATAACTTTGGCAATCTTTTTGCTTCATTACGCGCTGGAATGACCACACTTATGCTTTGTCTAAAGTCTCCTATATGTGTCTTATCAAATGACAATAGATGCCGGCGATTATACATTAAATAACCACTGACTAACGATAAACCTATACTTCCATGAAGCAGTGACGCTAATTTTGTCATACTTGTATTACCTCTAATCCTTTGAATCATTCGTAAGCGCACGTTCAAGTGCATTAATTTTATCCGCGACTTGTTGACCACTTAACGTCACCATTGGCATTCCACCACCAGGATTAACGGATCCTCCGACAAAGAATAAATTATCAAAGTATTGACTTTGTTTAGGAAACTTAAATCCTTTATTTTTCTTCTTATCTGCCACTACCCCATAAATGGCACCTTTATTCGAGTGATAGGTTTGTTCAATATCATGCGGTGTCCAAATATCTTCATATACAATATGCTGGCGTAAATCTGTAAGCCCCATACGCTCTAATTTATCCAAGACACGTGCTCGAAATTCATTATATTGTTCTTCAGTGAATGGTTGCTCTTGAATGTACGGAATATGTGGTAACACTTTTAAATTTTCATACCCTTTTGGCGCTTGCGCCGGATCGGATTTATTCGAGTTTACTAAATAAATGGTTGGGTCTTGTGGTAAGACTTTGTCATGGAACACTTCTCGATAATTACGCTTTGAATCATTAGAGAAAAGGAAATTATGATGGGCCAATTGAGGATAGGTTTTGTCTACACCTAAATGCATAACATATCCGGACGCTGCGGGCTCATAAACCTTCTCTAATTGCGCTAATTGCTTATTTGAAAAGTGTAGTAAGTCACGATAAGTTGGTATGACTTCTCTATTAGAAACGATGTAATCAGCACTTACATGTGAACCATCATCTAATCTAACGCCTGTGACATGATTAAAATACGTATCTATACTACGTACATCTTTGCCAGTATGAATTGTCACACCTTCTTCAACAGCTAATCGCTCTAATGCACGTGCAAGGTGGTGAATGCCACCTTTGACATACCATAACCCTTGTTCATATTGCATATGGATTAACATTGTTAACACGGCTGGTGCGTCATAAGATGACGAACCAACATACTTAATGAAATAACCTAGCATATCTCTTAACTCTGGCTTTTCGACGTAACGATTGATGGCTTGTTGCATTGTTGAGAAGTAATCCACACCTTTGACTGAACGCAATGGACCTTGATATTTGATAATTTCCGAAACCGTATCAAGCCCAAGTGCGAAATAACCTTCTTCAGTGAAACGATGAATATGCGCTGCATAATCCATAAATTGGTACAATTGTTTGATATCCTCATTCGTGAGTTGACTGTTGTTAAGGCCCATTTGTTCTAAATCTTCATATAAATCTATAACTTTGCCATTTGTAAAGAAACTACGCCATTGTAAAGGTAAGCGTTCAATCGTAACGTAATCTTTCATTTGTTTCTTACTATAGCTGAATAATCTTTCAAATATCCATGGCATCGTTAAAATAGATGGACCCAAGTCAAAACCAAATCCGTCTGCTTCAAGTCGATTGACTTTACCACCGATGTGATCATTTTGCTCGTAAAGTGTGACATTAAAACCACTTTGTGCAAGACGAATCGCAGCTGATATACCGCCTAATCCACCGCCGATAACGATAATGTTTTTATGTGACAAGTCTATTCACTCCGTTTCACTCTGCGTTGATAGTACAATTCTAATCTTGGACGATTATAACGTTGCGTCAGTATAATCGGTAAATTAGCGCAAATAACATAACTCATATTGATAAATTGTATATATTTAGGCGCTTTTACAAAAATAATTACTGGTATCATTGATAACCAATGCACAAGTTCTGCCCGACGCATTTCTACAATCATTATATGTATGTCTTCTAATTTAAAAGAAGCTAGTCTCTTTTTATTATAAATATGATGATTGAATATAGCACCTTCAGGAATGAAGCGTTTCCACTTATTAATACGCAATAGTGTATTCCATAAAGCGCCATTCTTTTCCCACGACCATATTGTAAAAACCTTATCATATTTCACAAAGAAGGATGACGGGCATCGTAACATCAAATGAGATATTGATAATTGTGTAGTTGTCCAGAACACACTATGTATTAAGCCTAATTTCAATACTTTCCATAATGACATAACATTCAACACTTTCGACATAATAATTGTTCTAATATCTTCCCTATAAACCTCATCGGTAAACGTTATGCTACAGTGTCTATTAAAATACAAAAAAAGAGACCGACCATCATGTCGACCTCTTTCCTCGATAACTCGATGTGCTATCCAGTTATCTGAGTAAATCCTACCACCAACCGTTGTTATTACGGAATGCAATTGCTGCATCTAATGAACCGTAACGGCTGTTAGCGTAGTTAATCATACCTTTAGTTTGTTGTGCTACTGAACCAGTACCCCATGATTCCATAGTTTGACCTAAACCTCTGTAACCAGCTGGGTTAACTGCGTTAGGGTTACCACCTGATTCTGGCATTACGATAGCGTTCCAAGCAGCTTCAGTACCACCGTTAGCTAAGAATTGAGCTTTAACTGATCCACCAGTTGAAGCTGATGAAGCTGAGTATGAAGTAGTTGTTGGTGCAGAAACTGTTCTAACACTAGTGTTGCTTGATTGTTGGTTTGAGCTTACTGATTGAGATGATGCTTCGTTGCTGTAAGAAGCTGAGTAATCAGTTGATTGAGCAGCTGGAGCAGCTTGTGTAGTTGCTACTGTGTCAGCACCACCAACGTAAGTGTAATTCCAAGACCAAGATTGACCATCAGAAGTGAAGTTATATTTGAAACCATCTTTAACGAATGAGATGTTGTATGCGCCAGCTTGTACTGGGTGTGCATTTAATTCAGATGGGTTGTTTTGAGCTAAGTTAGCTAATTGTGCATAATTAGTAGTTGATTCAGATGCATGTGCACTGTTATCTGTAGTTAATGCATAACCTGTTACTCCTAAAGCTACTGCTAATGACGACGCGATTACTGTTTTTTTCATAATAAAAAATTCCTCCAAAAAAATTAGTTTATATTTTCGTTATGTTATATTCTTTAGTTATTGTGTTTTGCTCTGTGTTTAACTTTTGACAATAAGTACTATATCATAAAAAAACGCCAGTAGTATTACGCTTTTCTTACAAAAAATTACAATAGACACCTTGTTTTGTAACATTGAAATATAAATAATTCGCTTTGTAACAATTATTTTTGAACAAATGGTTTAAAATTTCATTATGAAATAAGGATTTACAATACTTTTTTAAGAAATTTACAACTGTTTTACATTATCTGTAATATTACAAATTACCGTTTTGTTACAATCCCGTAATATTTCTAACAACTCCGAACTATTCAATTTATCTATATAACTTTAAAAAAACCAAGAAACGCTATGATTTTCTAACGTTTCTTGGTTCCTATTATTTAATCATATTCATTCATAATCTTTAACGCCCCATAATACTTTTTCACATTTACGAATAATATATTTCATAATTTCTATTCTTGATGTTTTCTTATGGTCGGCGGGTACAACTAACCATGGTGCATAGGTTGTATGTGTTTTTTTAACCATGTCATGACTTGCCTCGACGTATAAATCCCATTTTTCACGATTACGCCAATCTTCATCCGTGATTTTCCATTGTTTATCGACGTTATTTTGACGATCTTTAAAACGCTTCAACTGTTCGTCTTTATCTAAAGTAAGGAAGAATTTTAAGATAATTGCACCTTTATCTGTCCACATCTTTTCAAATGCATTAATTTCCTC
Source organism: Staphylococcus sp. GDY8P47P (assembly GCF_016892225.1). Taxonomy (NCBI): domain Bacteria; kingdom Bacillati; phylum Bacillota; class Bacilli; order Caryophanales; family Staphylococcaceae; genus Staphylococcus; species Staphylococcus sp. GDY8P47P. The sequence goes on along the minus strand of NZ_JAFENV010000011.1, from coordinate 90,416 downwards.
ATAAGCACGTTGCCATTCATTGATTGTTGCAAATCCTTCAATACGCTCAACTAATACACGGCCATACCAACTTCTATCAAATAACTCGATGTGTCCGCTTCGTGGCATATCTTTTGCAAAGCGCCATAAATAATGATGTTTTAATTCAACGTCAGTAGGTGCGCTAATGCCATTGACTTCATAACCAGTTGGATCAAGCTTTTCTCTAATACGTTTGATATTACCACCTTTGCCGGCTGCATCCATGCCTTCAAACACAAGAATGAGTGGGATTTTTCGCTCATATAATGCGAATTGTATTTCTCGCATGCGTTTTTGTAATTCATTAATCAATGATTTGTATGCTTCTTTGGATACTTTATCTACTTCGATATCAAACATATTGGTACTAAAGTGCTCAGTAAAGTCACCATCACGTTCATTATCTTGCGCATGATGTTTGGCAATGGCTTGTTCTAAACGTTGTATAATGTGTTCATACATTTTTTCGATTGCTGATTGTCGTTCTGTATAATCAATAATCTGCCATTGTTGATCTTGTTTAATAAATTGATGCATATTCTCTAAATATGTTTCTGTTGATAAGACACTGCCATATTCTTGAACTTTCCAACGCATTAATGGATTTTCTTTCGTTTGCTTAATATGTTCTTGTCTTTTATCTTCATTAATTTCAATAAAGAATTTAATGATTTCATAATTATCTTTGATTAACATATCTTCAAAAGACGCAATTTGTTCTTTTAAGACATCATAGTTTTTGTATCTATCATGCTTAATTTCATTCTCTCGATAATCTAAATAATGAGAGTACCAGCTTCTAAAGTAAACATTGATATCACCCTTTTTAGGTAATGTATTCCAATATTTTTGTAAGAATTGATATCTTAAATCATCCTTTTGAGGTGACTGTGTTGCAATAAAATGTGTATATTTCGCATCAAAGTTAAGTAATAATTCATTTGATAAGCGTGTTTTTCCAGAGGCAGGGACCCCTTCAAATAAAATCATAATGGGAATACCCAAATCATGTGTTTGTCTTGTAAGTTCTGCTGTCTTTAGTGCTAGTTTTTCGATTTTATTAGCCATTAACCATTCACCCTTTTTATAACGTATCATTTCATTTTTATTGTAACACGATTTATTTCTATTTTTTCTCAATCTTTGTAAATAAAAAGAATTGATAAAATGCGATATTCAACACTTTATCAATTCCTATTTAATAGGACGTTAACCCATAAATTTATATATGTCGTTGGTATATAGACGTAATACTTTTCGGAAAATAATATCTAAAACAAATGCAGTTACTAATGGTACAACAAAGAATCCTAAAATAATGAGTAAGACACTCACTAAGGCAGAATCAATATGTAAAAATTTAAAAGCACTAATTGGACCAATCATACCAATGAAACCAAATCCTGCCGATTCCTTCGTTCCTGCAATACCAATCAAACTTCCTGCAATTCCTGATATACCAGCAGTTATAAGGATTGGTAACATGATGATTGGATATTTAACCATATTAGGCATCATCATTTTCACACCACCAAAGAATATAGAAATCGGTACTGCAACTCGATTCACTTTGCTAGTACCAATAAGCAATACTGCTTCAGTAGCTGAAATACCAATAGATGCTGAACCTGCCGCAAGACCTGTAATCCCTATTGCAATAGCTATCGCAACTGTTGATAACGGTGAAATAATAATAAAACTGAAGACCATAGAAATAAGCATACACATTAATACAGGTTGTAATTCTGTGAAGCTATTAACCATATTACCAATGCCAGTTGTAATCATGTGTACATATGGCAAAATGAATACGCCAATTGTAGCTGACAATCCACCTACAATCGTTGGATATACAATGAGCGCCATACTGCCGACACGTTTTTCAATTAATAAGATGAATAATACAGCAATCGTTGCTGTTATCATTGTATTAATCAAGTCTCCGATACCAGCAATCACCCAGGCACCATGTTTAAATTGTGCGGCTCCACTACCTACATAAGAGGCACAAGCAACCACTGCAATGGCTAATGGTGTCATGTCAAATTTCAACGCAATGAGTGCGCCGATTAAAGCTGGCACTGTAAATTGCATTGCTTGTACAACATGTAACAATGTCCCAAAAAATGGATGATGATGCATTAACGCTTTAAAGATTTCTCCCAAAATGGCATTGGGTACTAAGCCCACCACGATACCTATAGCTACGCCCGATAGCACTCTAAATGTAAAATCTTTAACGCCTATTTCTCTAAGTGTTGATGTCATGTAAAAAACCTCCTGTTGTCTGTTCTGCACACTTATTAAATTGATCAACCTACTTATGAGTTATTGCTATGATGTTTCAACATCTCCTCATGGCAATCACGTCTATAAGTAATGATAGATTTTACTATATCATAAATTCTGAATTTTCAGAATATTATTTTTGTTTTTTTCTCTAAAAAGTAACATTTAATGATAATCCTTATATCCAAACATTTACCCTTTGTGATATGACAGGCAATGTTGAAACTAAAAAAACCTGAAACACGACGTAGGCTTCAGATTTTTATACCATCCATTTCGTTTGACGTATTAAATATTAAATAAACTTTCTTCTTCTTCGGGCAGTTGCTCAATAAAAGGTTGTGGGTCTTCAGCATAATCATTGCCTATACCACCTTTCATTCTTTGAAAGTGTAAATGTGACCCTGTTGTCTGTTCACCTGTATTACCTGATAAAGCAATCACATCTCCGGCTTTAACTTGTTGACCTTGAGTTACCTCGAAATCATTTAAATGCATATACCATTGATGGTATTGCCCGTTTGATTCTGAGATTTGTAAGACCTTACCACCTAATTCATCTTCAAATAATTTGGTGACAACGCCATCTGTTGCTGCTAGCACTTCAGTATCTTCAGGTAAGTCATAATCATTACCATAATGTTTGTCATTGCCTTCAAACTCTAAACCATGATTATATGTGCCATAACCATGCGTCAAACGTCCATCACGCTTCCAATCACCAAATTGATTATCATCATTTAAAGACATTTGAGATGGTTGAATATCAATTTCACGAATTAAATAAGTTACGGATACACCGATACCTACACATATCAGTATAGTCATAACTACATTGATAAATTGTTTCAAACATCGCTCTCCTTTTTAATTCATTATTATTCTGTATATTATCAAACATCACGACAAGAAAGTGTATACTTTGCTTATAATCAGACTAATTGACTAGATAATGAACAAAATTGACTATTATAATAGTAGAAACTCGTTTCTTATAGTCGCTTTTATCCATTATTTTCAATCTTAGAGACCTGTTAAAATGTAATCATTTATTGTTTTAATCGCTCAATATCCTCTTTCTTCAAATCTAACGCATTAAAAATACCACCTTTATATACTTCGACAATAAATTGCGCTATTTCATCAACATTGATTTCATTTTTATGTTTTGACCAATATTCAAAGGTATTTACAATGATCGTTATTAAATATTCTTTACCTAATTCTCTTTTAAGATTCGAGCCCTGTGAAATATGATTTATAAATTCGAAACGCTTAGACACTACATTTCTAATTTTCATTTTGAAACTTAGAATACCTTCATTCGTCAACAATACCTTTAATACTTCTGAATACGGATCAATCGCTTTGAATAAGTTTGCGATGCTACCCACATCTAAAATATCTTCATTTTCTACATTAAATTCTCTTTGTGTTTTAATAAAGTTTAAAACATCATCTTCAATTTCCGATAACAATTCATATTTATCATCATAATATCTATAAAATGTACTTCTTGTTACATACGCTTCTTGAGTAATTTCATTAATTGTAATTGCTTCAAAATGCTTGTGATTTAATAAATTGATTAGTGCTTCTCTAAGTAGACGTTGCGTCAATTGTGTTTTGTTACTATAAGCCATCTCATCACCCTTTCGCATCGTATTATAATACATTTTGATACATAGTGTATTATTTTAAACATTATATTTTATTTTGTTCTCCTTTTTCGCTTCGAAAGTTGTTACATTAAGTTCGTACTTTTAAAGGAGGCTTATTATGTCAGAGAATATAAATACTACATTTGACTTAGATGAACATGGCAAACCTTATAATAAATTGATGATTATGGTTGTCATTTTACTTGCAACATTTGCAGGCGCCTTAATGCAAACATCATTAGGCACAGCACTACCTACATTAATGAAAGATTTTAATATTGATTTTAGTACTGCACAACAAGCAACTACGTGGTTTCTATTAGCTAACGGCATAATGGTTCCATTATCTGCCTACTTAGCTACTCGTTTTTCAACGAAATGGTTACACGTTATTGCATATGCCATTTTATTAATTGGTTTAATACTAACTGCAATGGCACCGTCGAATAGTGATAGTTGGATTATTTTCTTAATTGGTCGAATTGTTACCGCAATCGCTGTTGGTTTAATGATGCCTTTGATGCAAATCATCATCATTAACATGTTTCCACCAAACAAACGTGGTACTGCGATGGGGTTGAGTGGTTTAGCCGTTGGATTAGCGCCAGCACTTGGACCAACATTTGCTGGTTGGATATTAAATAAAGATCATATCATTCTTGGTCTAACAATCAGTGATTCTTGGCGCAATATTTTTGTGATTCCAATTATCATAGTTGTCATTGCTTTCTTATTAAGTTTTATTTTTATGAAAGATGTCATACCAAATAGAAAGATTAAACTAGATATTTGGTCACTTATTTTATCCAGTTTAGGATTTGGTTTATTTTTATGGAGCTTTTCAAATGTTTCTAGCGAGGGTTGGGGAAGTATTAGTTATGTCATACTACCGCTTATCATTAGCGTCCTTCTTATCGGATGGTTCTGTATGCGTCAGTTTAAATTAGATGACCCGTTCTTAGATTTATGTGTATTTAAATCCAAAGGCTTTGTCATTGCAACGATTGGCCTTATCGTTGTGACAATGGCTATGTATGGTGTGGAAATGATGCTACCTACTTATTTACAAAATATTCATGGTTTTTCACCATTTGAGTCTGGTTTAACCTTACTTGCAGGTGCTTTAATGTTAGGGTTTATTTCGCCTATTTCTGGTGCACTTTATAATAAAATTGGCATCAAACGACTCGCTTTTGTTGGATTCTTAATTTTATCATTAGCTTCATTACCGTTTGGCTTTTTAACGGATACGACATCACCGTCGCTTATCTTAGTTTTATATTCAATACGGATGTTTGGTGTGGCTTTAATTATGATGCCTTTAACAACAAATGCGATGGATGCCTTGCCAACTAAAATGGGTACACACGGTACAGCAGCAAACAACACTGCTAGACAAGTTGCATCTTCTATAGCCGTCGCATTGCTAACATCTATTACGCAAAATATGATTAACAACCATATGCCAGCTAAAAATTTAAAAGATGCAAATCCATTACTTTATGCCGAACATGCCCAACACGCATCTATTGATGGTTTTAATACTGCGTTTTTAATTGGCGTAGCATTTGCAGTCATTGGATTAATCATCGTTCCTTTCTTGAAAATGAATCATTCAGAAAGCGAGGAGAATTAAATGATTATACTTATTATTCTAACTATTGCCGTATTTGCATCATGGACACTGATTCCACATCGCCTAACACGTTATGTTACCGGTTCATTATTCACCGTTCTATTTACAGCATTAATCATTGGCATTGTTGCAAACATGACGCATCATTTTGGTATGGAGAAAGAAACAATCACTGAACCCGAAAAACAAATTTATTCTGCTGGCTCAACAAAATCTCCTACAAACATGTTAATTGCGAATGAAATAGGTAACAATTCTTATAATTATGTCATGGTTTATAAAGAAAATAAAAATGATGACAAACCATCAGCACATTTTAAACCTAGTACTAGTAAAGAAGATTTATCAGATTCAATAAAGAAACACGCTTTCTATAGAACAGCAGATGTAGACCAAGCGACAGTTAAAACAACTAAAACATATTGGACTTGGAAAAACGACTTCTACCGTTATTTGTTTGATTTTGGAAACAATAAAAAAGAACTTATCAAACAAACATCGATTGTTACAGTACCTAATGATACATGGGTCGTACTAGATGCAAAACAAGCAAAGCAACTTCAAAAAAATCAAATGGCATCATCAAAATCACAAAATAGAATTAAAAAAGAACTGCAAAATAAAATGATAGCGTATAAACAATCACATCCTAAAGCGTCTGAGAAACAACTTGAAAATTATATTAACGATCAAAAACAACGACTTGCTACAAAACAAATTAAAGAAATGCTTAAATAACCAACAAGCGTGAACTTTGACAACCCTCTCTTTTCGACAGATAATTTAATGTAAGTAATAAGTCAATAAGGGAGGTGCCTATAATGACTACGACTAAGGTAGACCCGCGTATTATTAGAACAAAGAAACTACTGGTAGACGCGTTTCAAGAGGTTTCCCGTGAGAAAAAGATGTCACAAATAACGGTTAAAGATATTACTGAACGTGCTACAGTCAACCGTGCTACTTTCTACGCACATTTTACAGATAAATATGATATTCTCGATTACACTTTATCTGAAACGATTCTGAAAGATCTAAATGACACGTTAGCTATTTCTGATATGATTAATGAAGCCGTCATTACTAATCTATTTATATCTATTGCCAATTATATGGTTGAAGTACAAGATTCATGCAAGATGAATAGTGAAACGTTCTGTAACCAAGCCCATCAACGTATCAATAATGAATTAGAGGATATTTTTACCATTATGCTTCGCAATAGCTATCCTGAACAGGATATTGACATACTCGTTAACAGTGCGAGCTTTCTAGCTTCAGGATTATGTGGTCTCGCCCGACATTGGCTCGATACAAGTTCACTTTCAGCTGAAGCTTTTATAGATAAAAATTTACCTTTCTTAATTCATCATATAACACACTTATAATTCAACTTCTGAGGCATAGCCTTGGAAGTTTTTTATGGAAAAAGCTAATCTAATCAACAAATACTGAGCATTGTTGTCTAAACAACATGTTTCATAAGCATGTATGTTGCATGTTAATCAAATAGGGCGTATATTACATTTATGCAACAAGTGTTAGTTAAGTAATACATGTTGTTTTAATATTAATTGCGTTAGGAGGGGAAGACATGTCAGATATCGATGAACATAAGGGATTTAAACGAACGTTCAAAAATAATAAATTGACGCTAGGTTTATCCATACCATTTGATAATAAACAACAAAATAATATAGATTTTGATGCGCAAGTGAGACTCGCTCAAAAAGCGGAGTCTTTGGGGTTTACAAGTTTATCTGTGAGAGATAATCCACTGTACAGTCCTCATTTAGGTAAGGTTACAACGAATTATGATCCGTTCGTCTTTTTAACCTATCTGAGTGCCTCTACCTCTAAGATTGCACTAGGTACGGGTAGTACCGTAGCAACCTTACGACATCCTATTCACCTTGCTAAATCAGCAGCCTCACTTGATCTCATTTCCAATCAACGTTTATTACTCGGTATGGCTACCGGCGATCGTTCTTTCGAATTCCCTGCATTTAAAGTAGATGAAAGTGAATTAACAGAACGTTATCAAACAACCATTCAATCATTAAGAGCACTTTGGCAATCACATTCTCCCAATATTTCAAATTCAATTTTTGAATTATATGAGGATTCAGGGTTACAAGCATTGCCAAAACATCATACAATTCCAATGTTTGGTACCGGATATTCAAAACACTCAATGGCTTGGCTTCAAGAAAATATGGATGGCTGGTTATTTTACGCCCAACCTTTTCAAGATCAAAAGAAATTAGTTGAAGCTTGGCACAGTGGTACTGACCGCTTCAAACCATTTATGAATATCTTAATGATTAATTTATCCCGAAATCCAAATGAAACCGTTAAACCGATCAAAGGTGGTTTCCGTACTGGACGTAAAAATTTATTACAAATATTAAAAGCTTATGAATCAATTAATACAAATCATATTATCTTAAGATTTACAAATGATGATCGTGATATCGAAGAACTCATAGAAGAAGTTGGGACGTATATTGTACCCCACTTCCCAGCACATACAAATTAGGAGGAATAAATAATGAGAGAATTACTAGATAGAATTAATCAATTAGCAAATAAAGAAAAAGTTGAAAGTTTGAGCGTTGAAGAAAAACAAGAACAACATCAATTAAGACAAGAATATTTAGGTATGATAAGAGGTCAAGTACTTCATACTTTCTCTACGATGAAAGTTTTAGACCCACTTGGACAAGACGTTACACCAGATAAAGTATATGACTTAAGGGAAGAATATGGCAATATTGAAGAAAAATAAAATATCATCAACAAGATTTAGGAGTTCGGGACATAAATAATATAATGCAGCTATTTTGCAAATTCGCAGTAGCTGACTGAACTGAGAGGGCGCTTTAACAAAGCTTTTCTCAGTTCTAGTCACCCTTGCGGGGGTGGGACGACGAATTTAAATGAATTCTGTCCCACTCCCCTTTTTTTCTGTACATAGTTCTTGTAGGAAAATTTTAAACTTGGAATATTATAGAGACGTTCTTAGATAAATATTCACTCACTTAAGTTGCTTCGCGTTCCTGGGGTGCTGTCTCTAAAGCGGCTCTTGGATGGATAATATTCTTTGGTTGCGACGCTTGCCTAGGGGGCTGGGACGAACCGCGGTCTTGTAAAGTAGTTCTTAGATAGATATTCACTCGTTTAAGTTGTTTCGCTTTCCTGTGGGAAAGGCTCGTGCCTGTAGTCACTCGACACTTTCTTTTCCACTAGGAGTCTACACAACTACACTTCGTCATCTATCTTAGAACTATTTACGTAAGTGTGTGAGCACTTACGTTCATCAATCGTTCTAACTCCCTCAGTCGCTAAACTACGTTTCATTATCTCTCGAATAACTACTTATTTAACTCGTTTACTTTCACATATTGCTAGTATATTTACATAAATATGTCTATATATAGATCGAATTGTCACAACTCTTTATTTTAGAAAAGTTTCATTCTCAATGAAAAAGGATTATAATTAATTTTATTATTATATAAATATAAAATAATATTTATCCATTGATTAGTGTGAGTTATAGATTACTTTATAAAGGAGGTTCAAGAAAATGAACATAGACCAAATCAATCTTCAATTTAATAAGACAGTTACAAAATATGATTCTGTTTTAATTGTTTTAACCTATCAAGGACATCTTGTTTTTGTTAAAAATAAAAAAAGAGCATGGGATTAACAGGAGGTAAGGTAAACCATAATGAAACGATGAATGAGACAGCTATCAGAGAAGCTTATGAAGAGTCTGGCGCTGTCATCACTGAAAATGATATAGACTATTTAGGTTACTATATACTACCAAATGGCCATACCACTACAATTACAAAAGCTGAAGTAAGCTATTTTAAAGATATACCGAAATATTCAGAAACTACTGAAAGAATACTTACGAAAGAACCATTAGACAAAAATTTATTATCATTTCAAGATGGATTATATGAAGAAATCTTTAAATACTTAGGAGCATACCATGAATAAGGTAAAAAAAGGGTATTTATTTAATATTATTTCCGTAGCAATCATGTCTTTAACCCCAATATTAAACAAATTTTCACTCACTGATTTATCACCTATTCAAGCAAGTTTTTTTAATGCTTTGTTTTCAACTTTAATATTATTAATCACTGTATTATTCGATAAAAGTAAAATAAAAATCTATCATAACAAATCTATATGGCTCTTAGGTATTACTAATACAACAGGTATTTTACTCCAATATGTAAGTTTAAGTTTGTTAGATCCAGTTAGTGTTGGATTATTAGGAAGATTTTATATTATATTTGCGTTGTTTCTTTCAGTTCTCTTTCTAAATGAAACGTTGTGCAAACACGATACCCTTCCTATAATTTTTGCTGTTATAGGTTCATTCTTGATTACTCATTTTTCAGGTGATTTTAACAGTATATTAGGTGTGATTGCCGCCCTATCTTATACATTCTTTTTTGCGCTAACGAATATGTTAGCTAAAAAGACCGTTAAAGACATTGATTCTAAAACCATCTTACTATACAATCAGGCGACTTCTACTTTGTTGCTAGGTATCATATTAATTGTGACTAATCATTTACATACCATACATATAGGCATAGGTTTGTTCTCTATTTTACTTTCTGCTTTGTGCAGTGGTGTAATAGGACTTTTATTATTTTATGAAGGCTTGAAATACATTTCGTTTCGTGAAGCGAATATTATAAGAACCCTCAATCCTATATTTGTGTTTATATTTTCTTTCCCGTTTTTCCCTTTACCATTAACACCTAAATTCATAACCGGTGCGATTTTAATCATTATTTCTATCATTTATATGAATCTATATAAAGATAAAAAAACGTCTTCATGATCACTTTTTCATTAAAAATGCGCCCCAACATTAGATCTCATTCTAACTTTGGGGCGTATATTAATTAGCGTATTTTATAAAATTAATTGAACTAACAAACTAAGAAATTATATTTATGTCCATCTGGGTCTGCAAAAGTTGCACCGTAATATCCTTGATAAGTCCCAGGCTCATCAATCACTTTACCGCCTAGCACTTCCACTTTATGCATTAACTCATCCACTTCATCAGTCGTTTTTACACCTAAAGATATGATGACTTCATTAGGTTGTTTTGAAACTGATTCATGCGTCACTTTTTCAAAATGGTTATTTTCAATTAAAATCATAATCGTTTGTCCGATTTTAATACCAACCATTTTGTCTAGCATATCTGGATTTTTATTAATCTCAAACCCTAAATTTTTGTAAAATTGCTCGCTACGTTCTAAATCTTCGACATGTAAATTAAACCACATTGACTGAGTCATAGTCTCCCCCCTCATTTTAAAAAAATTAAAAGTTCACTTCATTAATCCATTGTTCTAACGTTAAACGACCGGGATTGATCTCATCCATTTGATTAAAATCAATCACATACCCTTTTTCTTCTAGCCAACCACGTTCAGCCGTGCCACTTGAAAATGACCCTTTAATTTCTGTAGGTTTACCTGTCACCGTAGCAAATGTTTTTACAACTTCTTTTAATGTAAGTTCATCAGAAGCGATTTCAATCGCTTGGTGGTTATATTTGTCAGTATTCGTAAACACATTGGCAGCAATTTTAGCGATATCGATTGAAGAAATCATCGCAAATTTAACATCTCTATCGATAAATTCAGGAATTACAATTTCGCCATTCTCTACTTTAGTAATTCTTAAGAAGTTATCCATAAAGAACGAAGGCTTGATGATAGTGTAATTCAATGTACTGTCTTTAAGTTCATTTTCAATATCAGCCAAGGCTTCGAAATGTGGACCTGTACGATCACGATTGACACCACCCGCAGTACTATAAACAACATATTCGATATTTTGTTGTTCCGCCGTTTTAATTATCATCTTACCTTGTCGTAATTCTTCTTCTACATTGTCTACAATAATAGGTTGAACACTATAAACACCATATTGACCTTCCATAGCCTTTGTTAAGCTATCTTGATGACTTAAATCGCCTTCAAATATCTCTAAATGGTCATTACCGATTGAAGTCAACGTTTCATTATGTTGATTACGTGTAAAAGCACGAACATGCCAACCATCTTCTAATAATTGTTTTACCACAGCATTACCTTGTTTTCCTGTAGCACCAATAACTAATATACTTTTACTCATTATTTATCTCTCCTATTGTAAAAACCAATAATCTTCTTTTTCACCTTTTAAATACGTATAATCTTCAGGTTGAGCACCGTTTTGTCTAATGTTGTCATTGATTAAATCACGAACATCCCACACTAAGTGTATAAATGTTTGCAATTTATTGCCAAAGAAACCATTTGGGGCATCCATGTCTAATACCCTTTCCACTTCTTCAATAGAAATATTCATTTCTTGAGCAATATTTTCAATACTTAATGTTGATTCATGGAAATGTGCTTTCAACTCTTCACTCGTCACGTGTCTTTGATGTTTATTTAATGACATATTTACCCCTCTTTTCAAAAAATAAATTAATTAACCCTTTATATTTGTATTCATCATTAACAAGATTTATAATAAACGGACAGTTATCCGTTTGTCAACGAAATCTATTTAAGAGGTGATATGATGCGTAAGGATGCATTAAAGAATCGACAACGTATTGAAGACAAAGCACTAGAATTATTTAATTCCGAAGGCGTTGAATATGTAAGTATGAATAGAATTTCTAAGGAATTGAATATTGGTATGGGTACACTCTATCGTCACTTCAAAGATAAAAGTGACCTATGCTATCGCATTATCGAACATGACTTCGATGACATTATGACACAAATGCTAGAAATCAAATCACACTATGCATCTAAAACTGATATCATGGCCCATTCGCTGGATATATTTTTAAAATTTAAAACGGATAATAGTGGTTTATTACATTGTATTGAAGGTAAAGATAATGCCCAGTTGTTCCGTGAAAGTGACTTCTTCAAACATTTGAATCAATATTACTTTGATTTATTTAATGATTATACAGACGAATCTTGGGCAATATTTAAAACAGATATGCTATTAAAATCTTTAACAACTGAGACCTTTGAATTTCAAAAAAACGAACGACAACTTTCTAATGAAACATTTAGAAATAATTTAATCAAACTATATTTACCTACAGAGGTGACGAAATAATGGAAAGAATCACGTTAATCACTGGCGGCAACAAAGGGTTAGGCTTTGAAACTGCGAAAGCACTAAAGGAACAAGGACATAAAGTTTATATTGGTTCTCGTGATGAAGCACGCGGTCAAAAAGCTGCTGAAGCACTTGGCATAGATTATGTGCAACTAGATGTTACCGATGACGCTTCAGTTCAAAATGCTTATAAAACCATTGAAAATAAAGAAGGTCGTTTAGACGTATTAGTCAATAATGCAGGCATCTCTGGTGGTTTCGCTAAACCTGCTGATTTAACTGTTGAAGACGTGGAGAAAGTGTATAACACAAACGTCTTTAGTATCGTACGTATGATGAACACCTTCATACCACTTCTTGAACAATCTGAACAACCTGTTGTAGTCAATGTAAGTAGTGGTTTAGGTTCATTCGGCATGGTAACAAACCCTGATACACAAGAATCTAAAGTGAATTCATTAGCTTATTGTTCATCAAAATCTGCCGTAACGATGTTGACCGTACAATATGCGAAGGGATTACCGCATATGCAAATCAATGCTGCAGATCCAGGTTCAACCAACACGGATTTAGTTGGAGATTTTAGTAACAATTCTAAACCTGCATCTGAAGGCATCATCCCTATTGTTCAACTTGCAACTATTGATACAGATGGCCCTACAGGTACCTTTATTGATGGCAATGGCACTATGCCTTGGTAATTTTGAATAATTATTTAAATTTTAGGAGCAGTTTGGGACATAAATAATATAATAATGCTATTTAGCAAATTCGCAGTAGCTGACTGAACTGAGAAGGCGCTTAAATCAAGCTTTTCTCAGTTCTAGTCACCCTTGCGGGGGTCGGACAACGAATTCAAAAGAATTCTGTCCCACTCCCATTAACTTTGAAGAACATTATGTTGTAGAAGAAATTCAAAAGGAAACAATGAAACATATGTCCGCTGACCCTAAGGGCGTGCCAATGAAAACAATGCTTGAAGGTCTTGAACAAAAATCTGGTTTCACAGATGCAGATGAAATATCACACCACGACAAACGTATTGAATTTATGGATAAACATGATGTTGAAATGCAAGTATTATCCTATGGTAATGGTGCGCCATCAAACTTAGAAGGACAACGCGCAATTGATTTATGTAAAAAAACGAATGATACATTAGCAGAATATATTGAAAAATATCCAGATCGATTTGTTGGGTTTGCGACGTTACCAATTAATGAACCAGAGGCAACAGTTGAAGAATTTAAACGTTGTATCAATGACTTAGGGTTCAAAGGTGCCTTAATTATGGGACACCCTAAAAACGGTTTCCTTGATCAAGATGCATACGAACCATTATTCGCCGCCGCGGAAGCATTAAACGCGCCGATCTATTTACATCCATCTCCAGTACAAAGTGACGTGTATCAAGCGTACTACAAAGGGAACTATCCAGATGTAACAGCAGCTACATTCGCTTGTTTCGGTTATGGTTGGCATGTTGATGTAGGTATTCATGCAATTCATTTAGTACTTTCAGGTATATTTGATCGTCATCCAAACTTAAATATTATTATTGGACACTGGGGCGAATTTGTACCATTCTTCTTAGAACGAATGGATGCCATTTTATTTGCAGATCACCTACAACATCCAATTAGTCATTATTTCAAAAATAATTTCTACATTACACCAAGTGGTATGTTAACGAAACCACAATTTGATTTAGTCAAAGCAGAAGTCGGTATTGATAGAATCTTATATTCAGCGGATTATCCATATGTAGAGCCAGAGCAACTAGGAACATTCTTAAGCGAACTAGGTTTAACTGAAGAAGAACAAGAGAAAATAAGTTATACCAATGGTGCTAAATTATTAGGCTTAGATAAATAATTGGGTTAATACAATCTAAGCTTAAATCATATCGATTCAATATTTTATCTTAAAATTAATTTTTATCGGAGGTTTTATAAATGGAAACATTAGAATTACAAGGCGCTAAATTACGTTATCACAAAGTGGGCAATGGTCCTGTTATCATCTTCATCCCTGGTGCAAACGGAACTGGAGATATCTTCATGCCACTTGCACAACAATTAAAAGATAAATTCACAGTTGTCGCTGTAGATCGCCGCGGCTATGGTCAAAGTGAATTAACTGAACCACTTCCTGAAGAAGCAATTAATCCAGATAGTCGTTACCGTGTTAAACGTGACGCACAAGATATCGCTGAATTAGCGAAATCACTAAGTGATGAACCCGTTTACGTATTAGGTTCAAGTTCAGGTTCAATCGTAGCAATGCACGTTTTAAAAGAACATCCTGATGTCGAAAAAAAAATCGCATTCCACGAACCACCAATTAACACATTTTTACCAGATGCGACATATTGGCAAGATAAAAACGCTGAAATCATTGATATAGCGATTAATGAAGGTATGCCTCAAGCAATGAAATTATTTGGCGAAACATTACAAATAAGTAAATTAGATCAACAATACATGTCAAAACCAGCTCAAGCTGAAAATGATGCTGACAGTAAAAAACGTTTCGATGAAATGTTAGGTTGGTTCAAATATGAAATTCGTCAATATACAGAATCTGATATTTCAATTGATGATTTCAAAAAACATAAAGACATCATTACTTTATTAAATGGTACAGCTTCAAAAGGTTCATTCCCTCAAGAAGTTAACTTCTTCATTTCTGAAGAAACTGGTATCAACATCATCGACATTCCAGGGGGTCACTTAGGATACGTTCAAGAACCTGAAGGTTTCGCTAACGTATTACTTGAAATGTGGGATTAATTTGAATTA
The DNA here is from genome assembly GCF_016892225.1 of Staphylococcus sp. GDY8P47P. Classification (NCBI taxonomy): domain Bacteria; kingdom Bacillati; phylum Bacillota; class Bacilli; order Caryophanales; family Staphylococcaceae; genus Staphylococcus; species Staphylococcus sp. GDY8P47P. The sequence goes on along the minus strand of NZ_JAFENV010000011.1, from coordinate 74,823 downwards.
AAGGAGTGTCATTTTAGTGCTTTTCACGAGAAATAAACCTTATACGAATGAAACGTTACTAGCTAAAGAAGATATTCTTGAGCTCATTCAATTTGAACGTTTCTGTCGTGATAATGCCCTATGGGAAAGCATGGAAACATGTTTCGCAAATAATTCTTATATCAATATTTCATGGTTTAAAGGTAATGGTAGTGAGTTTGTCGCTTCATCTAAAGCAATGAATCGCTATGCCCCTCATCAAATCCATAATTCCCAAGTTTGGATTAATGACACACGTGCTGTAGCAATTATGCAAGCGACCATTCAAACACGCCTTTCTATTCAAAATGTTGAAATGGAATTACAATCAGATGCCAAATTAGTATATTGTCTCGAACAAGATAAACAAGGCGTTTGGTATATTACACGTCTTGAATGTATATACGAGAAAGATAGCTTAACACCGGTTAAACCAACGACGATTAATTTGCCAAAGGGTGACTTTGCAGATTATCGTCCAAGCTATGCTTGCTTATCTTATGCATTAAATGCCATTGGCTATGATGTGAATAGTGAGCTACAAGGTATTGATAGACCGAACGAAGTCAATGCCTATTATGCTGAAATTGATGATTGGCTAACTTTTAAAGAAAAAGAGAAAGAAGCGTAATAAAATATGAAGAAAATTGATTTACATGCACATTATATATCACCTGGATTCTCGAAATTTCTAGATGATTATTTCGACGGCAAAGGTGATGGCGTAGCAACACCGAAGTTCTCACCTGAAGGTTATTTAGCATTAATGACACGTATGGACATTGAATATGGTGTGCTATCTATTTCGAGCCCACATATCAGTGTGGCGCCAGATGAAGAAATGATTGACTTAGCTAAAGAAGTCAATGCGTATGCATCTGAATTTACACACAAATATCCAGAGCAATTAGGTTTCTTTGCGACGTTACCACTACCATTGGTTGAAGAAAGTATCGCCACGATTGATACCGCATTAGATCAACAAGGTGCTTTAGGTTTCACCTTGCCTACAAATGCACGAGGTATTTATATTGGTGATGACCGCCTAGATAAAGTCTTAGCTAAATTAGATGAGCGTCATGCCGTTGTTGCACTTCATCCGAATGAACCTAAGCCGAATATCGAAGCAATGAGCGACGTTGTTCCTGCACCATTAATGGAATTCATCTTTGATACCACACGCACAGTCATTTATATGAGCCAAAATAATGTGTTTAGCAAATATCCAAATATTAAGTGGATTATTCCACATTGTGGTGCATTACTTCCTGTCATTGCGCAACGTGTTGCAATGGGTAATAAGATGTTTGGAAGTGAGCGTCAACCTGATGATTTAGAACAAGTTATGAAAGAGTTATACTTTGATTTAGCTGGAAAAGTCTTACCTTATCAGCTTCCAAATATTGCTCAAAGTGTAGATATGAATAAAATTGTATATGGTTCAGATGCTCCGTATACAACAGATCAAGTCGTTACAATATTAGCAGATGAATTGGAAACAACTGAATTCATCTCACGACATGAACTTGAAAAAATGTTATATGATAACGGCAAACAATTATTAAAAACAATTAAAGAAGATTAAAAATTACGGAGGCACAGGTACATTGATACCTATGCCTCCATAATTTTTTTCTATGCTAATATTTCATCCATTGATCGGTTCACGCTACTTGCGTACATTCCACCAAATTTAAGTAAATGAACCATAAATAAATATAATCTATAAAATTCTAAACGTTTACGTGCACCTTTTCCCAAAGGATAATGTTTCTCATATTCATCATAGAATGCTTGGGTAAAGCCACCGAATACCGTCGTAATACCTAAATCAAACTCTCTATCTCCATAGAACGGAGCCGGGTCGAATAGCGCTGGACGTCCATCCGTTAAAAACATGTAATTGCCACCCCATAAATCTCCATGTAACAACGATGGTTTGCTGTGATGATCCTCTAATTCATTTACCATCACAGTACGGACTTGTTCATATACTTTATTATCTTCGGCATTCCATAACCCTTTACGCATCAGTTCATCTCTCAAGTGATCCATACGACGTTCGACAAAGATTTCAACCCATGACTCTGACCATGAATTATCAAATGAAATATCTCCACCCTCATGTGGTAAATCGAATCCAAATTGACCATCTTGTTGTTGCTGGCTATGCATTTTTGCTACTAATTGTCCTAATTCACGTTGGCTACCATTTGTTCCTTCATCTAAATAACTTAATATCAAGAAAGCATCCCCATTGATTTCACCACTATCAATGACACGTGGTGCCGTTATACCTGCGTGTTCAAATGCATTGAGTCCAGCAATTTCAGCTGCATAGAATGTCTTATCTCGATTACGCTGAACTAACAAGAAATACACATCATCTGTAGTCGTTACTTTGAATGCCTCATTGACATCTCCACCACTGACTGGTGAAATATCACTGATTTGGTCTAATGGTAGCTGTGCTTGCCAATCTTTCTTCATGATGAATCCTCCTTCGCATACATCTTCTTACTATATTATATTTCCTGAAAATGTGTTAACTAATCGTATGTCCTTATATCGATTTTAGTTAAGGCAAATTTTCAAACAGTCTTTAAATTAACTATGCAATTATTGTTGAACATGCTAGTCTTAGAGAGGAATGTTTTTTCAATGATATTAAATGAGGATAGTAAGCCTCAAATACAATGAAATAGGAGCATTATTATGTATAAACTAATTAAACCACTATTATTTAAATTTGACCCTGAAAAAGCACACGGTATGACGATCGACGCTTTGAAACTCGCACAGAAGCGTGCTTTCTTATTACCTGTGATGCATAAACTATTTAATTATGAAGACCCATCATTAACGCAAACAATCAAAGGTATTACATTTAATAATCCAATCGGCTTAGCTGCAGGCTTTGACAAATCTTGTGAAGTCCCTAAAGCACTTGAAAATGTTGGCTTCGGTGCACTTGAATTAGGTGGTATTACTCCAAAACCTCAAGATGGCAATCCGAAACCACGTATGTATCGTCTAGTAGAAGATAATGCCTTAATTAACCGTATGGGCTTTAACAATATTGGTATGAACCGTGCGTTATGGAATTTACGTCGCCATTCATACACAATTCCTGTTGGCTTAAACGTTGGTGTAAACAAAACGACGCCATACAACGATCGCTATCAAGATTACATTAAAGTGATTGATACGTTTAAAGCAGATGTATCCTTCTTTACAGTTAATATTAGTTCACCAAACACTGAGAACTTACAAAGTTTCCATGATAAAGATGAGTTTTCAATGTTATGCAAAGCATTAAAAGATTTCAAAGCGCATACAGAAGTAAATGTCCCTATTTTCTTAAAATTAACTTCTGATTTAGAGCTTGATGGATTTAAAACGATTTTACCAGCGATTACTGAAACATTTGATGGTATGATTCTAGCGAATACAACACGACAACGTGATGGTTTAACATCTGCGAATAAAGTAGAAGACGGTGGCTTAAGTGGGCGTCCCCTTTTCAAAAGAAATTTAGAATTAGTGAAATGGGCATACCAACAAACTAAAGGTGAATTCTTAATTATCGGCACAGGCGGTATATTTAGTGCTAAAGATGCCATTCAAATGATGCGAAATGGTGCCTCTCTCGTTCAAATTTATTCGTCATTAGTTATCGAAGGTCCTGGATTAACTAAGAAGATTAATAAAGACATCGCTGCATATTTAAAACAACATCGATACAACAATGTAAGTGAAATCATTGGTTTAGATGCCAAATAATAATGGTGATATAGCTTTACTTAATTTTAAAAAGTACTATACTAAAGCCAAAGATAACTAGTTTACCGGAGGGGTATGCGTATGACTGCAGAAGATAAAGATACTAAACACAATGCAGACCAAGCGTCTAAAAACCAAACGCAATCATCTAAACCGAATCATCAATCATCAAATGATGATAATAGCATTGGCTATAATGGCGAAAAGAAGACCGCACTTGATCTTGAAATCGAACGCGAGTTGCTTGAAATGATGGAAAATGAAGATCCAGAACCTGAGAAACAAAAAAAAGGATTAAAAATTGCAGGTTTGCTTTCTGCATTTGTGATTGCCGTCTTAGCTATTATACGGTTTATTAATCGAACATTATAAAACAAGACTCCTAATTTGAAATGCTTCAACTTCAAATTAGGAGTCATTTTAATTAAAATTGTTGTAAAAAATCTTTCGCTTCTTGATTGATTTGTTTGAAATCTATCCCTTGTGCCATCGCAGCAAAGACACATCCACAATAGCATTGTCTAAAAATGTGATAGTCATTACACATTTCTATTGAACGTTCATATCCTTTATTCTTTTTAAAGTCACTTGGTAAATAGTTCACATCATATAAATGTTGCACTTCCATCCCTAACTCGTTAATTAATTGCGCATTCTTTTTAGGGGATAATGTAAGGGCACTACCAAAGTAATCATAGCCGTATTTCACAGCAGCTTCAGCAACAAGCTCTAAACGCATCTCAAAACATGCAGTACAACGTAAGCCACCTTCTGGTTCTTCAGTAAGTCCACGCGATTTCGCCATTTTCATAAATTCATGCGGCTTATATTCCGCTTCAATATATTTCACTTGCTTTCCAGTCTTCTCATTAAAATCTTTAACGAATTGTTCTTGAACCTTAGCACGTCTTAAATATTCATTTTTAGGATGGATGTTAGGATTAGCAAAGTAAATCGCCACATCAGCATACTCTGTTAAATATTCTAACGTGTATGTGCTACATGGCGCACAACAACTATGTAGCAATATTTTAGGTCTCAATCCTTCCCTTTCCCATTGAAGAATTAATTTTTTCAGTACTCGATCATAGTTGATTTTTTGATTTTTCATTTTAGCAATAATTGGATCCGCGTTTAACATAAAATGACTCCTTAAATATTATATAAATTTATTATATAATACTTAAGGAGCCGAATCATCGTTAATATTCTTTTTTCAACATCATCATGTAATAAATAAACATGACACCTCCGAATAGCACGCCAGAGATGACACATCGGATGAATTGCGCTTTAAAGTCAAACCCGTCATTAAAAATATACGGAAAGATAACGCCAGTAATAATAAACATCATCACTGCAAAATAAACAACTAAAAACGCGCATTTTAATGCAAGTTTCTTCACCCAATATTTATACGCTTCTGCAGAAGTCGCTTTTAACTCATCTAAACGATTTTTTCTATTAATCCATAGAGAGGCAAATGTTAAAATAACACTTAATACTAATAAGCACACCGTTCCGAAGCTTACTGTTTCTCTCATCATATCTATAATCAAACTAACTGTACCTAAAATAACTATTAATATATAGGTTATTAAAAACATAACCGCTAATTTATGTTCAAGGACACCTTGTTCACGCTCATCTCGACCTGTAGGATTTTGTGTAAACCAATTGAATAACGCATTACTAAATTTATTCATTCTTTATACGCCCCTTCATTGTATGCCTTAACAATTTTACGCTTACCAGCAAAATAACTGACTAAACCGAAAATTAAAGATGCCATCAAATTAATCGTTATAAAAAATCCTAATTCAATCTTTTGATCAGAAAAATATAATCGCATTAAATTAAGTAAACTCATAATGACACCGAACATGATACCACCGAGTAAACAACTTAACTTATGCTTTTTTAACACCCTTTGATAGGCTTCTTTAGTATAAACTCGATTTTCATCTAAATGATGTTTTCGAATACCTATCGATAAGACTATATTCACAATAAAGAACAAAATGAATACACCAATGGTTGGTATATTAACATGCTGCACAACATAATCATTGATTAAACTAATGAAAGCTAATATAAGCAAGCCAAAATAAGTAATAACAAAAGTTGTCGTAACATGTGTGTATAGCATTTCTTTTTCTCGCTCATCACGTTCAGTCATTACGCCGATGAGTCGATTAATCGTTTTATCTCGAAAATTGGTCATCTTTGATCACCTCAAGATTATTAATTACGGTATATGTAAAATATAAACGACATTTCTGCATATGTCAAATATAGACGACACAAAGATTCTATTTAGATTGCTTAACATCAAGTGTTATGCTACAATAATTGTAATAAAAAACACCTAGATCGTTTGAGATTTGGAACTAGGTGTAAAAATAAAGGACATATTACTGACTTATAGGTAAGCCAATATGTATCTCCAATTTCTATTATTGGGCTAACGTTTTCTTAATTGTGACTTAAGAAAACGTTATTTTTTATACTTTATTTCAAATATTAAAATAATTATATAACCCAAGATACATAGAATGTCATTTAATGGGAGATGAACCGTTATATCTATTGTCATCATGCTCTCCCCCTCTCTCCCAATTGGATTTATAGAGTTAGAGATACATAACAACGTAATAGGTTCCCTCATTTTTATGCGTTTCATTATACATCGTATGCTATGATATAAAACTCAATAATATATGTTTAATTCAACAATCTATAAAAATCTTTTTAAATTGAAAAAGCTCCTAATCACTAATATCAGTAATTAGAAGCCATACATTATTTATTAATCTCTCTTTGTATTATTGTAGCTGGACCATTATTAACAATATCGTAAAAATATTGAATTAAATCTTCTTTAGGGATACGGTTACCATCCTCAACCCAATGTCTTAAGAATGATAGTCCTGCACCTGATACATAACTCATAAAATAAGAAAATGGAATACCACTAATATCACCCTGTGTATTTGTAAAACTATTTAAATAGTTCGTTAGCAAGCCATATAATTTTTCATGCAATTTAGACGCTGTCCCTATTTTGAACATTAATTGATAAAATGCTATATTATCCTCAATATGTGCAATCAGAAATTCCATGATGTGTCTTAAATCCTCTGTTGAGAACTTCCCGCCACTACTTTGTTTGCTTTCTTTAATAAACGTACGCACTACATCTACGTGTTCGTCTTCCATTTTGTCTAGCAAATCGTATTTATCTAAGTAATGCGTATAAAACGTACCGCGATTAATATCAGCTAAATCAGTAATTTGTTGTACAGTAACGTCATTGAAATCATACTTATGTAATAAATTGATAAATGCCTTTTTAATCGCTTGTTGTGATTTCCTAATTCTACGATCTTGAGTCATTTTATAGACCTCACTTTACATGTTTGTTTTTGTACAATTATACCGACTTTGTTGGTTTTCGTACAATTACCCAACCATGGCATACACATGAACACGAACAAAAAGTTAACCCAAATGAAATCGTGCCAGTTGAAATAGAATTATTACCATCAGGAACATTATTTAAAAAAGGTGAATCTTTAGTAGTTGTTGTTAAAGGTAACGAAGTTATCAAAGATAATAGCACACCTTTACCTAATATGAAAACACGCTATGAACATGAAGATACAGTAAACAAAGGTCGTCATCTTGTATATACTGGCGACAATTATGATTCACACTTAATCATTCCTGTAATTGAATAATTATTTAAAGTAAAACAAACATTAAATACATTCCCTATCTCAATACCTAAATCATCATAATGATGAACAAGCGTTGATCCGAACAAATGCATGGCGAAGGCTATAATGACAAAGAAAATCATGATGCCATAAAAACTCGCTATACGCAGTGTATGATTCACACTATATTTCGAAATTAAGTATATTGATGATGTTATAAGTAAAATCGTAGAGAACGCAATCAATATACCACTGAAAATATAGAACTCAAGGAAAAACACAACAAGTCCTAAAAATAGCACACTGACTGACAGTGTATTGATCAATATATAATCTGATAATACCTTTTTAAATAAAATACGTTCTACGATCATTAAGCGAATAACGCCAAATGTTACGACAAGTAAAAACACAAGCGCTAACAGGATTGTTAATACGTATTTCAAGATAATTGTTGCAGTATCAACAAAATAACCATCAAATAAACTTGCTGAAAATATGTGTAAAAACATTCCCAATATAATCAAACCAATAACGACTAATGAAGCAAGTAACGTATGGCTAAATGAATGTTCCCCTTTAATTACAGCATCATGAGCAGTAAATGCTTGTTTAAAAAATGACTTACTTTCATTAAATGTTGTTTTCACTTTCAGTGTGAATGGACCTTCAGCATAACGGTGTTCATAAGACATATATCTATGTGCAAATTCACCATGTTCATACGCATTATCACGTTGTGTTTCATTGAAACCTTCTTGTTTAACTGTTTTAGAATGCGTTGCAGATTGAATCTCCGAATTGACTGATTCTGTTGTTGATTGCGTTGATTGGAGCGTTGAATCATTTAATTTCTTACCACAACTACCGCAATATTGATCTCCTGGTTGATATGTCTGACCACAATTTGGACATTGCATTAGGGCTACCTCCATAAATATAAAATTCTAAGTCATTATACCATTATTTTATATTGTGTCATATATTATATTTTATAAATTAAAAAGGGAGCGGGACAGAATTCNNCACCCCCGCAAGGATGACTAGAACTGAAAAAAGCTTGATTTAAGCGCATTTTCAGTTCAGTCAGCTACTGCGAATTTGCAAAATAGCTTCATTATATTATTTCTGTCCCGGACTCTTTTAGGTATGATTATTAGTTACTCAGCTTCTCTAATTTCTGCATCAACATCCGCATAATCAATTTCTGTTTCTGTAAATGTTTTATTATTGATTGGGAAGTGTTGTTCAAATGTTTCAAAGTTTTGAATTTCCACTGTGACATCATCCACTTCAAAATCTAATACATGGCCGCCAAAGTTGCGATCATCATTAGCGAAATGAATATGAAAACCAGCAGACCCAATACCATGGAATAACTCAGGTGTGAAGAAACCAATGATTGTTCCCTTAATATCTTCACGTGTTTCCTCTGGTTGTCTACGTGCTGAATCAATCAATCTAGTATACGGTGGCTCTTGTTTAGGCATCATACGTACATGCATTTTTTTAAATGTGCCACTTATTTTCACTGCAGAAAATAGATTATCACTTAACATATGTTCCTTAACTTCATTTAATACGTTTTCAGAATCCTTATCTGAGGTTTGATAAGATTGGTCTGCTTCAAAACGTGTAATCGTTGCGTATGGTGTCATTTCATCGCCATTCAATTTCTTAAATTCTTTATGTTCATTGGCATGAAATGCTTCACCATTTAAAAAGATAACCTCACCATTAGAACCAGTTAATGTCGCTAGCCCTGAATCACCATGTTCTAATAGTTCATTGATAGATGCAGTTCCTTCTAATAGACCTGCCATTAATGTACCTAACGTACCATGTTGATATAATACGTGACTCATTGAATATTCACTCCTAAGTTTGTTTATCTAAAAATTAATTTAAAGAATCTGGTAATACATTTGTTGATAACTTGATATTATCTTTATAATTAACTGGAATATCAATTAATACTGGGCCATCAGTTTCATAGCCTTCTTTTAATGCTGCTTCTAATTCTGCTTGGCTAGTAACACGTAACCCTTTAGCACCAAATGATTCAGCATATTTCACATAATCAACTGGTCCAAATTCAACACCAGCTGAACGTTTATATTTCATTTCTTCTTGGAATTCTACCATATTATATTTACCATCATTCCAAATTAATTGGATGATGTTTAATTTTTTACGTACGGCTGTTTCTAAATCTTGACCTGAGAATAAGAAACCTCCATCTCCTGCTACTGACACAACTTGAGTATTTGGACGTACTAGCGCAGCTGCAATTGCCCAAGGTAAAGCAACACCAAGTGTTTGCATACCATTACTAAATAATAAGTGTCTTGGGTTATAACTTCTAAATTTACGTGCCATCCAAATATAATGACTACCCACATCAACAGTAACTGTAGTATCGTCAGTTAATGTGTTTTGCATTGTTTCAATAATTTCTAATGGATGCATCACACCATCTTCATGAGTGTATTTAATACCTGTTGCTTCAATAACATCTGCTCTTAAACGTTCTAAGTCATCTAAACGACTTTGATTAATGATTGGTTCATGCACATTCTCAGATAATAATTGAATCGTACCTGCAATATTACCAATTAATTCTTTTTTAGGACGTAAGAAGTTTGTAATTTCGGCTTGTACTTCATCAATAACAATGATTTCTGTTTCAAGTTCTTTGTTCCAGTTACTTGCTTCATATTCAATTGGATCATAGCCTATTGTAACGACTAAATCAGCTTTTCTTAATAATTCGTCACCCACTTGGTTACGGAATAATCCTACACGTCCGAAGAAGTGATTTTCTAACTCACGGTTAAGCACACCTGCACCTTGGAATGTTTCAACAACTGGTAAATTTGTTTTCGCAACTAATTGACGAATGGCTTCTGTTTCTTTCTCACTTGAACTTCTCATACCTACTAGCAACACTGGGAATTTAGCATGTTTTATCGCTTTAATTACATCTTGAATGTCTTCTAAATTTGGAACACCTAATTGTGGTTGTTCACATAAATCAATTGCTTTAGATGTTACAGGTGATTCGATAACATCTTGCGGAATACTGATAAAACTTGCACCATTTTTACCTGAAGTCGCTGTACGGATAGCGTTTGTCATTACTTCAGAAAGAGACTCAGGATCTTGTACTTCTGCGCTATATTTTGTAGATGATCTTAAAAGAGAAGCATTATCTACTGCTTGATGTGTCATACGTAATAAGTCATTACGTTTAACTTGGCCACCGATAGCCAACACTGGATCTCCTTCTGATGTAGCAGTTAATAATCCAGTTGTTAAGTTACTCACGCCTGGGCCACTTGTAACTAATGCCACACCTGGTTTACCAGTTAAACGTCCGATTCCTTGCGCCATCATAGCAGCATTTTGTTCATGGCGTGTCACAATAAGTTCTGGACCATCATCTTCAAGTGCGTTAAAGAGATAATCGATTTTTGCTCCCGGAATACCAAATACATAATCCACATTATTATTTTTTAAAGTATCAATGACCATATCTGCAGCAGAGTAGTTTTCTTTAGTCATCTAAATTCATATCCTTTCAAAGTCCAATTATTTTTTAATATTAAAAAGAAGCCACATACATGTCTATTTTTAAGGGAAAAAGAGGGAAAGACTTAGTTACATGAGTTGTGGCTTCTTTATATTTAAAGTTACTTCATTATTTCATTGTTGCTAGTAATCTCAGTTAGGGATGCATATTCAAATGCGAGATGGGAGTCTTCTATTTATGTCAAGAGGTGTAACAAATCATAAAGTTCAACACTTAAGCGTTGATACAATATAAGGGGATGGATTTATTACACATAATAGAAGCATTTGAATATGATGTAACTTTATTACATGACTCATTATAGTATGTGCGTAACTATTAATAAAATACATATTTTCGATAGAACCTATTCCATAATGGAATAGGTCAACAAAGTTTAATTTTTTAGTAAAAAGCAGCTAAAAATAGGTCTAATTACTTGACTTATTCTAAGTTTTTAGCATAATATTCTCAGCTAAAAGACCACTTTTTATATTTTAAGTATAATTTTACTCTTTTTAGTTGTTTTTATTTCTTTTTAATCTGTTATAATCAAATCTATCATTTAAAATTTCCTTGTTATACTCTGTCATTTTATGAGAAGTAAGAAAACTTAAAATTTTCAGAAATTTTAGACAAAAATATAAAGTTTTATGCTAAGATAATAAATATTCTAGAGCTAACAAGCTAATCTTATAACTCATTTTATTAAGTAAGTGGAGGTTCATGATTATGGCCAGTTTTTTCAAAAATTTAACTCGAAAAGAAGATCCCACAATCTATCAAAATAAAGATGGGCACTTGAAACGTACATTACGTGTTCGAGATTTTCTTGCATTAGGTGTTGGTACAATTGTATCAACTGCAATATTCACATTACCTGGTGTTGTTGCAGCTGAACATGCAGGTCCTGCCGTTGCGTTATCATTCTTATTAGCAGCAATTGTAGCAGGTTTAGTTGCCTTCTCATATGCTGAAATGGCATCAACTATGCCTTTCGCTGGTTCTGCGTATTCTTGGATTAACGTTTTATTTGGCGAATTTTCAGGTTGGGTAGCAGGTTGGGCACTTTTAGCTGAGTACTTTATTGCCGTTGCCTTTGTAGCATCCGGATTCTCAGCAAATTTAAGAGGACTTATTTCCCCTTTAGGTATTGTATTGCCTAAAGCATTATCCAATCCGTTTGGCGCTGATGGTGGCGTCATAGACATTATCGCGGCTGTAGTTATCATTATTACTGCAATTATTTTATCACGTGGTATGACTGAGACTGCACGTATTGAGAACATCTTAGTTATCTTAAAAGTATTAGCAATTGTATTATTCATTATCGTAGGTTTAACAGCCATTCAAGCATCCAATTATGTACCATTTATCCCAGAACATAAAGTCACTGAAAATGGTGATTTCGGTGGTTGGCAAGGTATTTATGCTGGGGTTTCAATGATATTTTTAGCTTATATCGGCTTTGACTCTATTGCAGCTAACGCTGCAGAAGCAATCAATCCGCAAAGAACCATGCCACGTGGTATTCTTGGTTCATTAGCTGTAGCACTTGTGTTATTCGTAGGTGTAGCATTAGTATTAGTAGGTATGTTCCATTACTCTAAATATGCTGGCAATGCAGAGCCTGTAGGTTGGGCACTTCGTCAAAGTGGTCATGGCATTATCGCGGCTGTCATTCAAGCAATTTCAGTAATAGGTATGTTCACCGCTTTAATTGGTATGATGTTAGCAGGATCACGTTTACTTTATTCATTCGGTCGTGATGGTTTATTACCATCATGGTTATCTAAATTAAACCATAAGCACTTACCAAACAGAGCACTTTTAATACTTACTATTATTGGTGTATTAATTGGTTCAATGTTCCCATTCGCATTCTTAGCACAACTTATTTCTGCCGGAACATTAGTTGCATTCATGTTTGTATCTCTTGCAATGTATCGACTAAGAAAACGTGAAGGTAAAGATTTACCCGTACCGTCATTTAAAGTACCGTTCTTCCCAGTACTACCAATTATTACATTCATTTTAGTATTACTTGTATTCTGGGGATTAAGCTTCGACGCTAAACTATATACTTTAATTTGGTTTGTCGTTGGTATCATCATCTATTTAAGTTATGGTGTTCGACATTCTAAGAAAAATGAAGAAGAAGAGTACATCGTACCGAAAGATTAATATCATCAAATAAATTGAAAAGGTAGCGAGACAATGATGCCATTGTCTCGCTACCTTTTCTTGATGTATTACCATCCTTGTCCATCTATATTATAGTTGTCTAATTGTCCATCTTGTAATGCTTGTAACGCATCTTCTATCGTATCTAACGCATAGTCTAATTGTTCATACGTAATGACTAATGGTGGCTGGAAACGAAGCACATTGCCAGCTACTGCAATCAGTACAAGACCATGATCAAAGCAATAATTACATATCTTTAGCGCTTCTTCTGAGGCTCTCGTTTTCATTTGTTTATCTGACACTATATCAACGCCAATAGATAAACCTTTACCACGTACATCTCCGACAAATTGATAGTTATCAACCCATTTGTCCATTCGGTTGCGTACATAGGCGCCTTTTTCCGAGCTAGCAGTTAGTAATGCCTCATCTTCAATCATTTTCAATGTTGCTAAAGCCGCTTCACAACTTACAGGATTGGCACCAGTGGTAAATAGATGCGCCGGTGCTTCAAGCGTTTCAATGATTTCTTTGCGACCAACAATCGCAGACATCGGTAACCCACCAGCTAATGATTTGCCAAATGTGATTAAATCCGGTGTGAAATTAAAGTGATCAATTGAACTCCATGTACCTGTGCGCCCTAGTCCTTGTTGGATATCATCTACAGCAATTAAAATGCCATGTTCACGACATAATGATTCTAACGCCTCAAAGTAACCCTCTACTGGCTCTAGCAAACCACCATCACCTTGAATCGTTTCTACGACAATACATGCAACTTCTTCTGCTGGCACATATTTGGCGAACATTTCTTTAAGTGGTGCAAGATACGCTTCTACTGTATTAGGATTAGGTTGTTCATACATACCTCTATACTTATCTGGAAACGGAATATGATAAAAGCCATTTAATAAAGGACCATAATGCTTGCGCATATTTAAGCTAATGGCTGACATCGATAGTGACCCAAATGTTGAACCATGATAGGCATTCGTAAAACTAATGATATACGGTCTACCAGTATACGCTCTCGCAAATTTAATAATGCCATCATTGGCGTCAGATCCACTCAATCCAAACGTCACACGTTTTTCATAATCACCTGGCGCAATATCACATAGTTTCTTAGATAATTTCACTGCTGGTTCATGATACATATATGCAGGTGTATAATGAATCAATTTCTCAGCTTGTTTCTGAATCGCTTCAATTACCGGTTTAGGTGCATGCCCTACATTTTGCGAGCTCGCGCTTGCTAATAAATCAATGTATTCTTTACCATCCACATCTACGAGTGTCGCACCATAACCATGATCAATGGCTAATGGGTAATATTTAATTCTTCCTGATGCCGCAAAGTACTTCCCATCTTCTTGTATTAATTCCTCTGCTTTACTCATATTGACTCATCCTCCCATAGTCGACCATCCCTTTTACATCCCTCTCTTTGAAAAGTCTCCGGCCATCTTAATAAACAATGTTTCATTGATAATATTCAATATCTTACTAATAATTATCAGATTTGTAAATATTTTCTGAATAATCAAAATAATTATAATTTGCTATTTTTAGTATTTTTGATGATAAATATTTATTAAAAAAAATGAGGGAGCGGAACAGAATTCTTTTAAATTCGTCGTCCGCTCCCATTTTGCTTTGCTTGTAGGATTATTTACTTTCGTAAGGAATGACATCGTCTCCATATTCTTTTTGAATATAGTCTTTAATTTCTTTAGATTGCATGACTTTTAATAATTCTTGGAACTTCTTATCATTTTTATGTCCTTCTTGAACTGCGATAATGTTGGCAAATGGTGATGATTTACCTTCCATTACAATTGCATCTTTAGACGGTTTTAAACCATTATCAATAGCATAGTTAGAATTCATAATGACTGCTGCACCTTCACCGTTTTTATATGTTTTAGGTAAAAACTCAGCACCTTGTTGATGATTAAATTTTAAATTCTTTTTGTTTTCTGCAATATCTTCAAACTTGGCGTCTTCAATTTTGACACCTTTTTTCAACTTAATCAGACCTTCATCTACAAAGAAAGATAAAAATCGTCCTTCCTCTGCAGGGTTATTTGAAACATAGATCGTTGATCCTTCAGGAATGTTTTTCAAATGTTTATATTTTTTACTATAGACACCCATTGGCGTTGTGAATACTTTACCTAATTCTTCTATTTTATAGCCATGACTTTTCTTCTCAGCTTTTAGATACGGTACGTGTTGGAAGAAGTTAGCATCTACATCGCCTTTATCTAATAATTTATTTGGTACTTTATAATCATTAACCTCTTTAACTTCTAGATCATAACCTTTTTTCTTTAATTGTTCTTTAGCTTTCTTCAATACATCTCCATGGGGTGCAGGTGAAGCAGCAACTGTGATTGTCTTATCATCCTCTTTATCTTTGCCACATCCTGCTAACACGATAATTAAAACTAAAATACTGATCATACTTAACCATTTTCTCATGTATATCGACACCTCTTTTTTAAAATGATTCAACTACACTTCAACTCTTAAATAGTTAGAAGACATAAAAAAATACTTTCTATTATTTAAGAGAAAGTATCGATACACTTTCTCTTATCTCTTAAAGTATTGTCTACTTTATGTGAATTAGCACCATTTCGTTACACGACGGTTGCTGGGCTTCTCAGGGCACATCCCTCCACCACTCTTGATAAGAGTTAACAAGTTTTATTGAATTGATATTATATTAGCATTGGATCAAGCTTGGGTCAATATCATTTTTTAAATATTCTAAATTTTTAAAATGTGTAAGTTGTTTTACTGTAGGGAATAGCTTGTTAAACACATTCGAAGGGTTGATGATTATGTTACGTTACAGCTATCACTTACTTAGTGCATTGTTCATTAGTATTTTATTATTACTTATCATGTTTGTCATGGATGTGGTGATGCATACGACACACCTTACTTTGCTATTAATCAACATTGATTTCATCGCAGATCCTAATAAGACACCACTTATTTTAGAACTTTCAATTCATATCATTATTGGATTTTGTATTTACATAACGTTTCTAATCATTTATCTGTTATTCAAACCTTTATACAAATTAAGTTATCTCTTATTAATGATTATTTTTCTAATCTTATACCCATTACTTATTACGTTAGCTGAACGTACACTGTTCCAATTTAATTGGGTAGAGTATGCCTTATGGATGATCGCACACTTGATATTCACTTTATTGATGGTATGGTCGATTCCTTATTTTTCTAAAAAGAAATGGTAAGTTGATAACTATGCATGTTATATAAACAATCGCTTATAGTCATTAAAACATTACTATTGTAAATTTAACTTTACAAATACGCCGTTCTTTAAGCTAATTTAAAGTTTCAATATGGTTTACTTTAATCCCCTATTTTAATTAAATCTGAGTGTTACACTAATGTTGTAAAAGATAAATAATGAAATGGGGTTTTCATTGTGGTGAAGGTTTCTCTATTTGCGTCAACACTTTTAACAAGTACGGTAATATTATCTGCGTTTAACGGACAACATGCACTCGCAGCTGATGTAGTGACGAAGGGCAATGCACAAGAAATTGCTTCGGAAGCATTATCAAATAGTGGTGGTAATCCAGATTTACAAAACTTTGACAAAGCAATTGATAAAGGGGACTATTTCAAAATTGAAAGCCACAATAAGGCAAATGCTGGTATAGGTGTCTATAAAGTTTATAAAAATGGCCAAGTCGAATATAAAAATGATAGATACAGTAACTTCAATCGACTTCAAAGTGGAGAAACATATGTTGAACACGGTATTGCGAATGCCGCTGAATTAGATGACCGACAAGAAGCAGCGACAAAAGTCAATTCCGTAGATTGTGCACGTGAATTAAATACTTACTATGTTGGTAACGTTAAATCTAATGAAGTACCATCGTCTCAATCAGATCAAAAGCAAGAAAACCATCATAGTACAGATGATCAATCTTCATTACCTGAAACTGGTCATTCAGACAGTGAACAATCCACTCAATTATTAGGTAGCATTTTCTTATTACTAGGCGGTGCGTTAATAGCTAAACAATCTCATAAAAAAATCTCATAGAAAAAACACGGGAGTGGGACAGAATTCTTTTAAATTCGTCGTAACCCCAACTTGCTTTGCTTGTAAAATCACTTTCGTGATTTTTTGTGTTGGGGCCCGGCCCACCTCCGCAAGGATGACTAGAACTGAAAAAAGCTTGATTTAAGCGCATTTTCAGTTCAGTCAGCTACTGCGAATTTGCAAAATAGCATCATCATATTATTTATGTCCCAGGCTCGCTTTTTTTATTATTGATTGCTGTTCCCATTCTCTTCATTAGTATCTGTTTTATTGTCGTCTTTATTGTCTTGCTGTTTTGTATCTTGTTCTACACCCTCAGGGTCACGTTCTTTCGCGCTACCTTTTTTAGGATTATAGTTCGCATCTTCAGTGTATTCGTTGCCGGCATTCCATAGTAAGAACTCATTTACACCATTATCTTTTAATGCCTGAACTTGTTCAGATACAGCTTTCGCATCATAATCAATATAATTACCATCGCCTAAGTATGATGCTGTGAAATCTTGAATCCATGGACGTGAAATTGGTTTTTTCTTACCAAGTGAATCTAATAAGTTATTTTCTTTTTGAATATATCGATTCACTGTTTTATATGGTTCTGTATCTGGCGCTTGTAAACCAAAGTCACCATTGCTCCAATGTGATGGATAAATCATTGATGAAATTGCGTCTACATTTTCAGATATTTTAGGGAAACTTTGACCAATACCAGGTGCATTTTTAACTAATGCAGAATAGCCAAATACGTCCGCAGATATATTAACACCCATCGGTTTCAACTCTTTATTAGCGTGTTCTAAGAATTTCGTAATGGTATCCACACGTTGATCGCCAGAACTTAACTTGCTATTTTTATAGTCACCTTTACTATAAGTTAGACTGTCTGCTTCATTTTCAAAGCCTTCTGGGAAACGCACGTAGTCAAATTGAATATCTTGGAAACCGGCTTTAGCTGCCGCTTTGGCTACATCAATGTCGTAATCCCAAACTTCTTTCATAAATGGGTTAACGAAGCTATCACCTTTACCATTTGTCCAAACTGAACCATCACTTTCTTTAAATGACCACTCCGGATGTTCTTTCGCTAGTTTAGAATCTTTAAATGTAACAATACGCGCAATTGGATAAATGTTGTTATCATGCAATTTTTTCAGTAATTTCTTACCATCAACAATGTCTAATGTGTTTTTATCCACTTGCTTGTTGCCAGTGTTAAGATTCATTGTTATGTTACCTTCATCATCTTTAACATCGATAACCATAGTATTTAAATTGGAATCTTTAATAAATTTGATTAACTCATCGATTTTATCGCCTTGTGTTGAATTACTTGTTACATAAATTCCTTTGACACCATCCTTAGGATAGTCAACCTTATTCTCATTGTTGTTCTTATCATTATTCTGTTTTAATTTTTCACTTTGACTGTTTGTCTGTTCGTTCTTCTGGCTGTCCCCTTTTTGTCCGCTACTAGATGAATGATCTCCATTACTGCACGCAGCGAGTAACAAAGCACTTGTTGTTAATACAGCAAATAATTTGTTCTTTTTCATTCCCTTAGCCTCCGAATATACTTTATATGTATAATTAGGTTCTCATTATTTAGAATAGTAAGCGATTTAAAAAGTTTCATTATCCTAAATAAGAGAACCTAACTTTCCTTTAGAATAGCATATTTTTAACAAAAATATTCACTAAGACAAAATTTTATAAATTAAATTATCTAATATTTGTATGTTTTTAAATGAATTTTAAATTAAATCTCGTAATCATAGGTTTAATTTTGAATAAATTGATTGCTTATTTCCAATAATCCATTGCGTATGATGTTGCGTTTGTTGATAATAGGCGTCTACTTTATCGTAATTATTTTTAGGGAAATCCCAAACATATTTGAGAAAGGCTAAACTTATTGTCTTAGGATTGCCACCTACTGTTGGCTTTCTAAATACAGTCATTAGATAACGCTTGATGACACGGTATATACACTTCCACCTCGATTCTTTAATCCAAATCACTGTCGTTGTGCGTTCTAGTCTCATGAGTAATGTATTTGAATAATGACCATCAATAATCCAAGATGGCGTCGCTACAATTTCTTTCAACTGAGCGTGCAAGGATTCCGGCGTTACAGTCGCTTGATCGCTAAGCCATTGTATTTTATCGATGTGATACAAAGGTATCTTATAATTCTGTTGTAAACGCATTGCTAACGTTGATTTTCCTGAACCTGGGCTACCAATAATCAAGATACGATGTTCCATGTTTTTTACCTCGCATATTTTTTGAAAATGAGTCATACAACAAAATAAGTACAATTTATGAAACTATAAACTCTAAAATAAGAATTTTCAATAAATATAAGTTTTATAACTTGAGAATGTACTTTATTTTTATCATAATGAATATGAAAGTTAATTAAAGGAGTGGAAAGAGTAATGAATAAAGAACAATTAGAAAAAATGACAAATGGGAAAGGTTTTATCGCAGCATTAGACCAAAGTGGCGGTAGTACTCCTAAAGCATTAAAAGAATATGGTGTAAACGAGGACGAATATAGTAATGATGATGAAATGTTCCAACTTGTACACGATATGCGTACTAGAGTTGTAACTTCACCTTCATTCTCTCCAGACAAAATTTTAGGTGCTATCCTTTTCGAACAAACAATGGATCGTGAAGTTGAAGGCAAATACACTGGCGACTACTTAGCTGACAAAGGTGTTGTTCCTTTCTTAAAAGTCGACAAAGGCTTAGCTGAACAACAAAATGGTGTTCAATTAATGAAACCTATCGATGATTTAGACGATACATTAGACCGTGCGGTTGAACGTCACATCTTCGGTACTAAAATGCGTTCTAATATCTTAGAATTAAACGAACAAGGTATTAAAGACGTTGTTGAACAACAATTTGAATTCGCTAAAAAAATAATTGCTAAAGGTTTAGTACCAATTATTGAACCTGAAGTTAACATTAACGCTAAAGACAAAGCTGAAATCGAAGAAGTATTAAAAGCTGAACTTAAAAAAGGCTTAGACGCTTTAAATGATGATCAATTAGTGATGTTAAAATTAACTATCCCAACTAAAGCTAACTTATACAAAGAATTAGCAGATCATCCAAATGTTGTACGCGTGGTTGTATTATCAGGTGGTTACAGCAGAGACGAAGCAAACAAATTATTGAAAGACAACGATGAATTAATCGCAAGCTTCTCACGTGCATTAGCAAGTGACTTACGCGCTAGCCAATCACAAGAAGAATTCGATAAAGCATTAGGCGACGCAGTAGATTCAATCTACGACGCATCAGTAAACAAAAACTAAAACTAGGTGCGTAAGTGAGCGCTTAGGTTTTGAGCAGAATCGAAAAGTGAGCAAAACTGTTTCTCAAGTTTTGTCGAGCTTTGAGTATTTCTGCCGAAAAACCTGCTCACTGTAGCCCGTTTATCACTAGGTGCGAAGAAAAGCGTTTAGGTCGCGAGCAATAACGAGCTATGAGCAAAAATCGTTCTTTGATTTTAGCGATTAGCGTATTATTGCCGAACGACCTGCTTTTCGTAGCCCATTCATCACTAGGTGCGTAAGTGAGCGCTTAGGTTGCGAGCAATTACTAGCATCAAGCGAAAACTGTTCTTTAGTTTTAGCGCGATGCGTATAATTGTTGAGCAATCTGCTCACTGTAGCCCTCTCATCACTCCGGTGAAGTTCTCTATAACTTCACTCGAATGATTCAAAGCCGACTGGTTATTTCGACCAGCCGGCTTTTTTAATATCTATTATTTGTAGAATTGTTCCAATTTTTGTTTTGTTTCTTCAATAGAAGCATTTAATTCTTGTTGTTTTTTCTCATCTTGTAATGCACTTTGACTTGCTTTCATAAATCCGTGTGTTCAAATTTTACGATATAGTACGCCATTTTATACACCGCTTTAGACATGAATCAATACTTTACCAAATTTACCACCAGTAATGACAGGTATCGTATCACCATATTGATCTTGTAAATAGCGTTTCACACTTGCAAGTTGTTGCGTATCTAGTTCCACTTCAACTTCTTTTAACCATTGAGGTAGTTGCTGTATAACATCATCTAGCGTTCTATCATTATGTTGTGTATGTCGTTCGATTAACGTCTCATACGTGTAATCATTGACATATAATAACTGCAATAAGTAATACATATCTGCTGTCATAGTCTGACTTTTTTCATCTAAAAATGCCACAACTTCATCAACAATGGAATTCTCTTTAGGACCAGCAATTAAACTAACATATACATATTTTTGTGCGATATCAATAGCTTTATTAACCGCTTCCCACGTCGTAACTGCTGGACACATAGACGCAAATACTAAATCATGATGTCCTAATTCTTCCTTTCGAGCATCTTCAAACGATTGATGAATGGTTTCTAGCGTTACACCATAATGGTGGGCATTTTCCTGTAACATCTCATGTAATATGGGTGATGGCTCTAACGCTGTAACGGTTGCGCCTTCTTTAGCGAATGGCACACTAAAGACACCAGAGGCTGCCCCGACATCTAATATACTCAAATTGCTAAATGCACCTGTTTGTCTTTCAATCCAATCCATAATACGTTTCGTACGTTGTTGGCTTTCTTCAGTAAATGAATGTTTATTAAAGTTTTCTGCCCACTTTTCAAATCCAGGTGCAGATGGATCACCTAAGCCGGCACGTTTCATTCTTTTGTCTTGTGTATTAGGGTCGTCTTCCCACGCTTTCTCCCAATATTGATTACTAAATATATCTTTTCGCATAAAGAAACTCCCTTGTCTGATAGTTATAGTCTCATCTTACCCCTTCACATATAATCAATAAACTGATTCGCTTAATACTAAAAAAGCTCTCAATCACTCTATAGTATAAAGACAACACGCTAGAGTAATTGAAAGCTTATTATTATTCTATACTCAATAATACATCTTAAATGTTATAATGTTTCTCCGTTTGATTCGATTACTTTACGATACCAACCAAATGAGTCTTTCTTCGTACGTTCTAATGAACCATGACCTTCATTATCACGATCGACGTGAATTAAACCGTAGCGTTTTTTCATTTCACCAGTTGTAAATGAAACAATATCAATAATACCCCATGGTGTATAACCCATTAAGTCTACACCATCTTTATCTACTGCATCGATAGCAGCATTAATATGTTCACGTAAATATTCAATTCGATAATCATCATGGACTTGTCCATTTTCATCAAATTCATCTACAGCACCAAAGCCATTTTCAACAATAAATAATGGAATTTGGTAACGGTTATATAGGGCATTTAATGTGTAACGTAAACCGACTGGGTCAATCGCCCAACCCCAATCACTCTTCTTAATATAAGGATTATCAACTGAGTTTGGTAAACCACCATTAACAACGTTATCTTCTACACTTGATTCATTATCATGTTTTACAACTGTAGACATATAATAACTGAATCCAATGTAATCCACCGTACCCTCACGTAAAATAACGTCATCACCCTCTTGCCAACCAATGTCGAAGCCTTCACGTTCAAACATCTTCGTCGCATAACCTGGGTAATAACCACGAACATGTACATCTGGGAAGAAGAAACGCATACGACTTGCCACTTCTGCTTCCATAATATCTTCTGGATTACAGCTATAAGGATAAATTGGCACGTGTGAAATCATCGCCCCGATTTCAAAGTCAGGATTGATTGCTTTACCAATTTTAACCGCTTTGGCACTCGCGATTAATTCATTATGCGACACTTGATACAATACTTCCTCTTTATTATCGTCATCTGATAATGAAACACCAGAATTCGTCCATAAGAAGATTGGGTTATTGATATCCATTTGGTTGTTTATTTCGTTAAATGTCATCCAATATTTCACTTTATCTTTGTAACGTTTAAATACCGTTTCCGCAAAATGCGCAAAGAAGTCTGCCACTTTACGATTTCTGAAACCACCATATTCACGCGCTAAATGTAATGGCATTTCAAAATGTGAAAGTGTAATCACAGGTTGAATGTTATATTTCAATAATTCATCAAATAAGTCATCATAGAATTGTAATCCTTCTTCATTCGGCTCAACTTCGTCCCCTTGTGGGAATATTCTTGTCCATGCAATTGACGTTCTTAAGCACTTCAAACCCATCTCACTAAACATTTTCACATCGTCTTTATAACGATTATAGAAGTCAATACCTACATGATTGGGATAGTATTTGCCTGGTTCTACATCTTGTGTAATTTCACGTGCTTTACCGTGTGCGCCAGCTGTCATCACATCAATCACACTTAATCCTTTACCACCTTGATCATAACCACCTTCGAATTGATTGGCCGCTAATGCGCCACCCCATAAGAAATCATTTGGTAATTTAGACATATTTAAAACTCCTTTTCCAAATTATTAATCATTCGCTTTTATTTCTTAACAACTGTCATATTTTTTATTAAAATACAAACCCTTTCACAACTCATTATAATTATACCGGTACAATTTGTAAATGATTTATTCCGAATTATACCGGTACAATTTACAAATTGGTATTAAAATTTGCTATACTATATTTGAATTACAAATAAAGGGAGTAAAATGATGTTAAAGTACGAACGAATTGCACAAGAAATTACAAATGCTATTTCAAATAACGAGTATAAAGTTGGCGATAAACTTCCTAGTGTAGAACAATTAAAATCTCAATATCAAGTCAGTAAAAGTACCATCATTAAAGCATTAGGCATGCTACAAAAAGATGGCATGATTTACCAAACACAAGGTAGTGGTATTTATGTCCGAAACAAAAACAAATCAGGTTATATTAACTTGTTAAAAACAAAAGGGTTCTCAGACAATCTACAAGGCCATCAAGTCACAAGCAAAGTCTTAACTTTTAAATCTATCACACCAAATGATGAAGTGAGAGAACATTTACGCTTAAATGACGAAGATACTGACGTTTATTATGTCGAACGGATTCGCTATTTGGACCACAACCCGCTATGTATTGAAACATCCTACTTCAATCAATCATTAGTTACGCATCTTGACCTTGCCAGTGCAGAGCGTTCAATATTCGACTACCTTCAGTCGCAGCTTAAGATCAATATTGGTTTCTCGGATATCTATTTTTATATCGACTTTCTCTCTGAACAAGAAGCACAGCATTTAAATCTCAATCAAAACGATCCATGTATGCGTCATGATTTGACCTTTTATACCACTAAAGGCATACCTTTCGATTATTCAAATATTGTCTATCATTACAAATATGCCAACTTTTTTATTCCTATAGAAAGCTAAAAAAAAGCGTCTCCTGAGATTCAAAATCTCAGGAGACGCTTTGCTTAACTTCTATTTATTTCGCGTCTTCGTAATAACCTAATTCAAGGTCTTTAGACGTTTGACGACGTATTTTTCTCATTAACTCAACATCTTCGATTAATGATTTACCATATGAAGGAATCATTTTTGAAATTTTAGCATTCCATTCACCGATGTGTTCTGGGAAGTTCTTTTCAAGTACTTCTAAAGCTACAGATACTGATGTTGATGCCCCTGGTGATTCACCAAGTAAAGCAATTACTGAATGGTCTTCAGAGTTAACCACTTCTGTACCGAATTGGATAAATCCTTTACCTTCTTTTTCAGTATCTTTAATAACTTGAACACGTTTACCTGCTGTGTATAATTCCCAATCTTCATCACGTGCTTCAGGGTAGAATGTACGTAAGTGGTTCATACAACCTTCTTTAGTCATGATGATTTGATCAAATGAATATTTAATCAATGGTAAGTTTTTAACTGCAGCAGCTAACATTGTTGTAATGTTATATGGTTTGATAGATTTGAATAAATCTAAGTTTGAGCCATTTTTAAGGAACTTAGGTCCAACATTAGCAAATGGTCCAAATAATAACGTACGTTTACCTTCGATGTAACGTGCATCAAGGTGAGGTACTGTCATTGGTGGTGTACCTGGTGGTTCTTTACCATATACTTTCGCATCGTGTGCTTCAATTACTTGTGGATTTGTACATGCTAAGAATTGACCAGTAATTGGGAATCCACCTAAATGTTTACTTTCAGGGATACCTGTTTTTTGTAGTAATGGAATTGCTGCACCACCGGCACCAATAAATACATAGTCAGTAACTTCTTCAAATACGTTACCAGATTTAAGGTCTTTGATTTTAACTTGCCATTTACCATTAGATAAACGTTCAAAATCAAGCACTTGATGACTATATTTAACTTCAACATGCTCGTCTAATTCTAAGTGACGTGCCATTTTACGAGTTAATTCACCGAAGTTTACGTCTGTACCTTCGTCGATTTTACTAGCAGCCATTTTGCCGTCATCAACGCGGCCTTGCATCATTAATGGAATCCATTTTCTCATTACTTCAATGTCTTCAGTATATTCAATGTTATCGAACATTGGAGATTGTTTCATTGCTTCGTAACGTTT
The DNA here is from genome assembly GCF_016892225.1 of Staphylococcus sp. GDY8P47P. Lineage (NCBI taxonomy): Bacteria > Bacillati > Bacillota > Bacilli > Caryophanales > Staphylococcaceae > Staphylococcus > Staphylococcus sp. GDY8P47P. Next base: position 48,955 of record NZ_JAFENV010000011.1, on the reverse strand, counting down.
TTTCAAGAATTCTTTATTATTAACGCCTCTAACAAAACTAATGTGTGGAAGAGGATTAATAAATTCTCTAGGGTTCTCAATATGTCCTGATTTCACTAAGTGACCCCAGAATTGTTTTGAGATTTCAAATTCTTCGTTGATTTCTTTTGCTTTTTCAATGTCAATCGAACCATCTGGTTGTTGAACTGTATAGTTCAATTCACAAAGTGCAGCGTGACCAGTACCAGCATTGTGGCGTTCATTAGAACTTTCAAGACCTGGTCGATCCATACGTTCGTAAAGCTTGATATTCCAATTAGGCTCAAGCTCATTTAACATAGAACCAAATGTTGTACTTAAGACACCAGCACCAATTAAAATGACATCTTTTGATTCTGCCATGGTTGTACACCTCTCCAATTTTATTAGTTAACAACTAAAAAGCTATTACTTACTACTCTTTCTCCCTAACCATCAAGTAATATCTTTTTATATTAAGATTGTTAAGCCTTTCATTTCTATGTTAAAACAAATATGGTAAATTGTAAATTGGAGAAACTTAATTAAAAATATTTTTTTATACAAAATCGAATGAATCCACACTAAGTGTTTTTTCTCATCATTAAGCAACTTAAAATGAAAGCCTTTCAAGGGCAATTATTATCATAAAATACGATGAGGGGAGCGGAACAGAAACAAATTTCGGAAAATTTTATTTCTGTCCTGCTCCCCTTAATTTCCATCATTCTAACTAGACTGTTAAATTGATTGTACCTTATGATTGCAATTTAGGTTGTAAGAACTTTTCAATATAAAATGCTGACTCTTCAATTGATTTATATTCTGTATTGATGACAGTCGCATTCAATTTCTTAAAGACTTCTTCAGCATAAATCAGTTCTTTCTTGATGCGCTCTAAGTTATTGTAACGAGATTCACTAGACAAACCTAGTGTCTCAGCACGATTCTTTCGAATATTGGCGATATATTGTGGACTTGCAGTCAAGCCAAATACTTTTAGCCCCTTTTGCTTATACACGTTATCAGGTATTTCAATTTCTGGCACCAATGGTATATTAGCGATTTTGTAGCCTTTATTAGCTAAATACATACTTAATGGCGTCTTAGAAGTTCTTGATACACCTACAATGAGTGCATCCGCTTCGCCAATATCAGTAAAATGCTTGCCATCATCATATTTAACTGAGTATTCAATGGCTTCAATCCGTTTGAAGTATTCATCATTTAATTTACGTAAAGCGCCACTTTCCATTAACGGATGACTGTGTGTCGTCTTTTCAATAATTCCAATTAAATCAGACATATAGTCGACGTAAGGAATATCATGCTCTCGTGCAAATTCATGACCCAGTGCATTAAATGATTCACTCACTAATGTTGTTGCAACAATCGCATGCTGTTCACGCGCCAAATTTAAAATATTTAAGAATTCCTCTTCATCCTTAATATATGGGAATTTCTTAATTTCTGCATTATGCAAATTTGGAAACTGCGTTAATGTGGCATGAATCATTCTTTGGGCTGTCTCACCAATGGAATCTGATACAATAAATAACTTTAACATTTGTTCGTTTGAATTCGTTTCTTTCACGTTATTGCTCGCTTTCCTCCGCTTGACTCTGAGCTGTTGCTAAAATTGCACCTGGAACTCGGAATGGTGAGCATGACACGTAGTCTATCGCTAGCTGATTGAAGCGACGAATAGACTTAGCATCTCCGCCTAATTCACCACAAACACCGATTTTAATGTTAGGATTCACTTTCTTAGCTTGTTCAACTGCAATTTCAATCAATTTTCCGACACCATCTCTATCTAACGTTTGGAATGGGTCAAGCTTCAATATATTACTTTCAGTATACACATTTATAAATTTACCTGCATCATCTCTAGAGAAACCATATGTCAATTGTGTTAAATCGTTTGTACCAAAGCTAAAGAAATCACAATGTTGCGCTAACGTATCTGCAATTAGACATGCACGCGGTGTTTCAATCATTGTACCGATTAAATATGGTACGCTGTCCCCTTGTTCTTTCTCTAGTTTATGAATCGTCTCAACAAGTTTGTCTTTAAGTGTAGTAAATTCTTCTACAGTTGAAACGAGTGGAATCATGATTTCAGGTTTACATGTTATACCCTCTTTTTTAAGTTTTAATACGCTTCCCATGATGGCTTCAACTTGCATTTCATATAATTCAGGATACGTGATTGCAAGTCTACAACCACGATGTCCCAACATTGGATTCACTTCGTGTAAGTCAACAATACGTTTATTTAACACGTCTTTAGGAATATTTAATTGTTGTGCTACATGTTCAACATCTTCATCTGAATTAGGCAAGAATTCATGTAATGGTGGATCTAGAAGACGCACAATCGTCGGACGTTCACCTGACAGTCTAAAGATAGCTTCAAAATCTTCTACTTGGTACTTTCGAATATTATTTAACGCTTCAACACGTTGTTCATAGGATGAAGATAATATGAAGCGACGCATTTCAACTAAACGCTCTGCTCCGAAGAACATATGCTCAGTTCTAACTAAACCAATACCTTTCGAATCGAACTCATAACCCGCTTTAATATCTTGCGGTGTTTCTGCATTCATGCGCACATTTAGTCGTGCAATATCTTCGGACCATGACATAAATTGATTGAATTCTTCACTATGTTCAGCACTAACTGTTTTGATTTCACCAATATAGATGGCCCCTTTTAAACCATCTACAGAGATGGTATCGCCTTCGTGAAGTTCTCCGCCTTCGTAATACACCGTTTTGGCTATTGTATTAATTTCCAAATCTGAACATCCTGTCACACAACATTTACCCATACCACGTGCAACGACAGCCGCATGAGATGTCATACCACCATGTGTCGTCACAATTGCTTCACTTGCAATCATACCTTCAATATCTTCTGGAGATGTTTCAGGGCGCATTAAGATGACTTTATGTCCTGATGCTGCTTGCACTTTCGCATCCTCAGCTGAAAATACAATTCGTCCTGTCGCTGCACCTGGACTTGCAGGTAAACCAATTTTTGAAATCTCAGTAGCTTCTTTTAACGCTTTGTCATCAAAATTAGGATGTAATAATTGATCTATTGATTTCACGTCAACATTTAACATTGCTTCTTCTTTCTTAATCACACCTTCAGCGACTAAATCTACTGCAATTTTAATTGCTGCACGTGCCGTACGTTTACCATTACGCGTTTGTAATAAATAAAGTTTGCCATTTTCAATTGTAAATTCGATGTCTTGCATATCTTTATAATGTTGTTCCAGTTGCTTTGTTACATCTACAAATTCTTGATGTACATCAGGCATTTGGTCATGGAGTGTCGAAATATCTTTAGGTGTACGAATACCAGCTACAACATCCTCACCTTGTGCATTTAATAAGTACTCACCAAACAATTTATTTTCGCCACTAACCGGGTTACGTGTAAAGGCAACACCTGTACCACTATTGTCCCCACTATTACCGAAGACCATTTCTTGAATATTCACGGCTGTACCAATGTCATGAGGAATATCATTTAAATCACGGTATATACGCGCACGATCATTATCCCAAGACTTAAAGACTGCTTCGATTGCTTCTTCTAATTGTTTTAAAGGTTCTTGTGGGAATGGTTTATACACTTCCTCGACATAAATCTCTTTAAATCGTTCACAAATCTCTTGTAAACCTTCAGCTGTAATGGCAGCATCATTTTCAAAGTTATGACGTGCTTTATAATCCTCAAAGTATGTATCAAATGATTGCATTGGCACGTTATATACCACTTCACCAAACATTTGAAGTAAACGACGATAGCAATCATATGCAAAGCGTGCATCGCCTGTTTTATCAGCTAATTTTTTAACATTATCATCATTCAATCCTAAGTTCAGAATGGTATCCATCATACCAGGCATCGAAATTTTAGCACCACTTCGCACAGACACAAGTAATAAATTGGCATCAGATGAGAAACTTTTACCAGTTCTCTCTGAAAATGCAGCAAGATGATCAATTAATTGTGTTTTCACTTCTGTTGATAATGATTTGCCTTGACGTAAATACTCAATACAAGCAGCAGTCGTAATCGTAAAGCCATCAGGTACAGGTAAACCTAATCGTTTCATTTCAGAAAGGTTGGCACCTTTACCACCAAGCAAATCCTTCATCGATTTTTGTCCTTCATCAAAAGCATAAATATATTTAGTCATTATAATGTCACCTCAATTAATTATTATGTCATACTAATTAATATTGAGTATGTCATATAATATAAATAAATACAATTAAAAACATCATATTTATGTTAAAGGTTTATAAAAAAGACACAATTAAAGCGTTACATAGACATTTGAATACATACCATTATGCCTATTTCACACGTTTTAATTGTGTCATACTATTTATATAGTTATAGATTATTGGATATCATTTTGAAAATAATGCGTTACAAACGTCTTAAATGATGCCGCTACTTCTGTAAAATAATGGGCTTTTTTATATGCCAAACCAATCATGCGGTAACAAAGGGCATTATCAATGGGTATCGCTACAATTTGCTCATCAAGTCCTCTTAAAGCTTGCTTAGGCGTAAATGAAACGCCAATATTCATCGCGACTAATTTTAAAATTGCACTCGAATCTTCAACTTCGATTTGATAATTTGGAACAATCCCTTCTTGTTCTAAGATGTAATCTATCCTATCCCGAAAACCATAACCTTCTATTTGACCGATTAATCGTTCGTCTTTAATCTGTTGTAAATTAATAGTGTCATATTGAGCAAACGGATGATCTTTACTAATTGTTAAATAAATGTCATCTTGAATGATAGGTTCCCAAATCACGTCTTTATGTTCAATTTCAGATGACGCTATTGCAAAATCCACGTCATTATTTAATATTAATTGCGTAGCGCGTTCAGACACAGCTTGATACTGTTTTAACTTGATATTCGGATGTAGTGCCACATAGCTTTGAATGAGCGATGGCATTACATGTGGAAAGGTAATGGCAAACGAAACTTGACCACTTTCAACACCGATTAATTCTTTAATGATACGTTCACCTTCATTAAGCTCCCTAACTGCACTATTCACATAATTCAGCATTAATTCACCATAACGATTTAAATAGATTTGTCGTCCTTTTCGATCAAATAATGCTACACCCAATTCATCCTCAATTGAAGCTATCGCTTTACTTAAGGCCGGTTGTGAAATATTTAATTGCTTAGCCGCTTCAGTCATATTATTCATTTTAGCCACAACTTTAAAATAGTTCAGTTTAGTCATTTCCATATCTTACACCTCTTTTCATAACTTTAAGTTATAAAAATATAATTATTATGAATTATACATTATTTATTGCGGGTGCTACCATTAAATCGTAATGGCAATTATTTCAGCTTTGAAAAAGGGGGATCATTATGAGATTAGAAAATAAAGTTGCTTTAATTACTGGTTCTGGTGGTGGTATGGGCTTTGAAACAGCTAAACGTTTCGCCGAAGAAGGTGCAACAGTCATTATTTCAGACCTTAAGGAAGACATCGTTAATCAAGCCGTCGACACATTATCTAAAACGACAGATCAACATGTCTATGGTTATGTTTTAGATGTTTCTAAAGAAGCGAGTGTCGAAGCAACCTTTAAACACATTAAACAGGACATTGGTAAATTAGATATACTTATCAATTGCGCTGGTATTACTGGTGCAGATAAAACGACGGACCAACTCACAGAGGAAGAATGGGATCAAGTATTTGCTGTTGATGTAAAAGGCGTATTCTTCTGTACAAAACATGCAGTGCCTTTATTACGTGACAATGGTGGCGGTTCTATCGTCAACTTCTCATCTATTTTAGGATTAGTTGGTACTGATGAATTAACACCTTATGCAGCAGCAAAAGGTGCAGTGACAAACATGACACGTCAAGATGCCATCAGCTTCGGTAAAGATCATATTCGTGTTAACTCTGTACATCCAGGTACAATTTTAACACCTTTAGTGAAGAAATTAGGAGCTGAAACAGAAGGTGGCTTAGACGCTTATACTGCTAAAATGTCTGAACGTCATCCAATTGGTTATTTAGGTGAACCTATAGATGTCGCTAATGCTGTATTATTCTTAGCAAGTGACGAAGCACGCTTTATTACAGGTGCAGTATTAACGGTCGATGGTGGTTATACAGCGAGATAATCATTGCGACCTATAATGCAAAATGTAGACGGGAGTGGGACAACGAATTTAAAAAAATTCTGTCCCACTCCCGTCTTTTCATTCATTAAATATTCTATTATTTAAAGCCGTTTGCTTTATTATATTTCTCACGCTCTGCATCGCGTAATTCAACACGACGGATTTTACCTGAATTTGTTTTAGGTAGTGACGTTACAAATTCAATTGCACGTGGATATTTATACGGTGCAACTTCATTCTTCGCAAAGGTTTGTAATTCTTTAACTAGTTCATCATTGCCTTGATAGTTATCTTGTAAAATAACGAAAGCTTTAACGATATTACCTCGAATTTCATGAGGACTCGCAACAACAGCACATTCTTTTACTGCTGGGTGATTAGTTAGAGCATCTTCAACTTCAAATGGTCCAATTGTGTAGCCTGAACTAATGATAATATCATCTCGACGACCTTCAAACCAGAAATAGCCATCTTCATCAATATGTGCTAAATCTCCAGTAATATAATAGTCACCTGCTTGAGCTGCTTTTGTACGTTCTTCATCTTTATAATAGCCTTTAAATAAACCTGGGAAATCAAGCGGTAATGCAATATTACCTTTAACATTTGTTTCCACCTTTTGGCCTTCATCATCAACGATCGTAACACGACTGCCCGGAATTTCTTTCCCCATAGACCCTGGTCGTGATGTAGTGTCTTTCAAGAAACCAATCAATAATGTACTTTCAGTTTGACCATAACCATCACGTACTGTTAAATCAAAGTTATTGCGGAATTGTTCTACCACTTCACGGTTTAATGGTTCTCCTGCTGATACTGCACTATGTAAGTGGTCTAAATTATAATCTTGTAAATGATCCAATTTCGCCATCATACGATATTCTGTTGGCGTACAACATAAGACGTTAATTTTAAAGTCTTGTAATAATTCAAGATAGCGTGAAGGGTTAAATTTACCGTTATAAACAAATGCTGTAGCACCTGATCCCATAATTGATAAGAATGGACTCCAAACCCATTTTTGCCAACCTGGCGCAGCAGTTGCCCACACTAAATCATCTTCTCTAATGCATAACCAGTGTTCTGGCGCCATTTTCATATGTGCATAGCCCCAACCATGAGAATGTGTAACAGCTTTAGGATTACCTGTTGTTCCAGACGTATAAGATAGAATTGCTAGATCGTCTCTTGATGTACGCGTTATATCAAGTACATCACTTTGAGATGCTTTTTCGTCTTCGATGCTTGTCCAACCCGCTTCATGGCCATCAACAATAAATTTTGTTAATGTGTCATACTCTTTAATACCTTTAAATTCTTCGATGAAGTCTGATTTGGCAATCACGGCTTTAATTTCACCATGTGTAATACGGTATTGTAAGTCTTTTGTTCTTAACATTTCAGAACTAGGTATAATCGCGATACCTAATTTTAGAGCAGCAAGATAAAGTTCATATGTCATGATTGCGCGTGGCATCATAATTAATACTTTATCGCCTTTTTGAAGTCCATGATTTAATAATACATGTCCCACTTTATTTGCATTTTTGATTAGTTCTGAATATGTCACTGTAATTGGTTCATCTACCCCATTTTCATAAATGAGGGCTTTCTTAGATGTATTAGAAGCATGTTTCTCAATTTCAGAAACAATATTGTAAGTCTCTGGTGCCAATAAACTTGAATTATCCATTACTATACTCCCTTTCAGTTCGACCTTATTTATTATCTTATCAAACGCTTTAGTCCGATGAAATCAAAAGCCTTTATGTAAACGTTTTAATCCTACGTTGAAAAATGAAAAAGATTAAGCACAGATGCCGAAAAATGACGGCAAATGGCTTAATCTTTACATCTATATTAAAAAATATTACTTAAATTTAATTTTGATTCTAAACCTGCTAACTCAATTCGCACATTATATGATAAATCACGATTCACTATGTCACGATCAACACCTTTATCAGTGCCTCTATGTTTATGCGTTTGACTATATTCATTGGAATTTTGCCAATCATAAAATGCCTGACGTTCTTCCCATAAAGTTAAAATAATATAGTGTCGTCCTGCTACTTGCGGACGTAAAAATCTTAAAGCTTTAAATCCTGGTACATTTTGTAAATATTTAGGACGTTCTAAGAATTTCTTCTCAAATGCATCCTCCATACCTTCATTGACGTACAAATGATTTAAAACACAAAAAGAATCATTAGATAAATCATCAATTACCTCTAATACATCGTATTGATGTTCATCGTTATTTTTCTTTATTGAAATGATGTTGTCGCCCTTTTCTTCTACTACATATGTTTTATAACTGTCTTTTAAAATCATGATTCTTATCCTTCATTTCTAAACTAGCATTGAGCTACGATTTAATTTGTATATCTATATTCATTCGGTCATTATAATTGGCTTTGTTCATAAAGCGAGATAGATCGCTTCACGATTTCTAAAAATTCATGGTCCAATGTTGCAATTGTCGTAAAATAGCTAAGTATATTGTCAGAGATACGCTCATACTTAGGAAAATGTTGATCTTGACTAATCCAATGTGCAAGTTCTCCCAAAGGGGTTTGGTCACCAATAAATCCTTGCATAAACTCGTAAAAACTCATTATCTCACCCCAGCGTTTAGATATACGCTTATACTATCATGATACGTAGTATTACACTAGTACTGAAAAGCCAACACTTTTTTAAGCTTTGTTGGCTAAAGTGAAATAAAATTGGATTTATTTAGAAGTCAAATAATCTAACACAACTGCACCTACAGCTTCTGCCGCGACTAACATACTTTTCTCATCAATATTAAATTTAGGGTGATGATGCGGGTACACTTTACCATCTTGTGGCGCAGCACCTGAGTAAATAAATGTACTTGGTAATGTTTTAGCATAAAATGCAAAATCTTCTGATGGGGGTTGTGCTTCACATTCTTCTACCCCTTTTACGTCATCTAAATCAGCATTTTTAATTGTTTCTGCTACATAATTCGTGAATTCAGGGTCATTATAGAGTGCAGGATAATCTTTACTGAACTCAAAGTCACATTTAACACCAAATGTGGCTTCAAGACCTTCAACCATGCGTTGTAATTCTTCAGCAATGCGATCACGTGTAGCATCTGTTAGCGCTCGAACATCACCTTCAAGTTCAATTTTATCTTTAATCACATTAAATTGACCTTTCCCATCAAATGAACCAATCGTTACAACGCCTGTTTCAAATGGGTTAAGTCGACGGGAAACAATCGTTTGCGCAGTTGTAACAAAGTTTGCACCAGCAACAATCGCATCATTTGCAGTATGTGGTGATGAGCCATGACCTCCTTCACCTTGAATCGTTAATTTAAAGTATGAACGACCTGTTTGCACATTTTCAGGGCGGTAGAACACTTTACCAGGTTCCATATTAGTCATCACATGTGTACCAAGCACATGATTGACACCATCTAACACGCCATCTTCAATCATACCTTTGGCGCCACCTGGAGGCATTTCTTCAGCAGGTTGATGGATCACAATCACTTTACCATTTAATTGATCTTTCATTTCAATTAATGTTTCTGCCAAGATTAACATGTACGCTGTATGCGCATCATGTCCACATGCATGCATAACGCCGTCATTTTTAGACGCAAATGATAAGCCCGTATCTTCTTGAATTGGTAAAGCATCAAAATCTGCTCGAATCGCAATCGTTTTTCCTGGTTTGCCGCTATCGATTGTCACTTTCACACCATTTTGACCGACATTCGTTTCTACTTCACAATCTTTATCTTTATAAAATTCGGCGATATATTTCGGTGTTTCTGACTCTTGGAATGATAATTCTGGATGTTCATGTAAGTGTCTACGTATTTCAATCATCTTTTCCTCTTTATCTTGTAGACGTTTTACTAAATCTTTCGTCATGCTATCCACTCCTTTTTTCTCATTATATGCCTTTCTCTATTTTCAATGTTGCGCTACGGTTTCTTATAACTTAAACCATTTTTTAATTTCACATCTCTGTATGGTCTTCTCTTCCCGAAAAAAAGAAGCATATGCAAGTTCCAAAGAATTCTTGCATACGCTTCTATTTCATTAAATATCACTCTATGATTTAGATTGTTGTTTAGGAACACCTATGAGTATGACAATAAATGAAATGATTGCCATTAAAATGTTCAACCACAATCCTAACATGGCACCAAAATTAATATTAACCATGGTTGCACCTATACCATATATCGTACCTGATAATGCGATACCAAACGCACCACCAAGTGAAGATGCCATTTTATAAATACCTGATGCTACACCCACTTTATCTTCAGGAGAATTTGAAATGGCAGTGTCTGTTGAAGGTGTCGCATAGAAACCAAGGCCTAAACCGTATAATAAATAACCAATGACACAAACGACTACATACATTTGTGAAGATAGGAATGTAAATGAGATTAACAATATACCTACCATATTGAGTGCAGTACCTAGTAACATAGGTTTTCTTGCACCAACTTTTTGAAGGATTTTTTCACCGACACGAATCATCAATAATACTGTAATAAGATACGTAATTGAAAGTAATCCTGTATGGAATGTTGAAAAACCTAAACCTTGTTGTACAAATGTGTTCGCAACGATTAACGTACCAGCAACACCATTAAGCATAAAGTTAGAAATTGTAGCACTTGTATACGCTTTATTATTAAATAATTTAAAATCAATTAATGGGTGATGCATTTTCATTTCTACACGTACAAAGATAATCGTTGAAATAATAAATACTGCAATTAACGCTAAAATGATTGGTGAGAATAACCCTAATTTAGCACTTTGTGTAATCACCACATTAATACTTAACATCATAATGACAAACAATGTTAAACCTAAAAAGTCGAATCTTGTATTTGTTGTTTGATTCGATTTTGTTTCAGGTGTTCCTTTAATTAGAAGAATCGCTACAATCGCTACAATGATAGAAATAATATAAATCCAACGCCAACCAATTGCCGTTTCAATCATACCGCCAAATAAAGAAGCAAACCCTGAACCACCCCATGAACCAATCGACCAGAAACTTAACGCGCGTTGTCGATCTGAACCTTGATAATACGTTTTAATAATCGCTAAAGTAGAAGGCATAATCGCCGCCGCTGATAACCCTTGAATGATACGTCCAAGAATTAACATTGAAGTAAATGGTGTCGCAATAATTAATAATGACCCAATAATACTCAATACTAAGCCAATATATGTCATTTTTACTCGGCCTAATTTATCAGCGAAACTACCCGCACCAACGACAAACATCCCACTAAATAATGCCGTAATACTTATCGCAATACTCGTTGTACCAATACTGCTTGAAAACGAATGTTGTATGGTTGGTACTAAGTTAAGTAGTGATTGCGCAAATAACCAAAATGTAATTACTCCAAGTACAATACCTAATAAAAGTTTATTATTTCCAGTGAATTGTTGTTGTCTCATTTCCATAATGCTCTCTCCTTAACTTAAGTAGTCTAACACGACTGTCCCTACTGCCTCTGCAGCTACTAACATTGATGACTCATCAATTGTAAATTTTGGGTGGTGATGTGGATAAATTTTACCATCTTTTGGTGCAGCACCTGAATAAATAAATGTACTTGGTAATGTTGCTGCATAGAAAGCGAAGTCTTCTGATGGTGGTTGAGGTTCACAAACTTCAATACCTTTGATATCATCTGCATCCGCGTTTTGAATTGTTTGTGCAACATATTGTGTAAATTCAGGGTCGTTATATAATGCTGGATAATCTTTTTTAAATTCGAAATCACACGTTACGCCAAATGTTGCTTCAAGACCTTCAACTAAACGTTTTAATTCTTTTTCAATTGTGTCACGTGTGTCATCGGTTAACGCTCTAACATCACCTTCAAGTTCTACTGCATCTTTAATCACGTTAAATTGACCTTTGCCGTCAAATGAACCGATTGTAATCACGCCTGTTTCAAATGGGCTTAGTCGTCGAGATACAATCGTTTGTACTTCCGTAACAAATTGAGCGCCTGCTACAATCGCATCATTAGCCATATGTGGTGAAGAGCCATGACCACCTGAACCTTGTACGTTTAATTTGAAGTAGGCACGTCCAGTTTGAACAAATCCTTCTCTATAGAAGACTTTACCGGCTTCCATCGTACTCATCACATGCGCACCTAAAACGTGATCTACACCATCAAGTACGCCATCTTTAATCATGCCTTGTGCGCCACCTGGAGGCATTTCTTCTGCTGGTTGATGAATAATAATCACTTTACCTTTAAATTGATCTTTCATTTCTATTAATGTTTCACCTAGAATTAACATGTAAGCTGTGTGCGCATCATGACCACAAGCGTGCATCACGCCTTCATTTTTTGATGCGAATGGTAAACCTGTAGCTTCTTTAATTGGTAAAGCATCAAAATCTGCTCGAATCGCAATCGTTTTACCAGGTTTGCCACTATCTATCGTCACTTTAACACCATTAGGCCCTACATTCGTTTCTACTTCACAATCTTTATCTTTGTAGAAATCCGCGATATATTTTGGTGTTTCTTCTTCTTTAAATGATAACTCAGGATGTTCATGTAAATATCTTCTTATTTCAATCATACGTGCTTCTTTTTCTTGTAAAGTGTTAATTAATTGTTTATTCATAATTCATCTCTCCTCACCTATAATTGTATCGTTTATCTCTCAATTTAATAGTTAATCTATGTCCTCTTAGACACCAAATTGTTTAATTTTTTAATTTAAAAAGGAGAATGACAAAAATTAATGATACATTTTTGTCATTCTCCTAATTATACGTATTTATTTATTTCTATGATATGGATGGAGTTCGTCATTACTTTTAAATGATACGTTAGTGTTTCCGCTACTTCTAGTTCTGAAATATCTAATCTAGGGTATGAAATACGGTTCACGTAATCAATCGTTTCTTGGTCCATACCATACGTTGTATTATGTTGTTGCCATACACGATATAACGCGCCATTCTCTTTATCTAACGTATAGTGTTTAACTTTATATAGGCCACTTTGAAGGTCTTTAATTTCAAGTTTAAAGTTCCGTTTCTCCATTACATTAGGCTGTTCTGAAATAGTGTAATATGGATTATAATGATCAGCATCCCACACAACGATTTGAAGATGCGTATCATCACCCACAACCATACATTCCTCATTGCGGAATCTCACATGAGATTGCAACATTCTAAAGAAATTACTTGTAAAGAATGCAGGTCGCTTGCCATCAAATTGATGATATAAATCAATTCCCATCAGACGATGTTCATTCATGACACCATACTTTTGATGTAATTCGTAGTTCAACCAGTAGCCTACTGTGCACACTTTCTCATTGATATCTAATAACTGTTTAAATATAATACCCGCTCTAAAATACTCGCCATTTGTCAAATTAGAATTGCCGGTTAAAGTATTCCAATTCAGCAACATAAGTGGAATCGCTTTATGATTGGCTGGAAGCCATTCGAGTAAGGCTTCTACTGTTTCGTTAATATGATTTTTCGCATATTGATACTGTATATCTTCAGACACTTCTAAATTAACGACGTCATTCTGATTGGCTTCGAACGCTAACATATGCACCTTTTCAGCGTGATCTTTAAATAATTGTTTCAAATTATCCTTATTATCACTAACGTCTTGGTCATGCACAATAAATTTCACGTTAGAAATATAATGTTTAAATACATCATATAATTGTACATATTGTTTCAACGCAATGGCATCTATAATCACTGATAGTTGCATGCTACTACTGTGTGTGGTCATATTTATAAAATGTTTAAGAATCTCTATCCAATGCGCACAATACGATTGAAATGCTGGAGCGCTACGTGGCGGTCTCAGACGAATACTCAAATGTATTTGGTGATTCATAAGGAATAATAAACATTCATCTAACGTCATATATTGATGGCTATGCGGAATAATTTCATCTGATGCGACAACATGCTCTTTCCAAGCGTTATCGTTAACTAAATCTTGTACAAGAACCGTATCTAATCCAATTCTATCTTTTACTTCTAATAACTGTTCTCTATAGCGATGTACCCGCAAATTAACAATACTTCCTATTTGAACGATATGGTTATATTTATTTAAGTGCCCAAGACTGTCATCTAACTGGATGTCAATTTCCTTTTGAGGTTCTGCTGATTGAATGACGACATCCATTTGATTATTCACAAACGACGATAAATATTGAATATACCGTCTGATACTTTGCTTATTCATTGGTTTGATATCCGATTGGTGGCTATCTTCAACATGATATTGTTTACGATAGTCACTTGGCGTCATGTGATACCATAATTTAAAGTTTTTAGCTAAGGATGTCGAATTGGAGAATCCATTCCCCAAAGCAACATCGGTAATTGAAATATCAGTATATTTTAAATCATGTTCAGCATTTCTCGTTCTAACTTTATTAAGATAGCTATTAAACGACGTTCCTAATTTCTTTGTGAATAAACGTGACGTATATGAACTAGATAAATTGATATAGTCTGCTAAGTCATCTAAACCGATATGTTCCATGTAATGTTGATTAATAAATTCTGAGGCAAGACTAGCAAAAACGTCATCTTTATTTTGCTCATGTATCATTTCTTGTCTTGACTGATACGGAATAAATTTCACTAGCATCTCGATTAATTGAATCATCATTTGATCCATATGCAATTGATGAAACTTCCCTTTCCTTAAATAGGTAATGCCTATTTTAGCCAATAACGTTTTAATGTCATTATGTATTTTCTGAGATACCTCTTCAAAGTGAAAATAAATATTCTTATCTTCAATATAATGAGAGAAATACTTATTTGACAGTCGTAGTGACATATAGCTAACATCTGTATCATCTAGAATCAAAAAATTTTGATAGCTATTAATTAAAATTAAATCGCCAACGTGATATTGTCTATTTTGATTCTCACTTTGACAAGTGACATTGCCTTTTAATATTAAGTTCAATGATAAATAATCAGAAGCGACATCTTCTTTTTTCGTGTCGAACGTGATTTCATAATTTGTATTCAAGAGGTCTTCATCCACCCTTCTAAACCACTTCTTCTTAACTATCATATCAAAATTCAATGACTATGAAGATTGAAAACATGAGATACAATACTGAACGGATTAAATAAGGTATTAAAAAGCAAATTGGGAGCGGAACAGAATTCATTTTGAATTCAGCGTCCCGCTCCCTAAGTTATCTTCTTTTTCTATTTTTTAGTATTAATATACTGTTTTACAATTAGTGTTGATAATATGGATCAAATTCCATTGCACCAGCATTCTCATCACTCACACCATGTTTATAATAATCAACATATTGTGGTTCTAATGGTTTTCTACCACGGATGATATCTGCTGCTTTTTCAGCAAGCATTAATACAGGTGCATGAATATTACCATTTGTTGTACGAGGCATTGCTGATGCATCAACAACACGTAAATTTTCCATACCATGAACTTTCATAGTTAATGGGTCTACAACTGCCATTGGATCTGATGCAGGTCCCATTTTAGCACTACATGATGGATGCAATGCTGTTTCACCATCTTTACGTACCCAATCTAAGATTTCTTCATCTGTTTGTACGGATGGTCCTGGTGAAATTTCACCACCATTGAATGGATCCATTGCTTTTTGCGCTAAGATATTTCTAGCTACTCGAATTGCTTCAACCCACTCTTGCTCGTCTTCTTTTGTTGAAAGGTAATTAAAGACAATACTTGGTTTTTCAAATGGGTCTTTTGATTTAATTTTTAAGCTACCACGTGAGTTTGAATACATTGGTCCTACGTGCACTTGATAACCATGTGCTACTGGTGCTTTTTGTCCGTCATATCTTACAGCAATCGGTAAGAAGTGGAACATTAAGTTTGGATAAGCAACTTGGTTGTTAGATCTTACGAAAGCACCACCTTCAAAGTGGTTTGATGCAGCAGCACCTTTACGTGCAAATATCCATTGTAAACCAATCCATGGCATACGTTTAACATCTAAGCTTGGTTGTAATGACACTGGTTCTTTACATTCATGTTGAATATATACTTCTAAATGGTCTTCGAAGTTTTCTCCGACGCCTGGTAAATGCATACGTGGTTCGATTCCTTTAGATTTCAAGAATTCTGCGTCACCAATACCTGATAATTGTAATAATTGAGGTGTATTGAACGCACCACCAGATAATATAACTTCACCTGCATCAACCGTATGGTATCTACCATTACGTTTAAATGTTACACCTGTTGCTTTGTTACCATCGAAATGGATTTTAGTGACAAATGCACGTGTTTTAACAGTTAAATTTTTACGTTTCATTGCTGGGTGTAAGTAGGCTCTTGATGCTGATACACGACGTCCGTTATGCACTTGGCTATCGAAAGGTCCAAATCCTTCTTGTCTATAACCGTTAACGTCTTTTGTTTTGTGGTATCCTGCTTCTACACCTGCATCAAAGAATGATTTAAATAATGGATTAGTTGCTGGACCACGTTTCAATTTAATTGGACCGTGATGACCTCTAAATTGGTCAAATGGTGTAGCACCGTATGTTTTCTCTAGACGTTTAAAGTATGGTAAGCAATGTGCATAGTCCCATGATTCCATACCTTCTGGTTCAGCCCAACCTTCATAGTCCATTGGGTTACCTCTTTGGTAAATCATACCGTTTATTGAACTAGAGCCACCAAGAACTTTACCACGTGCATGGTCTACTTTACGTCCCATATGTGGTTCTTCTTCTGTTTGATAAATCCAATCGTAGAAACGATTACCTGATGGGAACATTAACGCTGCTGGCATTTGAATGAATAAATCCCAAGGATAGTCACTACGTCCTGCCTCTAACACTAATACATCTTTATCTTTATCTTCTGTTAAACGATTACCTAATACTGAACCGGCACTACCGCCACCAATAATGACGTAATCATATGATTTCTTTTTACTCATTATAAATTCGTCCTCCCTTAAATTGATTATGATGTCTTTATATTTCATGCTTTTAAGTTCGATACGTACAACTTTATAACTCAAATAAATAGAGTCGCATAGCTGATTTATATTACGACTCTATCGCTCTTGCATGGATTTGTTATTTGCTAAAGAAGTTCACTGGCTCAGGATTTGTATTCGTTAAAATATGTTTACTAGTTAAATATTCTTCTAATCCTTCTTTACCTAGTTCACGTCCAATACCTGATTGTTTATAACCACCCCATGGTGCTTGTGCGAAGTATGGATGGAAATCATTAATCCAAACTGTACCAAGTTTTAATTTATTGGCTACACGTTGTGCTTTACCGATATCTTTAGTGAAGACTGCACCTGCTAAACCATAAATAGAGTCATTAGCTAATTTAATTGCTTCTTCTTCACTATCAAATCCTTCAACAGTCACAACTGGACCAAATACTTCTTCTTGAACGATACGCATTGACGTATCACAATCAGTGATTACTGTTGGTTCAAAGAATAAGCCAGCTTGTAAATCTTCTCGTTCTGGGCGTTTACCGCCAATTGCGATTGTAGCGCCGTCTTCTTTTGCAATTTCCATGTAGTTTTCAATCTTACTACGGTGTTCTGTAGAAATTACAGGTCCCATTTCAGTATCATCATCGAAACCATTACCAAGTTTGATTTTACCTACACGATCAATTAACGCCTTCTCAAAGTCGTCTTTAATGTTGTTGTGTACTAAAATGCGTGACCCTGCTGAACATACTTGACCTGCGTGGAAGTAACCACCATTCAAGGCTTGATCCACTGCAACTTCAAAGTCAGCATCATCAAAAATAATATTAGGATTCTTACCACCAAGTTCTAATGCAATGTTAGTAACATGATTAGCAGCATTCTTCATGATATGTTTACCTGTTTCAATGCCACCTGTGAATGAAACTAAATCTACTTCTTCATGACCTGATAGTGTATCTCCGATTTCTTCACCACTACTTAATACTAAGTTGATAACACCTTTAGGGAAGCCAACTTCTTCCATCAATTCGAATACACGAATTGTAGTTAACGGTGTGATTTCACTTGGCTTCATAACAAGTGAGCATCCTGTTGCTAATGCTGGTGCAATCTTCCATGAAGCTTGAAGTAATGGATAATTCCAAGGCGTGATTTGTGTTACGACACCAACAGGTTCCTTAACGACCTTACTTTCAGTGTTTGGAATTGGTGAATTGATGATTTCGCCACCATCTTTATCTGCTAATCCAGCGAAATAAGTAAATACATTGGCGATATCATCCATATCTGCATATGATTCTCCTAATGTTTTACCAGTATCTAATGTTTCTAATTTAGCTAATTCATCACGATGCTCTGTAATTTTATCTGCAATCGCTCTTACTTTTTTACCTCTGACTTCACTTGTTTCTAATGACCACTCGGCATCTTCAAATGCGCGACGTGCTGCAAGTATTGCTCTTTCTGCATCTTCAGCAGTACCTTCTGCAACCGTAAAGATAACTTCTTGGTTATAAGGATTAATAATATCTCTTGTATTTTTATTTGAACTTTCTACCCATTCACCATCGATATACTGACGGTTAGACAATTTCTCTACAAGTTCCATCAAACGACCTCCGTTAAGTTTGTTAAATTTTTATTTAACGAATTTTACAGAACTAGGTTATCATACTTTTCATAGCCTTGCAAACGATATAAAACGACACAACTTTTGAGATAGACTTGAAAATATAGTGTCAAAAGTGCTAATAATAAATATGCGATTTTGAAACTTTTCACCAAACACTTTATAATGATTTAGAATTGAAAAATGAACGTCTTCGTTTATTTCTCTTTAAAAAACTAATAAGTAACAATGGAGGTGCACCATGGCACGTTCAACGAATTATGACCAAAAAATTGAAGAAGCAAAAGATCTTGTTATCAATTCAATCGGTGAAACAATGGATTTGTATGGTACAAACCGTAGCGTCGGTAATCTATACGGCACAATGGTCTTTGAAGGCAGTATGACGCTTGATGAGATGCGTGAACATTTGCAAATGAGCAAGCCGAGCATGAGTGCTGGTGTCAAAAAACTACAAGAATTTGATATCGTGAAACAGCAATTCACTCGTGGCAGCAGAAAGCAACACTTCATTGCAGAGAAGAACTTCTTCCATTTTTTCCGTAACTTCTTTACACAAAAATGGGAACGTGAAGTTGACACGAACTTAGAGGCCGTTGAAAAAGCGCAATTATTGTTAGATGAAACCTTAAAAAACGCTGACTTAGACGAAGCATCTAAAGCAGAAGTTGATAAAATCCAAGCACAATTAGATCATACAAAGCAATATTGTAAATGGCTTGAAAACTTAAGTAACACGATTGAAAGTGGCCAAATCTTCGAACATTACCCAATTCCAGAAAAAGAAGATATTTAAAAAAAGCTAGAAGATTTTCGAAAGTATGACACTTCGAAAATCTTCTAGCTTTTTATTATTTATAAGTTATCATCATGTGGTTCTTCTTTAACTTGAACAATACGTAATGAACGTCGTTCAATTTCTTTATGCTTATCTGCCCTTGTTTCCAGTTTAATCCGGTCTCTATTAAGCGTAATAATAAATGAAATCATCATAAAGATAAATATCACAATTAATGGCACACTCGCTAAGATAGATGCAGTTTTCAATACCTCAAGTGCACGTTCTCCTCCAACTAACATCAGTGAGAAAGGTAATAAACATAACGCAAATGCCCAAAATAGACGGTTAGCTTTTAATGGTTCGCCAACAACTTTTTTCTGTGATGCAGCAGCTAAAATATATGAACCTGAATCAAATGTTGTTGCTAAGAATAAGAAAGCAGAAATCAAGAATAATACAACAATCAATGTTGAGAATGGCAATTGATGCATTACTTGAATAATCGTCGCTTCAGTACCATGCGTATTTAAAAAGTTAATCACATTAAATTCGCCTGTAATCTGTAAGTACACTGCATAGTTACCAAAGATACCAAAGAACAATAGACAACCTAATGTACCATAAATAATCGTACCTAAAATAACTTCTTTAAGGCGTCGTCCTTTTGAAATACGCGCTATAAACAGACCGATAAATGGTGCATATACTAACCACCATGACCAATAGAATATTGTCCAATCTTGTGGGAAGTTAGTTTCTTTGCGTCCTTCAATTCCACCGAAAGGTTCCATCCAAGTAGCCATATGGAAGAAGTCTCTTAGCATATTACCAAAACTTGTAATTGTCGTTTCCATTATGAAAATGGTAGGACCCACGATAAACACAAAGCCTAGTAATAAGAATGATAACCATACGTTAACATCACTTAATTTTTGAATTCCCTTTTTCAGACCAGAATAAGAACTTACTGCAAACACAACTGTGATCGTCAATAAGATAATTGAACGTACAACCATATTTTCGCCATCGATACCTGTCAATTTCTCAATACCTGCAGAAATCATAGGAACACCGAGCGCAAGTGATGTTGCAGCCCCGCCAAGTAGTCCGAAAATGAATAATATATCTACTAATTTACCTAAAAATTTATCTGTTTGTCCTTTAAGAACTGGACGACATGCTTGACTAATTTTGTAAATAGGTTGTTTCTTAACGAATACTAAATAACCAATAGGTAGTGCTGGTAAGACATAAATCGCCCATGCGATTGGTCCCCAATGGAACATACCATATTGCGTGGCATATGTAAGTGCTTCATCTGACATCGCTTTTGCACCATTTGGTGGGACTTGATAATAGAACGCCCACTCAATGACACCCCAATATAATATGTCTGATCCAATACCTGCACAGAATAACATAGACGCCCAACTGAAGTTATTAAATTCAGGTCTATCCGTTGCTTTTCCAAGCGTCACATTACCGTAGCGACCGAACGCAATATATAATACAAAGAATAAAACGGCTAATCCCATAAATAAATACACTGATCCAATTGAATTGGATATCGCACTGTTGATATCAGTAATTACTTTTTCACTGGCTTCCGGAAAAATCATCATCGGTGTAACAGCCACAAGTAATACGACTACCGTCCCTATAAAAGTCGGCCAATCCATAATTTTTTCTCGTTTCAATTATGTTCCTCCTCAAAATAGTTGTTTCGATAAAAATTAAAAAACCACTTTCTTGTCACGGTTTATTCACATATTGACGATATCTAAAATTAAATAAAAATGCAAATTACATTCAAATTATACTTTTCAGTTTATTGAATAAATATATATTTCAGACATATTTCAAAGCTTTAGAAATTGCTATAACAACAGTGTTAAATTTAAACTTAACGTATTTAACAAATTTTATTTTGTATTATTTTTGCATAATCATACCCTTATAATGAATTTATATTTATTTAACATTTTTTAAATTTCTCATTTCACTCCTAAAAAAGACTACAAATCATCGAGCATGTCGCCCCAAAATTTGTAGTCTCTATATCTAAAATCCTAATATCGATTTTATTAAGAATCCAACTATAATCGATACGCCAATCGCAAAGAATCCTGGAATAATGAAACTTGTCGCTCGTGTACGTCCAGTCTCATCTAAATTAACCGCAAATAATAGCGTTGGTTGTGCAGGAATAACGAAGTTGACATTGAGCGTTTGCACCATTGCAATAAAGTACATTGGTGGAATGCCCATACTCATAACAATTGGCACCATAATCGATGCGGTTGCAGTTTGAGAGATGACGATCATCGCCACTACAGCAACTAAGACAATGACTAACCAAGGTATAGATTGGATTGTTTGTCCGATATCCTCTTGAATAATTTTTAAGTTTTGAGGTGCGTTAAATACAGTTGCACCTAACCAGCCAGGTCCGAGTACTGCAAAGAGTGCACCAATAGCGGATTGTGCAATATTGGAAGACAAGATATCACTCGTATTAATCTTCATCATTAATAGATTAATCGCAACACTCAAATACATAAAGAACTGTACAATTTCTGTCATTGTTACGTTAACTTGTTCACCATCGACGTTAAAGGCTGGCATTAAATTTGGAAAGATACCAAATGTTAATATTGCTGACACACACAGTAAAAAGCTAACTACACCTAATTTAGTTTTAGTTGAAAATGATTGTTTAACAGATACTTCAGGTGTATGCGCCATTTCACTCGGCGTAACTGATGTCTTTCGACCGACAAACGTACAAAAGACACTTAACATTAGCATTGTAATAATCGCTGTAGGTAATACAATACTTAAATATTGTCCCATCGATATATGATAACCCGCCATTACCGAAATAATGTAGGCTGTTGCTGATGCTGCCGGACTACATAATAAAGCTAAATTAGCAGTCAATACAGAAGCAGTAAGCGGTCGCTTAGGTTGTATATTAGCCTTAACCGCAGTTTTGGCAATAATAGGTTCTAAGGATAACGCAATATTTGCTGTACCTACGCCAAACACAAATAAAAAGACAATCATTGGCGCTATAAAAATAATCGATCTTGGAAAGCGTTCGATAACTTTGGAAGCGAGAAAGACTAAATAGTCAATACCTCCTGTAGCTTGCAAGGTACCACCAGCGATACCAATGGATAAAATAATTAATACTGCAGTAACAGGCGCTGAACCTGGGGGCAATTGAAAGCCAAAGATCATTATGAGTTGTGCCACAATGGCGAAGATACCACACCCTAATGCACCAGCCGCACGAAGCCCTAATAATATAGCTAGTATCATTATGATGATTTCTACTACAAACAGTAGCATGATGAAAGCTCCTAACTTTTCTGAAAATTATTGTGATTTTTTTAACATAAATAGTTTATCACTTGAAGATGTCAAAAGTATAGAATTGTAGATAATTTAAAATATTAAATGTAAATAAAATGTGAACTCACATTCTGACATATTCATTCCAATTAACTATTATCCCACTCTAAAAAACCTTGAAAGTATGCTGCTTCTAGCATCTTTCAAGGTCGATATTATCCATTATTTTGAATGGTCATCTTTGAGTGTTCCTTTTTTAATTGGGGCCGCTTCGTAATCACCCTCGATTTCTTTATCTTCAGTATGACCTTTAGCCATTTCTACATTTTTCTCAGTTTCTTTACGCTTTTCTTTTTTTGAACGCTTATCATACGCACGTTCTTCTAGTAATGATCCCCAAATAAGGCCACATATCACCGCAATCGTTACGATGATAATTAATGCTAATATAATCCATTTGATTACATCAAACGTCATCTTTAGTCACCCTCCTTTACGATTCACATATACAATCTAATATTAATTTCACTTATTATTGTGTTTCCCGTTATACCTCCGCTTCAATCACACGATGCGCTATCTCGACATGCCCTTTTCCAAAAAGAAAAAACCACGACGCCGTTAGATTAGGCATCGTGGTTAAAATGATTTCAAATTATGAAATGTAGTTATATGAACCAGCTTGGCTAGCTGAGATTGTACGTGATGATACGACACCAGGTCCACCGTTATAGTTCATTTCTGAAACTTTAACTGAACCGTCAGCGTTAACACTTTCAACGTATGCAACGTGACCGTATGCACCTTGAGACGTTTGCATTACTGCACCTGCTTTAGGTGTGTTGTTAACTGTATAGCCATCTGCAGCAGCTGCAGTTGCCCAGTTATTTGCGTTGCCCCAAGTGCTACCAATTTTACCGCCTACTTTGTCATATACATAATACGTACATTGACCAGCAGTGTATAGGTTTGCACCGCCACTTGATTTACCTGATAATGCTGCACTACTTGAGCTTGTTGATTGAGTAGTTGGTGCGTTTTGAGTTGTTACTTTAACGTTACGATCTGAAGTTGAATAGTTAGCACCTAAACCGCCACCAGCATTATTGTTTGCTGTGTAAGATTGTGTATTTTGGCTAGATTGATTGTTATTGTAGTTGTAATTGTAGTTATTGTATGATTGTGTATTGTTTACTGCTTGGTTGCCAGTGTATTGTTGACCACTTTGTTGCGCTTGAGCTGGGCTCCAGTTACCTTGCCATTGATAATGGTAATTACCTTGTTGGTCAATTGTGTATGTGTAACTGTATGAATATGGGTCATTAGGGTTATATCCATTATTATTTTCCGCTGCGTCTGCATCCTGATGTGCTAATCCAAATGTTGCAATACCTGCTGTTGCGATTGTAGCTGTAGCGATCTTTTTCATAATTAAATATCCTCCTAGAATGTTTAAAGCTTTTTATCTCGTGGCTACCTGCAATTGACATATTAGAAATTTTAAATCATTCAATTCAAAATGTTTTTAAGTAATTTTTTCTTCGTTAATTAACGACAAGACATACTCTAACAGACACATAAGGGTTTGTGTGGAATGTTAAGGCTTTGTAAATGAATCATAATAATTTTACTTCGCATGTAATAAACATAGACTTATATTACAACTTGTAAAATACGCCTGTGCCAAGACTTATAGCACGTTAATCAACAGTGTATTCACATGCTTTGTAATTTATCTGATTATTTTAGACATGTTTTATTTCATGAAAAGTGGGAAGTATAAAGCGTTTTCTCATAATAGAGGGAAGTCATTTTAGAGTGGATGATATGTAATCATAAGCATTAGAACAGCCTATAACCGACAAGTAGGCATTGTAAAAGAGGGTCATACCACGATATAGTTTTGAAATTTGTAATGCTCTCAACATTGACAATTAAAAAGCGTATTGCCAATTTCAAAATAACTGACAATACGCTTGCTTTCATTAAATATATTGCTTTTCTTTCAAGTATTCAATAATTGTATTAACTGATGCTTCTACACTTTGATGTTCAGTATCAATTGTAATTTCTGGTTGATGTGGTGCTTCATATGGTGCACTAATACCTGTAAATTCTTTGATTTCGCCAGCGCGTGCCTTTTTATAAAGGCCTTTAGGATCACGTTGTTCACATGCTTCAACGCTGCATGCTGTATATACTTCAATGAATTCGCCATCCTCTAAAATGGCACGAACGTCATCACGGTCGGCTCTGTACGGCGAGATAAAAGCTGTAATAGCAATTGTACCTGCATCTACAAGCAATTTACTCACTTCACCGATACGTCGAATATTTTCCTTACGATCTTCTGGACTGAAGCCTAAGTTGTTATTTAAACCGTGACGGACGTTATCTCCGTCTAAGCGATAGGAATGCTTCCCTAATTGGAACAATGCTTTTTCAAGTGCAACGGATACAGTTGATTTCCCAGAGCCTGATAATCCTGTAAACCATATCACTACACTTTTATGACCATTTTGTTGTTGTCTATCTGACTTGGTAACTTCAGAATCGTGCCATGTAATATTCGTTGATTGACTCATGTTAACCCCTCCGAATTAATTTTGTTTTAAACCTTTAATTAAGACTTCCGCTACTTCAGGTCTAGAGAATTTAGTAGGTAATGATTCACCGTTTCTTAATTTTTCTCTTACTTTCGTACCACTTAAGTGCACATGTTCTGATGCATCGTGTGGGCAAGTTTTGGCTGTAGCCATGTTACCGCATTTTTCACAATAAAAGGCATGCTCAAATTTCAATATTTGAATATCTAATTCATCTTCAAACTGAGAAATTAATTCTTGTGCTTCATATGTGCCGTAATAATCGCCTACACCTGCATGGTCACGACCCACAATGAAGTGTGTGCAACCATAGTTCTTACGTACGGTCGCATGTAGAATCGCTTCTCGTGGTCCAGCGTAACGCATTGCTGCTGGATAAATGACTAAACGCGCTCTATCTTGAGGGAAATAGTTCTTTAAAATAGCTTGATAACTTTCCATACGAACATCTGCTGGAATATCGTCTGCTTTCGTTTCTCCTACTAACGGGTTAAGTAACAGACCATCTACAATTTCTAATGCAGATTTTTGGATATATTCATGTGCACGATGAACAGGATTTCTTGTTTGGAAACCTACGACAGTCTTCCATCCTAAATCATGGAATAATTGACGTGTTTCTGCTGGATCTAAATGGAAATTAGAGAATTCATCATGTTTAGGTCGATTGATTAATTGAATTGGACCTGCTAGATACACATTACCTTTGTCATACACTTTTTTAACACCTGGATGGGCGTCATCTGTTGTACCGTAGACATTTTGCGCTTCTTTAGTCTTATCATACGTATATTTTTCTTCTAATTTCAATGTGCCATATAATTCGCCATCTTCGCCATATAAAGCGATGTCATCGCCAATAGCTAATTTATCCGCTTCTTCTTCAGTAACTGGTAATGTAATCGGAATACTCCACACTAATCCATTTTCAAGATGTGTTGTTTCAACTACTTTAGTATAATCCGCTTCGCCCATAAACCCTGTTAATGGACTAAAACCACCAATGCCGATTAATTCTAAGTCAGAAATTGACCAAGGATTCAACGTAATCACTTTATAAGATTGTGCTGCTTCAAGAAGATGTGCTCTTTCTTCGCCTTCTACTACACGGTTAATTAACTCGCCACCATGTGGTTTAATCGTATAATTAATAATCTGTTCATGTGTTGCCATTATTGATAACCCCTTTTCCAATTAATTAGATTAGTTTACTCGGTTTTATTTATAAGAAAAAGACAATTTTTTGTTGCGAATGACAGTGATAATAACAAGTATCACAATCGCACAAACAATTGCGAATCTTACAACATTTGTAATTGTGTCATCATGTACAAAATACGTCATTAATGCGTTGCTATTGGTAAAGATGATTAATCCACCCACACAAATGGCTAAAATATTAATAGGTAATATCTTAGTTAAGTAAGCTGAAATAGGTGCCGCCACCATGCCACCAACACTTAATGCAATCACAAACCACCAATTAATTTGTGTAATACCTAAGAAGATGATGAAACTTAATGACGTTGATAATGTTACAAAAAACTCACTCGCGGATACTGTACCAATCGCATACCGTGGTTGTATCTTGTGACTCGCTAATAACAAAGGTGTATTAACGGGTCCCCAACCGCCGCCACCAATTGCATCTAAGAATCCAGCGATGGCACCTTGAGGTACTAGCTTAAAGCTACTTAACTTACCAACATGCGTATGGATTTCTTTATTTCTTTTAAATAAAAATTGATACAAAATATATAACCCCATTGAAAGTAAGAACAATGCGATATATGGTTTAATATAATTTCCATGTATTTGTGTCAGCAGACCTGCACCAATAAAGCCACTGATGGCACCTGGAATCGCTAACTTTAACATCGTTGGCTTATGCACATTCTCGAATTTCCAATGTGATGTTCCGGATGCAGCAGTCGTCGCTATTTCTGAAAAGTGCACCGTCGCCGATACAATTGCTGGTGCAATACCATAAGTTAATAATATGGAAGATGATGAGGCACCGAATCCCATTCCTAGTGATCCATCAACAAGTTGGGCTAAAAAACCAGCTAATGCAAATATAAATAATTTCCTCATATATCACATGCCCCCTGACATTAAACTTGTGATTGAAGCCATCGCATGAATTCAATTTGTTTCTCCTCATCCAAATAGTCCTCAGACAATACATGTTGTAATAATGCTTGCTTTCTAGATGGCTCTATCGTTGACGCTTTAATACGTTGTCTACTTTCATATAAAAAATCGATATAGTTTTCATATCGTTCATCATAAGTATCTTGCAATGTCGATATAATTTGTCGTCCTAATTTAGGACTTGCACCATCAGTCGATACACTAATGGTTAATTTGCCACGTTTCAGCACACTAGGAAACGTCACATCGCCAGCAGAAGCATCAGCCGCATGATTTAATAGCATACCTTCTGGCAAACTATCTTTAACGTATTGATTTACTTCTGGTTGATCAGTCGCAATAATGACTAGATATGCGTGACTTATATCTTGTGGTTCAAAACCTTTTTCAGACCACGTGACACGTTGTTGCTGCAGTAATGTATGTAATTCTGTGGTGATTGAAGGACTAACAATATGAACATGGGCACCGTATTCTACTAAAGATGTTGCTCGTCTCGTTGCTACTTTCCCACCACCAACAATGACAATCTTTTTATCTTGTAAATCAATCATAAGTGGCATACTGCTCATATTGCTTCCTCCTTGAACATTAATTATGTTTCATATTTTATTTATTAAAATTAAGGTAACGTCATTTCTAAATCTGAAGTTTGTTCTTTAAACCAGCTGATTTTGTGTCGCATTTGGACAACATCACCAATAATAATCATAGCTGGATTTTGAATTTCTGAAGCGCGTTCTACGATGTTCCCTAATGTACCATCGATGGTCTTTTGAGACGATGTCGTACCTAAATGTACGAGCGCCACAGGAGTGTCTATGGATTTACCATGATTTATAAGTAAATGACAAATTTCAGGTAAGCGTTTGACGCCCATATACACACACAGTGTTTCTGGGCCATGTGCTAAATGTGCCCAATAATCATCTTTAGACATACCTGGTTTATTCACCGCCGTTACAAATGCAACTGACGAACTATAATCTCTATGCGTGACAGGAATACCTGCATAAGCCGGTGCAGCAATACCGGATGTAATACCTGGCACGATTTCAAATGGAATTTGATGATGTGCCAAGATCTCCGCTTCTTCACCACCACGCCCAAAGACGAATGGGTCACCACCTTTTAAACGAGTGATAACATGACCTTTTTTCGCTAAATTGACCAACATACGATTGGTTTCTTCCTGTGGCAAGGAATGTTTATTTGGATCTTTACCACAATAGAAGAACTTCGTCCCAGGTTTAGCTAATTCTAAAATATCTTTATTAACTAAGCGATCATATAAAATGACATCTGACGTTTGAATGGCTTTCATACCTTTAATCGTTAGTAACTCAGGATCGCCAGGTCCTGCACCTACTAGATAAACTTTCCCCATGTTGTCACCCCGTTTAAAACAACTTATCTCAAACTTTAACTATGGAAATCTTGTCCGCCATGAACTTTGGCTACAACACCTGAGCGAATAACAAAGTCACCGAAGTGTTCACCTTCAAGACGTTCTTTACCATAGTCCATTAGAATTGGACGTAAACTTTCAAGAATTTCTTGTTCTCCAATATTCTCTTTATACAATTTATTTAAGCGTTCACCTTTGAAGCCACCGCCTAAATACATATTATATTTACCTGGTGCTTTACCAATAAATGCAATTTCTGCAAGTGCTGGTCTTGCACAACCATTTGGACAACCTGTCATACGGATTGTGATTTCTTCATCATTCACACCCGCTTCATCTAATAAATCTTCAATCTTAGAAATTAATGATGGTAAATAACGTTCTGACTCAGCCATAGCTAAACCGCATGTTGGGAATGCAACGCATGCCATAGAGTTTCGTCTTAGTCCTGTATAATTTTTACCATCTGTAAGACCATATTGATCGATGAGATTTTGAATTTCTTCTTTTTTCTCAGGAGTTACATTCGCAATAATTAAATTTTGATTTGGAGATAATCTGAAGTCGCCCGTATGTGTTTCTGCAATTTTTCGTAATGCCGTTTTTAATTGATAATCTTCTGTATCTTTCACACGTCCATTTTGAATGAATAACGTATAATTCCAAACACCTTCGTCACCTTCTATCCAACCTAGACGGTCACCATTGTGCTCGAATTCAAAGTCGCGCGCATCTTCAATGTCCCAACCCAAACGCGTATTCAATTCTTCGACAACCTTATCTACGCCTAAGCGGTCAACTGTATATTTAAAACGTGCGTTCTTACGGTTCTCACGATTACCATAATCACGTTGAATGGTTAAGATCTTCTCACAAACATCAACGACTTTATCTTTAGGAACAAAGCCAGCTAAACGACCAACTTGTGGGTACGTATCGGTATTTCCGTGTGTCATACCCATACCGCCACCAATTGTGACATTGAATCCGATAAGTGTTCCATCTTCAACAATACCGATAAGCCCGATATCTTGAGAATACACGTCAATATCATTAGATGGCGGTAGTGCGATACCAATTTTAAATTTACGTGGTAAATATTTCTTACCATACATTGGTTCGATTTCTTCTGAAGAATCTAATACTTTTTCGCCGTCTAACCAAATTTCATGATAGGTATTCGTCTTAGGTAATAGATGGTCACTGATTTGAGTTGCATAATCGTTAATTTCTTTATGAATATGTGATTGATATGGATTAGGATTACACATTGTATTACGATTCACGTCCCCGCATGCCGCAATCGTATCAAGTACTGATTCGTTAATTTTCTTCATAGATGTTTTTAAATTTCTTTTTAAAATGCCGTGAAATTGGAACGTCTGACGTGTCGTTAATTTCAATGTATGATTTGCGTAGTTGTTTGAAATGTCATCCATGGCAATCCATTGTTCAGGTGTCGCAGTCCCACCAGGTAGACGTACACGAATCATAAAGCTATAGGCTGGTTCTAACTTCTGTTTACGACGTTCATCGCGTAAATCTCTATCATCTTGTTGATAACTACCATGGAATTTCAATAGTTTAGTGTCATCATCTGAAATGGCACCAGTAAGTGGGTCTGCTAAGCCTTGCTCAATTGTCCCACGCAAATAATTACTTTCGTCTTTTAAATATTCTAAAGCATCTAGCTTCTTATCCAGTTCATCTGACATCTGCTTATTTGTCTTAGCCATTAAGTACCACCCTTTCTATTAGTACACATCGCGTTGATAACGTTTGTCCTTCTTCATTTGTTTAAGATATGCTTCAGCATCCGCTTCAGATAAGTGTTGTTCTTTCACTAGAACGCTGCGGATAGCTTCATGTACATCTTTCGCCATGTGTTTTTCATCACCACAAATGTAAATTGAAGCACCATTTTGAAGCCATTCATTAAATTCTTTACTATGTTCAGCAATACGATGTTGGACGTATACTTTTTCATCTGTATCACGTGAGAAGGCCACATCCATCTTACCTAGCACGCCGTCTTTCAACCATTCTTGCCATTCTGTTTGGTATAAGAAATCCGTAGTGAAATGCTGGTCTCCGAAGAATAACCACGTATTACCTTTAAAGCCATGTTCTTCACGTTCTTGCATGTAAGCTCTAAATGGTGCAACACCTGTACCAGGACCAATCATGATTACTGGTGTATCGCCCTCTTTAGGGAACTTAAAGTTTGGATTACGTTTTAAGTAAATCGGTACTGTGTCACCTGGTTGAATACGTTCAGCAAATTGAACGGAACATACACCTGAGCGGTCACGACCATGCGCGTTATATCTGACAGCACCAACTGTAATATGCACTTCATCTGGTAGCGCTTCGTAGCTACTTGAAATTGAATATTCTCTAGGTGGTAATTTTCTTAATAATTGATATAAATTTTCAGGTTGCAATTCTGTTGTCGCAAAGTCATTTAATAAATCAATTAAGTCACGACCTGCAATATAATTTTGAACCCATTCATTATCATTGACTTTTTCTTTAAGTTCATCATTTTCGAAGAATGCTGCCGCATTGATTAGAAGCGGTTTCGTTAACTTCGTAATTTCAAAATGAGACGTTAGCGCTTCTTCCAAGCTTAGTGTGTCACCTTCATCCGAAATTTGAACTTGATCATTCGGGTCCCAACCTAATGTGCTTATTAGTAAATCAACTAATGCCGGATCGTTTTGAGGTAGCACGACTAAACAGTCACCAACTTCATAATCTTCACCGAAGTTATCTAATAGAAACTCAATATGACGCGTTTCTTTATTAGATCCTTGGCCGTTAAGATTAATGTTTTCTAAGACCTCTGCTTGATACGGATTAGCTTTAGAGAATTTCTTCTCTTTCGCTGATTTAATAGACTCACTCACAATTTGCTCATTTTGAGTGCCTTCCGGTGCGGTATCAATTGCATTGATAACGTTAGCCATCCACTTTTCAGCGTCTTCTTCATAATCTACGTCACAATCAACACGATCATAAATACGTTCTGCCCCTAATTCATCTAACTTTCTATCAAAGTCGCGACCTGTTTGACAGAAGTATTCATACGTTTGGTCACCTAAAGCAAGCACTGAGAAGCGTACGCCTTCAAGCTTAGGTGCCTTACGACCATGAATAAACTCATGTAATTCTGCTGCGTTGTCAGGCGGATCTCCTTCACCTTGCGTAGACGTAATTATGAATAAATCTTCAACATTTTTAAGATGCTTAGGTTTGAAATCATCCATCGCTTTCAATGTCACGTTATGACCGATATTTGATAGTCGCTCTTCAAATATTTCAGCTAAACCTTGTGCATTACCTGTTTCTGAACCATATAAGAGTGTGATTGCTCTTTTTTCTGGTGTAAGCACAGGTTCATTTTGTTTGAGCATTGTCTCTGTACCTTCCGTTAACCCGTCTTGATTAACTGACTGTGAAGCAGTTTGTGATGGTATCGCTCCATTTGATGTTAATTGTTGGTTAGCTACTAAATATCCACTTAACCATACTTTTTGTTCAGGCGTAAGTGTTTGTAATAGTTCATTAATTTGTGCCGCTTGCCCTTCTGTAAAAGGACTATTTGTAACACTTAAATTCAATTGCATCCACCTCTTATTCCGTAAAATAACAATGATTTGATAATAGCTTTATACTACTTTTATTATGTAAGAAATATGCCCATCTGTACACTATTACCAGGCATAATTTGTCACCCTAAATATAAAACATATCAGAATACTATGTTTTATATTCAAAAAATTTTACCCATACGTATTATGGTTTATCAGCAACATGCAAGCCACATTCTGTTTTATCAAAATTAGACCATCGTCCGGCCCTAGAATCATCCGAATTAAATACAGGCGACGTACATGGAATACAACCAATACTAGGATAATGTTGATCATGTAATGCATTGTAAGGTAACTCATGCTTCTTGATATAATCCCAAACTTCATCTTCTGTCCAATAAATTAATGGACACACTTTAACTGATTTGAAACGCTCATCTTTATTAATGAAATTGGTATGTGCACGTGTTGGCGATTGATCGCGTCTCAAACCTGAAACCCAAGCCACAGCTCCACCTAACACCTCTTCTAAAGGTTTAATCTTTCTAATGTAACAACATTGATTAGGATTATTCTTCCACAATGCAGGATTATACTTATCAGCTTGCTCCTCAAGGGTTAAATCGGGCTTCTTCATTTCAATTCGAAGCTTTGGAAAACGTGCTTTCACATTATCGATTAAGTCATACGTTT
Organism: Staphylococcus sp. GDY8P47P; assembly: GCF_016892225.1. Classification (NCBI taxonomy): domain Bacteria; kingdom Bacillati; phylum Bacillota; class Bacilli; order Caryophanales; family Staphylococcaceae; genus Staphylococcus; species Staphylococcus sp. GDY8P47P. The sequence continues at coordinate 15,489 of NZ_JAFENV010000011.1, read as the reverse complement.
CTTGAAAATGTAAATCCGTATCTAGAAAAACAATTTGTGCATCAGGCTTAATCTGATAAATTAAATCAATTAACACCATACTTTCCGCTCCAAAACTACATGAATAAACAATGGAATCACCATATGTGCGATACGCCCATTCTAATATTTGATACGCGCCTTTCGTAGCGTCATCAGTAGACATCGTATCAATGAAAGGGTCACCTTCAAAATGTTCATATGTAATTGCCGGTACTGACATAAACTTATGGTCCCCCCTAAAATTTCACAAATTTATTAATCTAATACCTATCAGAATTGTCAGAATAATATGTTACTACTTTATCGAGTTTCGGCTATAAAGTCAAGGTGCTGGAGAGAAATATAAAAAGAAGTAGGGAGTGGAACAGAATTCTCTTTAAATTCGTCGCCCACGCCCAACTCTTTGCTTGTATAATTTTTTGATGAAGTTCTATTTGGTGGGGCTCCGCCCGCCACCTTAAGGATGACTAGTTTTGAAAAAAGATTGATTTAAGCGTATTTTCAAATCAGTCAGCTACTGCAAATTTGCAAAATAGCGTTATTATATTATCTAACTCTTGTTGTAATTTTTCTCTAGTCATGATTTTCAGGTATACATTGTATAAGTGCAATTTTACCGTTATCTGTGTCTACTAAAATTTCAAAGCCATTATTTTTCACAGTATTATAAATATAAACTCCCGCATCACTGTTTTCTTCATAATCGCTGTATTTACTAATAAATGTACGTTCGTCAACATTTGAAGGTGAAACGCCAATTTCTCTTACTACTTCAGTATTACCTTTCAATTTATAGGCCACTGCTAAGTTCCCATAAATGGTATAAAGATAATCCATTCCTATTTTATGAAAGACACGATTTGAAATTCCATATCGTTTCTCTACTTCTGCTCTAGTCATGCCTAGTTTAATGCCCATATAAGCATCCCTTGTATCCTTTTGCATAAATGATCTATGGAAATCTTCACTCATGACATCAATTTTAGGGCCTTGTAATTGCGTCGTATCTGTCACTTTGTGCTTTTCATCTTCTTTTTGTTTGGCTTTTTGCTTTTCAGCTTTAACAGGATCGTTAGACACTTTATCTTCATCCGTTGTCGCTTTCTCTTTCTTCACATGCGTCGTCGTAGTCGCAGTCTGTTTTGGATGTTCTGTTTCCTTTAAAAAGAAATGATAATACGCAAAACAACAACTGACGATAATGCCAATAACGACCAACCCAATTAATACAAATGGCCAAATCCTTGTTTTATGAGTAGACGGTTCATATTGCACGCTTTCTGAAATATCTTCAAATAGATGTAAATCATAGCCACATCTATTACAAAAATGTTGCTCGTTTATCAGCTTGTTACCACACTTAGGACAAAATCTCATGATATTACCTTCTTTCACTTCATGCTGTTAAATCTAGATGTTGGGTGTGAGATTAGGTCTTTTATCTATGTCGACATCCACGTTATAGTTCATTTTAAAGTAAGCAACCGTGATTTTCTATCATTTTTTAATCGTGTCTAAAAAAATAAAGCCGATAAACGCATTGCGCTTCTCGACTTCAATTTAATCATTCTCGTTCTGATTTCTGTCATCATATCGCATTTGTTGTCGGTAACCATACGTACTTTCTTTAATTAATTGGTCATTCAATAGTCCAGCACCAATAGCACCTGCAACAGTCGAAATAGATGCTGCGAACCATGGAATGCTAAGATATAAATCGATGCCAGCCGGCCCTTTCAAACCAACCTGTTGTCCTAGAAAATCAGCTGGTAATAATACCAATTCAGCAATTAAAAATAACATGTAGAGAATAAAATAATAAATAATAATCGCTACAAATAGTGTCATCACAGTAGTTAAATTATATAACCATGTAATGCGTTTATTACGACTTTGTTTTACTGACTCCCACAAATCATGGGACATCATAATCCAAAGCAACATACCTAACACTGCAATCACTGAGATACCAAAGAGGCGCCACATTGAGAATTCCATGCTCATCTGCCACATAGTGGTAAATATTAAGCCGAATGCGCCTGTAGTGAAAGCAATTGCCACAATATTACTTAAGCTGGCCATCATGTTAAGCGGGTTATTCGCAAAGGTCATACCACTAACGAGACGAATCATTCCCATTGACCGTGTGTTAGATAAATAGCGTAAATGATCATTGCCTGTTTCATCTAGACGCACTTCAGTTTTTTCAATTTTAGAAAATGGGAATTGTTTGTTAACTGCGTATGCGACCTCATTATGGCTATCATAGTCACTGTTTTCCGCTTCAGAATGATGCACTTCATTAATAATTGCTATAATCGCATTCTTGAAACGTTGCTTAACCGGGCGCCAACCAAATGCAGGATACGAGAATACAGCCGCGCCGTTCTTCTTGTTGATATCCAATGCTAACACACGTTCATTATGAAACATAGGTAAATCTGTGATAGCTACAACATAATCCCATTGGCGCTGATCATGATAGTCTTGTATTTTTTTGAAAATTTTCCCTACCGATTCAGCATAACCAGTCAGAGGATCAACCACAAGGTCCACTTTCCACTCGTGTTGGTTGTTATTCTGGTGAGACAGGATATTCGGAATATCGTCCATTAAACTTTCAGCAAGTTTCTCTGTCACACCCGGTGCTACAACTAAACCGATTGTTTTCGCTTCATTCATGCGTCATCCTCCTCTCTATGGTCTTGTTTCTTACCTTCATAGGATTCATCATCATTGCTTTCATTGTTTGATGAAGACTGTTCAACTTCACGATGTGATACGTCTTGTGATTGTTGTGCTTCTTTCTCTTTTTCTTCTTGTTGCGCTTCTTTATAACGATGATACTGACGATACGAATACGTAATGCGACGAATCTTCTCTTCATTCTCTACAGTGGAACCCATTGCCCCGGCTAATAACCCAAGTGAGGATACAAACCATAATAATTTTAAATAATTCACAAATGTAAAGTCAGGGTTCGCACTTGTCCAATTATTAAATAAACTCACAGGTACGAATAATGAGACACTGATGGAAAGTAATACATATAAAACAATATAATTCATCAATGTAATCATGACTAAAGTGAGTAATGTCGTTGCATTATAGGTATAACGATACACACGTTGTGATTTCGCCGTCTTTTCTTCAAATAGTTGATGCGCATATAATAGCCATCCAGCCATCCCTAATATAGAAATAATCATGAGAACAATAAATCTGATGGTTGAATATTGAACACTTAATTCCCATGGCATCGAGAAGATGGATACATAAGTCCCAGTGGCAAACGCAACCGAAATAATCTTCTTGAAATTAAACAAGTTCTTCCATGGCTCATTTGCGCGTGTCAAACCTAAAATAAGTTGAATCCAGCCTAATATTAAGAACCGATTAATATACCGTCTCTTTGGACTATCATCTTCTCTAGGGTCAACTGCTTTAGGCTGAATAAGCGGATGCACTTTCGGACGTTCTTTCGTATTATTGTGATATAACTGTTCGACGAGCGTTGTCATACTTTTCACTAACTTACGTTCTAGATCGATCCAACCTAGCGCAGGTAATGAGAGCATTGACACACGTTTCTCACTATTAAAGTCACTAATCACGACTTTATTACCGGAGATACTTGGTAAATCCGTAATACAGATGACGACATCCCATTGATGTTTTTCCTTCAACTCAGCAGCTTTATCAATACTTTCATGCACATCTTCAGCAGAACCTATTAACAAATCTACTTTACGCTCGAAGTGCCAGTCATCCACTTCATCAATACGTTCATGCAACTGCTGTTTGATTTTAGGTATCGCATGTTCCACTAGCTTATGTGCTACACCTGGCGATGGCACTAACCCAATCGTATAGGTCATGTTGAACCTCCTTCCATTTACGATGTATTCGTTTAACGATGTCTTATTTTGAAAAGTGATTATTTCACGATGATCAAAATGATGCAATGTTCATTTTATGATAATAAGAATACTTTTTCCAATAAAATTAGTTAATATTATTATATTAATTTATCACGCTATAATCACAACGCATCATTGTATAGCCTTGACTTCTAGATTTAAAACTACTAAATTAAATATATAGTATAAATATATGCACTAGGGGTGTTTTAAACTGAGATGGAGTATGACTCCAAACCCTTTGAACCTGAACTAGGTCGTACTAGCGTAGGAAAGTGTGGACGGAATTGTAGATCATATTTAAGGTTTAGATAACTATGCCTTATTTCATATAAGCTTACATCTATCATTTACGTGACTTTCCTATGTGTGAAGGTTGCGTATTTTTTACTTTAAACAGCGTAATAGAGGTGACTGCCAGACAACTTGATTATTGTAGCATGTGTGCCATAGTGATGTAGGTCGTGTCTGAGAGAAACTCAGACTAGTAGCATTATAGAAAATTCATTTTATTTATCCAATTCATTTATCCGTATAATAGAAATTAACGTAACGTCGGTGATGCTAACTTAGGAGCGTCGCCGACTTCTTTATTGCAATTAAAAAGAGCGAGACATTCGTCTCACTCTTTAAACGACTCAACTTTTAATATTTGTAAGGATCGTTATCTTTTTTATCTTTCAATTTGTCCGCTTCTTCACGTACAAAATCTTGATCTTTATGATTGTCTTGTGATTGTTCAAAATCACTTACATCCTTATGCGCTTCATCTTGATATCTATCGCTACGAGAACCATATTGCGTATGGTTGTTATGTTCATCTCGGTCATGGTCCACATTATGTTCAGAATCATGACGCGTATTTACGTAACGATTGTTATCATCACTATGATTTAAATGTTGATGGCTACCATTGCGCACATCCTCATTAGAATGTTGCTGACGATCATGATGCACATCATCATTTGAATAATGTTCTTTAATTGCGCTTTGTTCTTTTGCTTTATCTTCTTCATCTAAAATAAAGGCATTATTTTTAGCGTTAACCGCTTTATCGTCATGACGGTTATCATAGTCATGGTTACGGTTATTGTTGTCGTAGTAACCATTGTCATAAGTGTCTTTCTTCTTACCTTTTCTTACTAATAACATGATACCTGCTACAATCCAAAGGATAGCACTAATCCAGTTAGACATGATGGCAACTAGTGCTGCAATAATTAATAAGATACCTGCGATTTTAGGTTTCTTACTAATAAGAATACCACCGATGATTGCTAATACCAATGTAATCACGGCACCCCAAGTTAAGAAACTGAAGAAGCTACCTAAGGCATCGAAACCTTGGTTCATTTCAGATGCAGAGAGTGTATTACCTTGATTTTGAGACTCTCTAATCATTTGATCTTTGAAACTATCATTACTCATTAATGGTTTAAGAACTAAGAACATGATTGCAATTAATGCTTGTAATGCAACCCCTAACCAAGTAAGAATATGTTCTACTGTGCGTTTAATTTTGTTGTTTTGCGTTTGATGCGATGTATAATCGTTTGTTTGATTAGCCATTTTTACGCCTCCTTTTCTTGTTCTATACCCTTGCGCGGACTAGGTTACACTTATTTTCCAAAAAGTATAACAAATTTCTAACGCAAATATTTAATGGTATCGATTAACAATCATGTAGTAAATGCGTGAGGTAATCCAATACATTAAGGCGTAAATCACAACAATCGATATGATGACACCGACATAGCTGGTCACAAACACACCAATGCGGTTCACATTGAGAATGCCTAAAACATTAAATATAATCTTGGAGGCAAAGATCACATGCATCGTTGCCACAATAATCGGTAATGCAAATATCCAGATAATTTGTTTATTAATGGTAGCTTTAATACGCGCTTTTTCAATTCCCACTTGCTGCATAATTTGATAATTTTTACGATCCTCATAACCTTCTGCAACATTTTTATAATACATCATTAAGAATGTACCTATGAATAGAATGATAGACACTACCGTTCCAATAAAGATAAGCCCACCATTGATTTCATATAATGTGCCTGCCACTTCTCTTTTATCATCAATACTCACTTTATAGCGTTGCATTAGTTTATTTTTCACTTTATCAAAGTCAGATGTGTGCTTTGTCATGATATTAAAATGCATAAATGTGTTTTGAACTTTCTGCGTGCCATGATGGTCGTTCTTATCAGCATTGACATAATAATTGGTTAATTGTTGGAATGTCTTATCATCTGGAGTAATAATAGTTAACGATCCTGGAACTGGATAGGAATAGTTATGACCATCTATTTGTTTAATATTAAATTGGTCTCCCATCATTGTTGCCGTGCTTAATTTTTTAAAAGGTTGATTTAAACTTTCAAATCCTAATTCACCATGTTTCAACTTAACCTTCTTCGTGTTTAGCTCATTATAATCGTGCTGTGTCATAATCACGAGATAGGCACTATTAATCGTCATATTATAATCTTTATTATTACGATGTTTAAATAATCCTGGTTGTTTGTAATCCACCGCAATGAGTGAAACTGCATTCTTTTTAAAGAAATCAACTTTAGCATGTGCTTGAATATCACGTTCTAAATGACGCACCTTCTCCTGGGTCTTCGGATTATTATGAATATTACCATTGATTGAAACTCTATATTGATCTGAGATAATGGCATCCACTTGATTCGATATGCCACGATACGTTGAAATCGTCATGCCAACAGTGACAATTAAAAAGGTACATAACATCGTAATACTCGCGAGCCCAATGGCATTCGAATTCATCCTAGATTGTAAACCTGAAATCGTAAAGAAATATTTCGGATTATAATACAAACTTGGAATACGCTTTAACCAATCTAATAGTAAAACGCCTAACGATAAATATAAGCAATACGTCCCAATCATGACCAACCCAATGGCACCGAACAAATTATATAGCGAGCGCAAGATCATTTGATTAGAAAGGGCAATATGATAACTGCTAAATAACGTAATGATGCCAATAACGAGCAAGATATACAACACAAATTGTGGTAGCTTTCTTTCAGACCTCTGACGTTGAGAAATTAATTTGATAGGACTTTGGAACATGATTTTCACGTTATTAATGAAGAATAGCAATAACATCACTGCTGCTAGTAAGGCTAATGTAATAAGCATTGCGTTCACATTAAACGGATAATCCATGACTGACATACCCGTTTGATGCATCAGTTTGTTCATCAGCATAAAGATTAACACACCAAAGAGATAGCCACCGATAATACTGATGAGTGCAATGAAGATATACTGATATAACATTTCAATCAGCATAATCAATCGGAAATGTTTCTTCTCCATGCCCAGTATCATATTCATCGCAAGTTCTTGCTGACGACGTTTCATTATGAAGCGGTTCGCATATAAGATAAATATGAACCCCAAGACACTCATAAAGAAATTGCCAATGCCAATAAATATCGGCAATAGCTGACTACGTTGTTGCACATATGTATTCATATTAAGTGACAGTAGAATAAATTCAGCTGCGAACATGATACCCAGTGCCAGTATGAAGGGCATAATGACATGTCGTTGCATTTTGAAATTCTGAGCAATCATTTTCCATAACAAGTGTATGGTCATATTAGTCCCCTCTTTCATTTAGAATGGCCAAACTATCAGCGATACGTTTCTGAAATGCTTGTTGCGATTCCTCTCCTCGATAGATTTCATGATACAAACGGCCATCTTTAATAAACAATACGCGTTGCGCATAAGCGGCATCAATGGTTGAATGAGTGACCATGAGTATCGTTTGTGCATGATCATTAATATCACGAAACAACGTCATAATTTGTTTAGATGTCTTTGAATCGAGCGCACCCGTTGGCTCATCTGCAAGTAATAAATCCGGTTCATTGATTAAGGCACGACCAATCGCAATACGTTGTTGTTCACCACCCGAAATTTGATATGGATATTTATTAAGCAATGTCTCAACACCTAGCTTAGCGCTCAACGATTTAATCCGTTCCGCCATCACTTTATGCGAACGATTCGCAAGAACGAGGGGCATTAACATATTATCTTGATTGGTCATCGTTGGCAGCACGTTGAAATCTTGAAAGACGAAACCAAGGTTATCACGACGGAAATGTGCAATTTGTTTATTACGTAACTTGCGAATATCTTGATGATTAATTGTGATCTGACCCTCAGACACTTTATCAAACGTGGCAATTAAGTTTAGTAACGTAGATTTACCTGAACCCGATTCACCCATAATCGCTACAAACTCACCCTTATTAACGGTGAACGAAATACCATTCAGCGCTGTCGTCGCATTCAGTCCTCTACCAAACGTTTTCTTTACATTCTTAACGTCTAATAACATCGTCTTACCCTCACTTTCTTAAAAGTTCTGTTATCTAAAGTAGTCTTATTCAAGATGGCATCCTATGCTTTGTGCTAAGACTACTTCAAGTGCTTTATTGTTATCTCTATCATAAAACAAAAAAAGACCAACAACATTGATAATTTCTTACAAATGTTGTTGGCTAGCTTACAATATTGAAAGTTTAATTATTTTTCGGGAAATAAATACTAAATGCGGTACCTTGATTAAGTTCAGACTGAACATCTACGTGATGATGTAAATGTCGCGCTATATGTTTAACGATAAACAAGCCGATACCAGATGATTTGTCATTCAACCGACCGTTATAACCTGAATAGCCCTTATCAAAGATCTTCGGTAAGTCCGCTCGACTAATGCCGATACCATTATCACGAATGGTTAAGACGCGTTGTTGTTGATCAAACGTAATCCAAATATCCTTCCCTCGAGCATACTTCAACGCATTATTCAATAGTTGTTCAATCATGATTGAACACCATTGTGCATCTGTGAGCACCTCATCTTCGCACCGTTCATAATGAATCTTAGTCTTCTGGTCAATAAATTGAATCGAATATTTCATAATTAATGGCCGCACTAAATCATTAATGGATACCTTTGAAAAGGACATGTCCGTTTCCTGGTTCATTAGTTTCAAATAACTTAAGGCTAAGCTTGTATAATTATCAATTTGAATAATTTCTTGGCGTACACGATTGACGACATTCTCTTCGTTACGTTCTAATAATAATTTAGATGCTGTAATAGGCGTCTTCATCTGATGCACCCAAGTTAAGAAGTAGTTCTCCACACTCTCTTGATACGCAGTTTGATTACTCTTAACATGTTGCAGTTCATATTCAAGTTCATGAATCAAATCTTCCTTCTTAACTTCCGCTTTAAAGCCACTTAACTGTACTAACCAGTAGATAACCATGATAAACAGTATAATTCCTGCACCCAATACATAGGCACTCAGTGGCAAATTAAAGAGAAAGAAGATAAGTAAAAACAATAGCAGAAACATCACGACAATAATGATTTCATTTAAAATCGATTTTAAAAATGCTTTCACCATCATTACGACACCTTATATCCAACATTCTTCTTCGTTTCAATTAAATCTACAATACCGATTGATTGTAATTTCTTACGCAAACGCGTCATATTTACTGCTAACGTATTGTCATCGATAAAATTCTCAGATTCCCAACACTTTTCAATTAGAGCTGTACGACTGACATACTTACCTTCATTACGAAACAGCATATTCAAAATTTGTAATTCGGTAAAAGATAATTGAACGGATTCATCATTGTGGTAAAGCGTTGCTTCGTCTACAACAAGCTTGCAATCTTTGACCGTAACTTCATTATTAGAGACTGCTAAATCATACGTTCTACGTAGTAATGCTTGAATCTTAGTCACAGTCAGCGATAGATTAAATGGTTTCTCAATAAAATCATCGCCGCCCATTTGGATTGCCATAATTTGATCCATATTATCCGTTCTTGAACTAATAAACATGATTGGCACATTAGATGTCTTACGAATTTCTTGACACCAATGATAACCATTATATGTTGGTAAATTGATATCGAGCAACACAAGTTGTGGTTGATGTGTTTGAAACTCATCAAGAATATTATCAAATTGTTTGGCCACAATGACATCGTAATGCCACTGCGCTAACGCTTGCTCTAAACTTTCCGCAATGACAAAGTCATCTTCCACGATTAATACTTTCATATTGCTCACCTTTCATTACACGTTAATTTTATGCTTTATCATTATCATCATAGTCAGGATTTGAAATTTTGTTCTTTTCCTTTTCTAATTCTGCATCTTTATGTTCAGTTCGTTTTTTACGCTTACGTTCTTCCATGATTGATAATGCGATAAATCCAATGATAAGTAGTGGTGATAACATAATTAATATCATCGATTGAACACCTCTATTTCTTATAGTCGATAGCTACATCGTCTTCGTCTTCATTTTACAACTTTACTTATAAAATGAACATCATAAAACAGAAGCGATACCAAAATCATAACGATTTCAACGTACCGCTTCTTATACTATAATGTCTAATCATTTATGCCGATGAAAATCCATTATTACTTTTTATTTAAGATGTACGTTCTAATATCCTCAATAGAAACACTATCGTATATTTGCTTTTTAGTTTCTCCTATCTTAGCCACTTTCATCATACTTCCACCATAACGCTTTGGTGAATACTGCTTCCAATAATCTAATTGTTCAAATAGCTCTTGCAATGTTGCCATATGTTTTACCACCTTTTTATAAATTTGGGTAAATAAAATAGCCCTCCTTAAATAAGAAGCGCTCACCGACATCTTCTTATCTTTCAGGAATCCCTGTTGGATTTAGCACCTCACGTCAAACGCAGTTGCTGGAGCTTCATAGGGCCAATTCCCTCCACTCACTCTTAATAAGACAAACTATTTTATTTATACGTATTATAGCTTATTAAAGAACAATGTAAAAGTATAAAGCTTGCAATATTTGATAAAACTAAATATAAAATAAATTCTATACATTAATAATTGTTTACAATTACTTAACTTAAAAATAACTTTATACTAACTGAAAATCAAATAAAATTTCTTAATATAAAGAGTGTAACAACTACACACTATACATATTAGGGGGCTTTTTTTAAAATGAGTTTCATCAACAAATTTGGTAAGACAACGCTAGCGAGTTCAATCTTAGCTGCATCCGTGTTAGGGACGACACACGTGTCATATGCATCAGGTTCTGGCGAAGGTAATCAAGGCCAACAAGGACAAGATGAAGATTACATGGCAATAGGTAATACGAAGAATCCTAAAAACGTTATCTTCATGGTCGGTGATGGTATGGGTAAATCACACACATCTGCATACCGTCACTTTGCAGATAATCCTGATACTAAAGAAGTTGAAAAAACATCATTCGACAAATACTTAATAGGTGCACACCAAACACATAACGATGATGAAAAAGAAAACATCACAGACTCAGCAGCTGCCGGTACAGCATTAAGCACTGGACATAAATCGTATAACGGTGCAATCGGTGTAGACACAAACAAAAACAAATTAAAAACCGTGTTAGAACAAGCTAAAGAAAACGGCAAAGCAACTGGCTTAGTGTCAACAGCTGAAATTACTGACGCAACACCTGCCGTTTATGCTGCGCACGTTGACGATCGCGGTAAGAAAGATGAAATCGCACAACAATTCTATAATGATAAAATTAATGGTCAACATAAAGTAGACGTCTTATTAGGTGGTGGCGCTAAATACTTCGGTAAAGACAATGGTAACCTAACAGATAAATTCCAAAAAGACGGTTATGATTACGTTACAAACAAAGATGAACTTGCAAATTCACAAAGTGATCAAGTCTTAGGTTTATTCTCTGAAAAAGATATGCCATTACAAATTGACGCATCAGCTGATGAACCAAAATTAGCTGATATGCAAGACGCAGCATTAGACAAATTAGAGAAAAATGAAAATGGATTCTTCTTAATGGTTGAAGGTGCATCAATCGATAAAGCCGCACATCCAAACGATATCACAGGCGTTATGTCTGAAATGTCTAGCTTCGATCAATCATTCCAAAAAGCAATGGAATACGCTGAGAATCATAAAGATACATTAGTCGTTGCAACAGCCGACCATGCTACTGGTGGTTTATCAATGGGCTCAGGCGATGAATATGTATGGAAACCTGAAGCCATTCGTAATATGAAACATTCAGGTTCATACATGACAAAGCAAATTGTAGACGGTAAAGACCCTGAAAAAGTAATCAACGAAGGCTATGGCATCGAATTCCCTTCTAAACAAATGGATAAAGTGAAAGATGCGACTAAAGCACTTAAAGACACACAAGACAAAGCAAAAAGCGATGACGATGAAAACGTAGCAAAAGCAACAACGACATTACAAGATGCGATTCAAAAACCAATCAACGAAGCATCACATACAGGTTGGACAACTTACGGTCATACCGGTGAAGATGTAGACATTTATACACAAGGCCCAGGTTCAGAAAAATTCCGTGGCAATATCGATAATACAGATAACGCTAAAAACATCTTTGATTTCTTTAGCGATGATGTCACTTCAAATCAAAATTAATAAGAAATAAACATGATCACTTAGTTTAAAAGTAGTTATTTGTCTTTTGTATGATATGTATTTGAAAGTATATGAAGTGATCATAGTGATTAAAAAAGCACTTTGTCAATGATTAAAGTCATCGACAAAGTGCTTTCATTTAGTTAAGATTTAAGTTTTCTTTTAATTTCTGTTTTACTTCATTTAAGCTATTTTTATCAGGATAGAAGTAATACAAGTTGTCATCGCCAAGCGCATTTTGACCATTGATTGTTAAACGTTCAACATTGTCTTGTGCTTTGTCATAATCAGATTTGAAGCGATTTAACTGCACGAAACTTAAGTCCGTTTTCAAGTTATCTTGAGCAGCTTTAAAAATACCATTCAATTTTGTTACTGAGTTAACAGAGAATGCTTCTCTTGCAACTGCAGTAATCACTTGTTGTTGACGTAATTGACGACCTTCATCTCCGCCAGCACCATCTTCCTTACGACTACGCATGTATGCTAAAGCTTCTTTACCGTCCATTTTGTATTCTTTCCCTTTAGTGAACTGATAAGTATTACTAGAATCTCTAGTTGTGAAAGAGCCATTACTCGTAAGTGTAACTCCACCAATCTCATCGACTACCGTTTTTACGCCATCCATATTAATAGATATATAATGATCGACAGGCACTCCCATTAAATGTTCAAGCGATTTAACAGCCATATCTGGGCCACCATAAGCGTAAGCATGATTTATTTTTTCAGTAGTTCCATGTCCAACGATTTTAGCACGTGTATCACGGGGCACACTTACCATTACAGTTTTTTTCTCATCAGGATTAATTGACATCAATACGATAGAGTCACTACGCTGCCCAGAATTTTCTTTTGCACGCTGTGAATCACTATCTATACCGTATAAAACAACCGTCATAGGATCTCCTTCTTTAGTAGAAGTTTTTCTTAGTTCAGAATGAGACCTATTTAGAGGCGTATTAACACTATCATTTAATGATTTAAGTTTTATAAATAAATAACCTACAACAACCGCAACCAATATAAGCAAGAAAATTAGTAATCCTACAATAATTTTAAATACTGGCGACTTCTTTTTCATTACTAATTTCCTCACTTTCTTTTTTAACGTCATAATTTTTCAGAGTCATTCCTGCACCAGTTGCTATTACAACCCATTGAAATAATCCGATTGACAATTGATTCTGCACTAAAGTTATTTCGAATAATTGGTGAGCCAAAATTGCTATAAAGCCAGCTGCTGATAATCTAACCAATTTATTTTGACCTCTATAAACATATTTCATGAAAATAGTAAATAATATAAAAATAAAGATTATCAAACCTAAATATCCAGTTTGAAGTGCCATATTTATATATAAATTATGCGAAGATGCATTTCGGCCAATAACATCTGTGGCAACAGTATTAGGACCAAAACCAAACGTTGGTCTTAAATCAATAAGGTTACTTAATCTGCCCCAGATATCAGCACGTCCAGACATTATACTTTTACCTGTATGCTCTAACATCCAAGACTCCAGCTTCCCATATTGACTCCACCTTGGTAATTTGGGGTATAAAAAGACAATTGATCCAAATCCAATAACTATTATCAAAAATGTTATAATACTCCCTATTTTGTACTTTATAATTTTATTCCAAAACATATAAATGATTATACCTACTACAATTGATAATAGAACTGATCTAGTATCACTTGCTATTAAGAGTATGGAGGCAATAAATAGAAATATATACGGAGTAAATCTTTTTCTAGTTGTAAATATTCTCATTAAGATGAAATACATCGCTAAGAACATAAATGGTCCTAATATATTTGAATTAGGATAAATACTTGAGAATTGACGCCCTAATCCTTGAGCTATCCAAACTAAAAAGTGTAGTGAAACAAAAATTATACTTATTCTATAAATACTATGTATTACTTTTTCATTCCAATCACTGCTTGAGAAATACAAATATACACCAATACATGCAACGAACTCAAATGTATTTGTTAATCCTTTGTTACCCAAACCAATTTGAGATGAGATCAGTGAAATAATAATATAAATAATAGTCAATAATAAAATAATAGCATCAGATAATTTTATTTGTCGTCTATAAATTACTCTAAGAAAATAGAACACATTTGTAAAAGCTACAACTATACCTAATGATAAAATTCCAATTTCACTGCCATTTGCGTTTAATGAACCTATAAAAAGCAAAATAATAAGAAGGCTAATTATTACATTATTAATTATTAAATTTCTTGACTTTACTTCTTTATTATTTTTCACTTTTACTCATTCCTTTCTTTAAGGCAGTTATTCTAAATACTATTAAGTTCGTAACAATCAATTTAATTAACATAGCAATAATTGTGGCCCAACAGAAACCTTGCAAGCCATATAAATTACTACCAATAAAAGCTATCACTAAATAAATAACTCCATATCCAATTTGAATAAAGAAAATAATTCTTGAATGAATCATTCTCATTGCAAAAGGATGGAATATACTATTGAATATTTGTAAAATGCATATAATTACGACCAAATTTATTATCGCTGTTACTTTACTTATATAAGTATTATAAAGTACAAATACAACTAATAGCGAAGAATATTTTACAATGAAAAACATAGGGATACTTGCAATAATAACTCCTATATTAATTTGGACAAATCTTTTTAAATTATCATGACTATCTTTAATACTTAAGTATGAAAGTATGACATTATTCATTGGCGTAGTTACAAGACCTATCATTTTACTAGCTGTTGAGGCGATAAAGTATACATTCACTAATACTGGCCCTATTATAGGTAGTAATATAAATCGGTCTAAGTAGTTCAATATATTTATAATCACATTGATTAATGTAAAATTAACGTAGTCTTGAAGTATTCGTTTAACTTTTAATTTATTTATTATCGAACCACCCTTGATATATGATAAGAAATTTGTTTTTTTATATGTTGAGTTGTCAATTTA
>NZ_JAFENV010000010.1:0-14169 GCF_016892225.1 Staphylococcus sp. GDY8P47P | reverse complement strand
TTACAATTCGTCATATAAAAACAATATTAGAAGTACATTTAGGGGTTTTGAATAACCAAAAAGAAGTATTGAACAAAAGAATTGGAGTTATTGAAGGAGAGTTACTTCAAATCACTTAATTTATTACTCCCCAGTTAAAGTTGTGATATTAATATATGGAAAGTTCATTTGAAAAAGAGGTGTATTCATTTATGAGTATTGTTACAGTAATTTTAGTTTTATTAGTTGCTATTGAATTTATATATATAATGATATTACAAACGATTAAAACGACTTCCCTTAGAACTAGTAAAATATTCAATATTAAGCAGGAAGAATTAAAAAAGCCCAATTTAAAGGTTCTTATGAAAAACCAAGGTGTATACAATGGACTTCTGGGTGTGATGTTATTATATGCGCTGTTCTTTTCCCATAATCCTAGAGAATTAATTACTTGTATTTTAATTTATATCATTTTAGTTGCTATATATGGGACAATTACTAGTCAAAAATCTATAATTTTAAAACAAGGCGGGCTCCCTATAATCGCACTTATTTCATTGCTTTTTTAGTTTGAATTTAACTTATTGCCGTAATGATGAACTTTAAAATCCCCCTACTGTTATACAAGTAGGGGGATTTTATTATTCATCGACATCTGCAACAACTGTTTGTTGGTAATCAATTAATATGACAGATCTAAGACCTGTACCTTGTTCTGATCCTTTTTCAACTGGACTTACATAATGACTTACATTAGGGTCGTAAACGCCGTAGGATTCTAAAGGGTTCTCCATTTCAAAAACTTCTATTATATTGTTTTCATCAGTATCTTCCGGATTATTCCCAGCAGCTTCCGGTACAGCGATAGCATTCGTTCCACCAACAATATTCTTTCTTTCAATTAAATGAGCAAAAGTAAACGGCTCTCCGTCTTGGTGTAAACAGTTCGGTGAGGAAACAGCTTTATCTCCGTCATTTTCTACATACAATTTAACGAAATGCACACCCACATGAATCGGTAAAATTTTATCCTCTTCGTTCCAAAACGTTTCATGATAGTTGGCTATTATAATATCGTTCAACAATTTATTACTTCTTATATTTTCATCAATAGAATGGAGTTCTCTATATGAGCCAGAATGTTCTGGATTAAACTTCCCTTGAAAATACGCAGAATAATCAACGCCATTTCTTTCAATGGTAGGAAGCCAAAAAACATCTTCTGTGCCAGGTAACACGATTGCTCTAGAGTATCTTCTATATCTATTAAGGTTAGGGGCATAATCATCTTCAGGTAGATCAGCAAAGTACGCTAATATTTCATTATAATCTTGTTCAATACCCTCATAATTTAAACTTTTCATTAAATCATATCTTGAATAACCATCTTTTTGTAATTTATTCATTATTCAATAGTATCCTTTCTGTTTTTAAATCTAATAATGTTTGAATGTCCGTACTAATTGCGTTCAATTGTTCATGATTCTTATATATGTGACTTAATAATCTCTTTTATATTTTATACCATTGTAAGTAGCAAACACAAATATCGATAAATTTTGATTTCCTAAAAATAAACAAAAACATTTTACCGATTTAATCCGACTATTCTTATATCATTTACCATTTTGGCGTTGACGAAGTATATAATATTCGCTATATTTACTAGCGTATATATTATCTGAAAATTCTATATATTGAGAATTTTCATCTTAGGAAATGAGTAAAGTAATTCAAAAAATATTAAATTAAATTTTAAAATTTCCTCAACAGTCACTATTAAGCACAACGAAACTACATTTAGGAGGAAAAACATATGCCGAAGAAGCAGATACATTTTAATGGATTTGTTCAAAACTCACCATCCCCACATTCATCTGGATTATGGAAACATGACAAAGACCAAGGTGCAAAACTTATGGTGGGGTGCAGGTTATAATATTGTTGCTGTACCTTTAGCAGCCGGTGTTTTAGCATTTATCGGCTTGATTTTATCACCTGCAATAGGTGCTATTTTAATGTCACTAAGTACGGTTATTGTTGCAATTAATGCCTTTACATTAAAATTAAAATAAAAGATAGGAGTTTTATTATGATTAAAAAATTATTTTTTATGATATTAGGATCATTACTAATATTATCAGCTTGCTCCAATAATGATGAAAAAGATAAAGACACTAATGACCAAAAAAGTGAGAGCCATATGAAGCATAATGATGAAAGTAAAGTTCCAGAAGATATGAAATCGACGAATGAGGGTGAATTTAAAGTGGGAGATAAAGTAACGATTACAGCAGGGCATATGCCAGGTATGAAAGGTGCAGAAGCTACTGTAAAAGGTGCGTATAAAACATATGCCTATGTTGTAAGTTATAAACCCACAAATGGAAATGAAAAAGTAAACAATCATAAATGGGTCGTAAACGAAGAGATTAAAGATGCACCTAAAGATGGATTTAGTAAGGGCGATATTGTTAAATTAGAAGCAAGTCATATGTCTGGTATGAAAGGTGCTACAGCCAATATAGATAACGTGAAAAAGACGACTGTTTACGTAGTTGATTACAAATCCAAAGATAATGGTAAAATCATTAAAAATCATAAATGGATGACAGGAAATGAACTGAAAGCACGATAAAAATCTAGTTCTAGATTGAGAAATAAATAGATATAAAGATATCCTCCGTAATCAATAATTTAAATAACTTATTATTGTTAAGGAGGATATTTTTTAGTGTGTAAATTAAATAGATAAGAAAAATGACTAATCCTGGAGATAAATCAAAAAGTATAAAATAATTAATAATAAAAAAGCGTCCCAATGATATTGAGACGCTTAAAGTTTATCTAGTTTTAAATGATTCAATGGCGGTTTTGATTTCATCTCTATCACGTTGGAATTCTGACCAAGGTTTGCCTGCTGGATCATCAAATCCCCAATGTTCTTTTTTTACATTCGGCGGCAATATAGGACAATTATTGTCAGCATCACTACATAAAGTTACTACTAAATCGGATTGGTTTAGTATATTTTTGTCAATAAAATTAGAAGTATGATTTGATATATCAATTCCAACTTCTTTCATAGCTTCTATTGCTTTTGGATTTACACCGTGTGCCTCAATACCTCCAGAATATACTTGCCATTCATCTCCTAAGATTTTTTTACCCCAGCCTTCAGCCATTTGGCTACGGCATGAATTACCTGTACATATAAAGTAAATTGTTTTTTTATCCATAAATAGTTTCCTCTTTTTTTAGAAAATAATAAGTGTTAGATATAACCCTAACAGTGTGATAAATAATACCGGAATCGTTATAATAATACCGATTTTAAAGTATTGTCCCCAAGAAATTTTAACACCTTTTTGAGTAAGCACATGTAACCAGAGAAGTGTTGCTAACGAACCAATTGGTGTTATTTTAGGTCCTAAATCAGATCCGATAACATTCGCATAAATCATGCCTTCCTTGAGTATACTTGTTGTTTGAGATTGACCAATCGCTATTGCATCTATTAAAACAGTTGGCATGTTGTTCATAATGGATGAAAGGAATGCAGCTATAAAGCCCATGCCCATGATACTACTAAATAAGCCGTAATTTGAAATATTTGTTAGTACATCACCAAGAAGCGTTGTGATGCCCACATTTTTTAGACCAAATACCACAAGATACATACCAATAGAGAATAAAACAATATTCCATGGCGCACCTTTAATTACTTGTTTCGTATGCACAGCCTTAGACTTACGTGCTAATAATACAAATATTAAAGCAATGATACCAGCAATAATTGATACTGGAATATTTATAAACTCACTTATTAAATAACCAACTAGCAATACAGTGAGTACAATCCACGAGATATTAAAAAGCTTTTTGTCCTTAATCGCTTCTTTTGGTTCTCTAATATTTACTGCATCAAATTTTCTTGGGATAGACTTTCTAAAATAAAACCATAAGACAAGAATACTTGCGATTAAAGAGAATATATTAGGTATAATCATTTTACTGAAGTACTCAACAAATCCAATATCAAAGTAATCAGCAGAAACAATATTAACTAAATTACTAACAATTAATGGAAGAGACGTAGTATCTGCAATAAAACCACTAGCAATAATAAATGGGAATATCGCTTTTTTATCAAATCCTAAACTACGTACCATTGCTAAAACAATAGGCGTCAGTATTAAAGCCGCACCATCATTTGCGAAGAAGGCTGCTACAACTGAACCTAAGAGCATGATAAAGATAAACATTTTCAAGCCATTACCCTTTGATGCTCTTACCATATGTATGGCAGACCATTCAAAGAATCCAATTTCATCTAATATGAGTGAAATAAGAATAACTGCAACAAAAGTTAAAGTCGCATTCCAAACAATTCCAGTAACTTCTAGTACGTCTGAAAAGCTTACAACGCCAGTGATTATAGCAACTACAGCACCAATTAATGCAGTAATACCAATATCTAGACCTTTAGGTTGCCATATAACAAAAATTAACGTTAATACAAATATTGTGATTGCTAATATCGTCATCATTAACACTCACCTTTCTCTACTGTTTCACATATACATGGGACAGTACTGGAACTCAATAGAGTGAGTCGTGATGTAACGTTATCCAATACGTCATGATTCAATTTGTATAAAATTTTATTACCATCTTTTCTGGATGTAATTAAATTATTGTCTTTTAATACTTTCATATGATGACTTAATGTGGGTTGAGAAAAAGAAAAATGCTCTAATAAATCACAAGCGCATAATTCACCGCAAGATAACAAGTCTAATATTTCAAGACGGCTACTATCAGCAATCACTTTTAAGTATTGTGAAATTTCTTTATAATTCAATTTTTCTTCTTCCTTTCTACTTGAAACCTTTTATAACGTTGATAATTTTTATTACCACCTGACAAATTAAACACTTGTTTAAAACCTAAATTAATAAGTACGTTTTGTGCAGCATTCCCAGTAGTACCTTTATTACAATAAGTCACTATCTTTTGATTTTTATCTAATGTTTTTGCATAACTTCTCAACATTTTCAATGGGACGTTAATCGCTCCATCAACATGATTAACTTCAAATTGCTTTGGAGAACGTACATCTAAAATCAATAAATCATTATTTTGTTTTATGACTTCTTCAGGCGTTATAATTTTGCGTCCTCGAGTAATATTGTGTCCAATCATCCCTGTATAAATAACAGGATCTTTAGTTGTAGAAAAAAGAGGCGCATATGCTAAATCTAAATGAAATAAATCTTCTGCATGGGCACCAAACGTTATAGCAGTAGCTAGTACATCTATTCTCTTATCTACACCTTCATACCCAATAATTTGGGCACCCAGTAATTTAGAATTGTTTTTATCAAATATAGCTTTAATTACCATTTCTTGGCCTTGCATATATTCTGGACGATTCGGTTTCACATTGTGTAATACATCAATATCAATACCTAAATCAATAGATTCTTTTTCAGTTAAGCCTGTTTGGGCAATTGTCATATCAAATATACGAACAATGCCTGTTCCTAAAATCCCTTTATGTTCTAGATTTCCACCAGTTAATCGATCTCCTAAAATACGTCCCATTTTATTTGCTGTAGAACCTAGCGGTCTATATATAGGGGCACCAGTAATTAAATTATAACTTTCTGCTACATCACCAATTGCATATATGTGAGGAATATTTGTTTCAAAATACTTATTGGTTTGTATTGCTCCAGATTTTCCAATATTAATACCAATTTCTTTAGCTAATTTAGTATTTGGTATGACACCAATCCCAATAATAATTAAATCTGTATCAATTAATTCGCCAGTTTTTAAGCTCACTCTATTTATTGTATGATTTTCATCATAATCAACAATATCTATTTCATTATTGGTATATACGTTAGCTTTATCTTCAATATATTCTTGAATCATAAAACTGATATCGTCGTCTAAATGAGGCATAAAAGTACTACGTTGAATAATTGAAGTATTGTAATTAGATAATTGTTCTAACATTTCTAGACCAATAAATCCACCACCAATGATTGTTATATTCTGAACATCATTGTCCTCAATATAATTATAAATTGCTTTCGCATCATTAATATTCTTAACTTTAAACACATTGTTATATTCTTCGCTATCTAATTGAGGCAGTTCTTTAGGCGATGAACCTGTGGCTAATACTAATTCGTCATATTCTTGAATCATCTTTTCACCATTTACTAAATTGGTAACTGTTATTGTTTGATCAGTATCATTTATCTGATTCACTTCATGTTTTGTATAAATATCTATATTAAAGCGCTCTTTAAACCATTTAGCATTTCTTGGCGTGAGTTCATCAATATCAGATACATTACCGCCTATATAGTAGGGGATACCACATACTGAATACGAAATATCACTATCTTTATCAAAAATGATAATTTCCACATCTTCACTATTTCTTCTTGCTTTAGCCGCGACACTTGTACCGGCAGCAACTGAACCGATGATTACAATTTTTTTCATTATGATAACCCCCCATAAGGTATGACAAAATAATTATCAAGACTTTCATTTTTAATCTTGTTTATCCAAAATGATTCATCTTCTTTTTTGTTACTAAAAAGGTCATCACGTTGATTTAGCGTAACTAACGATTGATTAACAACCCACCAATTATGGCCTATATTAGCTCTATTTAAATCTTCTACTAAACGTTTAGATTCTAAATAAGGTGTTTTTTCTGCTAGTGTTACGATTATCATCTGTGTTAAATTTTTATTTTGAATTTTGGGTAATAATGTTTCAACATTACTGGTAGTTTGAGTTGATTTTTTCTTTAATTCTCTATGATGATTTTCACTAGAATCAAGTAACAGCAAGGTATGGCCTGTAGGAGCTGTATCTACAATTACGTAATCCATGTCTTCTTGATTCTCCATAATGTCACTAAAGGCTTTGAAAAATGCTATTTCTTCTGTACAAGGTGATTTTAAATCTTCCATAATATAATCAATATCGTCTTGTGGTGTATCATCATTCACTGTTGCTAGTACTTCTTTTTTATATTTTTCTAATGCTTGTTCTTCATCAATATAAGCAGTATTTAAATTACTTGTGGTTTCAACATTAATTTCTTTAGTAGGGTCAGTAGTTGCTAAAAGAACACGATGTCCTTTATTAGATAATGCTGTAGCTAACTGCGTTGCTACTGTCGTTTTACCAACGCCACCTTTTCCCATTGTAAATAAGTATTGAACTTTACTATTTTCAATTTCATCTATTAATTTATTGAATTGCGGATGATCTTCAACAATAAAGTCATCATTTTCAATTAAGTTATCATCATTTAATAGATTAGTTAAACTTTCTATACCTTCTTCTTTCTGCTTTTTATATGGAACGTAATAAGCATGATTGTTATTTAACCATTCAATAAAATGATTAATGTTTTTATCTTGTTCTGATTTCATCTGACTCGAAATTAAACCGTGACTTTCTTCTATATAGTTGTTAATGATTACTTTGAATTTAGAAATTGACAGTTGTTGTAATTCTTGTTGCGCTCTTTGAATTTCATATATAGAAGAGTGGCTAGGTCTCGCAACTAACATCATGGTCGTATCTTCTTGGTTACGTAGTTTTTCAAGTGCCGAATTATATTTATCTCTATTTTCATCTAAACCCGATAATTGACCTAAGCAAGAAGCGTCATTACTTGTTGTATTTAAATAATCTGTCCATGCAGAAGGTAATTCAAGCATTCTCAAGGTGTGACCTGTTGGAGCTGTATCAAATATAATGAAATCAAATTCTTGTTCTAAAGTTTTATCGGATAAAAAATTTGTAAATTCATTAAAAGCTGCTACTTCAACTGTACACGAACCACTTAACTGTTCTTTCATCTCAGAAAGCACATCTTCTGGTAGAATACCCTCATAAGGTTCTATAGATTGTGCTTTATAATCTTCTGCAGCAGCAATCGGGTCAAAATTGGCTATAGAGAGATTAGGTATAGGTTGATATTTAGTTAATTTATTAGATAATTCCATTTGAAATACATCTTGTAAATTACTAGCTGGATCAGTACTTACTAAAGCTACTTTCTTTCCATTCTCTGCTAAGTTTAAAGCAATAAAACTTGATATCGTCGTTTTGCCTACGCCACCTTTACCAGTAAAAAACAAATATTTTGTTAACTCAACGTTATCTAAATTCAATTTATTTAAGTATTTAACAGCATCCATCTCCATCACAGCATCCTCCATTTCTCATCTGATTAACCGTAATAATTTCATCAGCTTCTTCTTGGGTAATATAAGCGCCCGTTTTAGCTATATTGCCTTCTATAAAAGTGATTGGTAAAACTTCATTACCTTTTTCTTGAATTAAACGAATAGCTTTTTTATTTTTAATAAATTCGTTCGGATTATTGTTCATATTATAACGATGAACTTCTATTTGATTTTGTTTTAAATATTCATTGATTTGGTTCGTCTTTATTAGTGTTTCATCCGGTTCTGGACCACATACGCCAGTAGAACAGCACATAGCTTCTTCGTATATTTCAATATTTAACATTATACTCACCTCATTAATTATTTTACTATCATAGATTAACATCTATATAGATTGGTGTCTATGTATTGATTTGGATTTTTAAAATTTTACTTAATTTGAGTTTCTAATAATATAGCTAGGAAGAAAATATTTTTACTATTGCTGTGGAGCATGTCTAAGTTTATGTAAAATTATAGTTTTTTAATCTTGCAATAATGTATATATTGGTTTATATTTAATATATCAAAAAAAGTTGATGTATTAAATGGAATAAAATTATTTAGACAATAAGGAGGTGTGCCTGATTGCGAGTAAACCACGCAAGTACTTTATCTGTTGGTTACTTTGTAAGTTATTTAAATCTTGTTATGGTATCAAGAGAAGTCACTTTAAAAGAAGCTACAATATATATGGAGAAGGAGTTCTTTAAAGGTAATATTCATCAGTATGGTGAATCAACAGAAAATAACTACAAACAAGCAATACAAGAACTCAAACAAAAATAGAAATATCTATATATAAGAGAGGTGATTATTTAATGGAAATTATTCAGTCCAGTCCTAATAGAACTGAGGAAGAACAATTAGACTTTTATGAACAGATGTTTAATGCGCTAGCTGATAAAATCAGACTTAAAATTCTACATTCAATACGTCAAAGTGATTCAAAATCTTTATGTGTTTGTGATCTAGAAGAATTATTAGCATTAAAACAATCTAAACTTTCCTATCATTTAAAAAAATTAGTAGATGCAAATATTCTTATTGCTGAAAAGCATGGCACATGGAATTATTATAAAATTAATGAGCAACAAATACAGGTGGTTTTAAAAGAAGATACTTGCTGTAAGATACTTTAAGTATCTTCTTTTTAACATAGAATTAATCAATTTTTTTTGATTATTATATCAAGAAAAGTTGATTAAATAAATTCGGAGGCGTTATACTAATGGTAGATTCAATTATGGGATTCATAAAAACATTTCTGATGTTATTTTTTGAATTATTATTACTATTTATAGTAGTGAGTTTTATAGTAAGTCTGATTCAACAAGTTGTTTCAGAAGAAAAAATTAAAAAGCTTTTGAGCAAACCTAATAAAGCCGTCAATTATATATTAGGTATGATATTTGGTGCTGTTACACCATTTTGCTCTTGTTCAACTATTCCAATACTTGCAGGTCTATTAAATTCCAAAGTTCCTTTTGGTCCAGCAATGAGTTTCTTAATTGCTTCACCGTTAATGAATCCATTAATGATATTTATGTTATGGGCATTATTAGGGTGGAAAGTAGCTGTTGTTTATTTTGTAGTACTAGCAATTTTCAGTATTTTAACAGGTTTAGTGTTTTCAAAAATGAATTTAGCTGAAAGTTATAAAGGGGTCAATGTTAAAGGTGATGGCTTTTTTGCTAATAAATCAGGATCTCGTTTTAAACAAGCATTAAACGATGCGTGGGCATTTTTATACCCAATGTTACCTTATCTATTTATTGGTGTATTTATTGGCGCCTTTATATACGGATTCATACCTGAAGAATTTATAACTAAGTATGCAAGTGGTGATGGTTTTATATCGATCTTTATTGCTTCTGTTATCGGTATCCCTATGTATATCAGACCAGAAACAATGTTACCTATAGCCGAAGCATTAGTATCAAAAGGTATGTCGCTAGGAACAGTAGTAGCATTAATAATTGGTGGTGCTGGCGCAAGTATTCCAGAAGTCGTATTGCTATCTAAGTTATTCAAGAAAAAATTTGTAATATCATTCGTTATCGCCATTTTAGTTGTAGCTATTTCTACAGGTTTGATTGTGAACATCGTTATTTAAAGGAGGTGAGATAATGGGAGTCAAAGACGTATTAAAAAAATTAAAACCTCAGGAACAATCTTGTTGTTCAGTAGAAATTGAAGAAAAAAAAGAGAAAAATGAAAAAGAGCAGCAGGATAATAATAATTGTTGTAACAATTAATTTATAAGCTTGTAAAATATATGCTTCTAATAAATGAACGACAAATTCCAATGTAATAGTATGGAATTTGTCGTTCTTTCGTTTCAGTTAAGAAAAATTATTTTGCTTGTTTAGTATTTCTTTAAGACTTATAACAAAAAGACGTTAATTAAAAACCGCATCATTAACCGATACGCAGAAGCATATCATAAATGATGCGGTTTTTTAATGATTGATAAAATGTATTGTACAATATTTATGATTGATTAATAGTTTATTATATTTGAATTAAAAAATATTATGTAGAAAAAGAAGGCCTAGATGAATACTTAGCAAAGAGTATTTTTAAAAGCAAGGGAGATGATTTTATGGGCATTAATATTCAACGTTTTGAAGAAAAGGATGCTGAGGAAATTGTTAAGCTAATTCATCGAGCAATGTTTGAAACGAACATCTTTGATTATTCTAAAGAAGACTTGGTAAAAGATGCTGAGAATATAACTGTGCCATCAATCATCGAAAGAGCTTCTTGGACTCACTTTTATGTATTTAGAGATGAGGAGACGATCATTGCGACAGGTGCAATTGGTCCCTATTGGGATAGTCTAACAGAGAGTAGTTTTTTCACTATTTTTGTTTTACCTGAATACCAAGGTAGAGGGATTGGAAAACTTATTATTAATACATTGGAAGACGATGAGTTTTATAAGAGAGCTAGCCGGATAGAAATACCAGCATCAATTACTGCAGTTCCTTTTTATCAGAAGTTTGGCTATAACTTCAAGGATGGAGTTAGTAATGCTGATGAGGAAGGTATAGTAAGAATGGAGAAAAAACTTTGCGACTTAAATTAACGTTACAAGTTAAGTGATTTTTAGTAAAATTATTAGTCGGATTTACAGATAAAAAGTAATAAATATACTATGTTAAAAAAAAGTTCGTTATTTATCTAGTATAAAATAACGCGTCCAATATTAATTATTATTAAATTTTGATATATTTAAAGAAAGATTAAGTTTAGGGTGGATGAATGAATGGCTTATCAAAATGAATATGTAATAAAACATGAAGTAATACAACAACTTGAGAGCTTAGACTATGAACGAGCAAACATACATAATGTAAAATCAGAAATCAATATATGCCTCAATAAAAAACTAGGAGTGTTAAAATATGATTGAACAAACTAATACTCCAAAACTCAGGTTTCCAGAATTTAAAAATGAATGGTCTTATGATTTATTGAGTGATGTTGTAACTAACAAAAGTAAAAAATTTGATCCTAAAAAAGAAGAAGCTACAAAAGATATTGAATTAGACAGTATCGAGCAAAATACTGGTCGATTACTTGATACATATATATCTAATGACTTTACAAGTCAAAAGAATAAATTTAAAAAGGGTAATGTCTTATATAGCAAGCTAAGACCTTATTTAAATAAATACTACTATGCCACAATAGATGGTGTATGTTCATCGGAAATATGGGTGTTAAACACACTAAATAAAGATGTCCTAGTTAACAAGTTTCTTTATTATTTTATACAAACCAATAGATTTAGCAGTGTGACTAACAAATCCGCAGGTTCAAAAATGCCACGTGCTGATTGGGAGTTAGTAAAAAATATTAGATTATACAAAGGATCAATTAAAGAACAAGAAAAGATTGGGTATTTTTTTAGCAAACTCGACCAACATATTGAATTAGAAGAGAAAAAATTAAAATTATTAGAACAACAAAAGAAAGGCTATATACAAAAGATTTTTTCTCAAGAGTTAAGATTTAAAGATGAAAATGGAAATAATTATCCCAATTGGGAAATGAAGAAGTTAGGTAATATCGCCAACATTGTAGGTGGAGGAACACCGAGTACGAAAAAAAGTGAATATTGGGATGGCGATATAAATTGGTTTTCACCAGTTGAAATAGGAGATAAGGAATTTGTGAGTACTAGTCAAAGAAGAATAACTGAAAAAGGACTAGAAAAAAGTTCAGCAAAGATGCTTCCAATAGGCACAGTGTTATTTACTTCAAGAGCAGGCATAGGAAAAACAGCTATACTCTCTAAAGAAGCGACTACTAATCAAGGATTTCAATCAATAGTGCCAAAAGAGAACGATTTAGATTCATATTTTTTATATTCAATGACGAGTATTTTAAAAAGAAATGCTGAAAAAGTAGGAGCAGGATCAACATTTTCTGAAGTGTCAAGAAAACAGATGGAACAAATAAAGTTGCTAATTCCAATATTAAAGGAACAAAAACAAATAGCACGATTGTTTCAGATAATTAATAGAAAGATTAATAAGCAGATACATAAAATTGAGTTATTAAAACAACGAAAAAAAGGATTACTACAAAAGATGTTCGTTTGATACTGATAAAGACCTATTATGTTAACTAAAAGGAGAGACGTATTAATGAAAGATGAAAATTTAGACATTTTTATGTCAATGCTAGTTGACATTTCCTTAAAAGCTAAGCAATTTAGATTTTTAAACCAAGAAAAAGAAAAGATAGAAAAAATACTGGAATTATTGGTTTGTAAAGAACAAATTATATTTTTAGGGAATACTTCTGCAAGTAACAAACCTTATTTGTATCTTATTCCTGAATATTATTCATTAACAAAAGAACTCATAGATAAGATAAATACAAATTTCGATTTGTATACCATTGAAAATAATCTGTATCACAAAGTTCGAATGAATGATTCAGGCATATTAGTGAAAATTCCTATTGACCAGGATAGTTTTGATATAACAGAAAAAAGTAGATATGTCTCAAATGAACTGGTAGTATAACAAATCTATTAACTTTCATTTATAATTAAAAAATATAAGAAATTAGAAAAAACAAAAAATAAATTTAAGAGCATCCCTCACCGCTAAGTGAAGGATGCTCTAGTTTTATTAGAATATAGTTTTCATTTTAATAGATAATGGTTAATAATTGTCTGTAAATCATTATTAAGTACCGTTGTTATAGAGTCATCATCCATAAAATCATCATAGATTTTATCCAATATTTCCTCATCTTTAATTGCTGCGAAATGATGTACTAGTCCTTTTACAATTGAAATATAATTTTGCGATGCTAAGCAATTAGCAACCGTTCGCCAGTCTGAGTGTGTGGTTTCATGGTTCATAGATAATCCTCCTTTTATTTTAAAGTCCATTTTTGACGTGCTTTAGGGTTAAGTGGATGCATAATTTCATTTGTTGCTGGGTTTATAAGCTTTTTAATTTTCTTTTTGTGAGGCTTCAACATTTCCATCACTTGCTCAACACGTTCGACGACAACAGGTCGTTTCGCATAAGCACCATAAGCAAGAATCACTGTTTCACTTTCACTTATCGCTTTCATCAAGTGAATGTCGGTGTGTTCATCGTATGGCTCGTTGATATGTTTGAGATTTTCTGGACTTTTAATATTAGAGAATAGATTTACAAGATATACAGCACCGTATCGTTCTGAATTAGCTAATTGGTTGAGGATAAGAACAGTTGTGAGATCGAGTGATAATACACCATCTAAATGAGGATACATCGTTATCACTGTACAAGCGGGTTTCTTTTCATCCCAAGTTTTCTTGAGTAAGTAGCGGTGTTTTTTATCACTACTGAATATAGCTTCTGTGTGTATTGTACTTTTAATTGTATTCATATATCAT
>NZ_JAFENV010000001.1:0-3104 GCF_016892225.1 Staphylococcus sp. GDY8P47P | reverse complement strand
GAGCCTCGGAACCCTTAACAATCCCAAAACTTGTCGAATGGTCGGCTTAATAGCTCACGCTATGCCGACATTCGTCTGCAAGTTTAGTTAAGGGTTCTTCTCAACATCAATAAATTTTCTCGGCATAAATGCGTGTTCTTTTCTTGTCTGCCCAGTAGACAAAGTAGACCCAACTGTTATTGCTTTACAGGTCTATTTTTCGTCGTTATAATCTAGTTAAATCCCGTAAGGGCGCACTTATGCGTTCTAAAAAGAACGCGTAAAAAACCATAATCGACCTTCGTCAATTTTTATCTTAGTTTTAAGGAATCGGCGTTGTGGCGCAGATATAAAAATTAATACTGCACGAACTAGAATCGACGTTGTAGCGTAGATATAAAAATTAAGACTACATAGAAATTTAACTAAGATTTAAGCTACTAGTTTTTTGCTAGTAGCTTTTTTATTTTCTTAATTTTTAAATGCCTTTATTTTGAATTTTAAGGGGGTATTTAGAGCAAACTCTATATTTATATATTTTTATACCTGTATATTTATATATGTTTCTTAAAACGCAAATATGAGCAAAATAAGGGTACATCTTTCTGACATTTAACTTGTATTCAAAAGACATATTACTTAAGTTGCTAAAGTCATTTTAAATACAATCACTTGTACTTTTTAAACATAAGCCAGAAAAACGATATAACTTTTTTATATATTTTTCTAATTTGATTGGAACTCCCTAAAATTTATATAACTTAAAAAGTTAAATTGTTTATCTCATTTTTTGTACATAACCAGTGGCGAATTTTTCAGACACTGCCCATTTACATGCAAATTAAAATTTTCATGGTAAAACTGGTCAACCATGCCGGTTGAACGCTATAGTTCCTGCAGGGGCAAAAATACATAAAAAAACGCTAGCTTTTAAGCTTACGTTTAAAATCTTTTAAGTAATAATTTTGTTTTTCAAAATTCCAAATTGCAGTAATTGAATGTGCTTTTTCTTCTTCGTCTGTTGTTTTATCTTCGTCACTTGTATTAATTAAATTGCCATCTTCGGCATCGTCTAAATTTAAAATTTTATGTTTTTGTTTAAGCAATCCACCATAACTCAACATACGTTTTCGGTATAAACCTTTTTCTAAATCATTCACGATTTCCTGATTTCTTTCGTCATCATCAGTTAAAAAATCAGATGATTTAACCGAATATTTCGAGGTTTCTTTGATTGCTGCTTGAATATCTTTATCGCCTTTTTGATTTGGTTTGATCGCTTTAATATTTGCTACTGGCCGATAATTAACTTGTAATGCTTTTTGCCATAAATTAATCCAATCATTTTGAGAAATGTAATTCTCAGAACCTCTAAAATATTTACTTTCAACACACAATAAAACATGCATATGTTGATTATAACTACCGTCATTTTTATTAACTGTAACCTCTGTCGAACGCATAAAACCAATTAAATTTTTACTAACTTTTTTATATTTAAATAATCTTCTAAATGATTCAGTTAAATGTTTAAGACTTTTTTCTAAAGTATCTCCATCTATCGCATTTCGTGTTGATAGTGTAAGAAACAACCAACGTGCTTTCGGCTTTTCTTTAACCACTTCTTCAATCACTCTTTGAGCTTGATAACTATTTTTCATAGCACGCCTCCAATTACAAACTGGACACAATTTTGATTTACAAAACCATGTCTTATGTAACTTCAAATAACCTTCATCAGTAGGCTTGAACTCTAAGACGTTACCACATTGTTTTACGTTAAAAGCCTTTTTAATTTTTAAGATTTCTAGTATATCTGCATAACTTACATTATCGATTTTCTTTTCTCTCCACGGGCGTTGTTTCCCACTTTTCGTTAAGTCTTTTAGTGTTTTATTATCTTGATTTTCGTCTATATATTTTGTATGATTGTCTTGCATATAAAAAGACCTCCAGTATTTGATTTTAGCTCGACACTTTAATCTTATTACTGGAGTTTTTTTATGTCAAATTTTATTTTATACACTAAAAATCTTTCAAAACACTGTTACATCAAGCTTGAAACAACATTTTAAAAAAGAACGTTATTTCTATATAGTATCAAGACAAGAAGAAACTCGTTTTCAACTCGTTTTAAAACCACCAACCAAAACCTTAAAACTCATCGTAATTTCACTTAAGTTTTTCTTAATTATTCCTTCTTTTTCTACGTCACTTAAATTCCACGTTAAAGGCGTCATATCAAGTAATTTATTCAATTCTTCTTTATTTAATTTAACCTTATAACTAATGTCTATCATTTCAATTTTATTAAAATTAGCTTCAAATAAATCTATAACCTCAGAATTATCATAATCCTTATTTTTATGATTACTAAAGACTATATTCCTTATTTCTTTTAAATAATCACTATTAGGAATTATTTTTATCAATTTCCCCTCTTTATCTAGAACTCTTTTAAACTCATCATAATTAGAAGGGCTAAGCACATTAATTAAAAAGTCTACATTCCCATTCATAACTGGTATATCAGCTAGATCAGCAACCAACCAATTTATATTTTTATATGATTTTGCTGCTTTTTTTACACCTTCTTTTGCAATGTCTATACCTAAGAATTCATTTTCACCAAGAAATGTTTTACTAATTTCATTTAAAATATAACCCTCACCAGTACCAACATCTATCACATTATTTTTAGTTTTAATCTCATATTTTTTAATAATTTCTATGATTTTTGAAATTAATATCGAATACAAATTGCTACTATCATTCAATTCTCTTCTAGCAATAAACAATTTTTTATCGTATTTACTTTTTTTATGCCCTGAAATTAAATTCGAATAACCCTCTTTTGCAATATCAAAAGTATGGTTATTCTCACATGCTAAAGTTTTATAACCTCTCTTTAATTTTTCATCACATATAGAACACTTAAAAAACATATTCACACCTCCAATCAAATAATTATAAATAACAAAGTTGCTTTATTCCAATTGCTTAATAGACGTTGAGCCTCGTAACCCTTAACAATCCCAAAACTTGTCGAATGGTCGGCTTAATAGCTCACGCTATGCCGACATTCGTCTGCAAGTTTAGTTAAGGGATCTTCTCAACATCAATAA